>DASZHL010000017.1:0-23561 GCA_035937855.1 Vulcanimicrobiaceae bacterium
TCAAGGCTCACGCCCGGATAACGATCGTGGATCCAGGATTTTAGCGCGGAGTAGGCGTCCCGAACCACTTCCGAGGCTGTTTCGGTCAGAACGAACCTCCCGCCGACGGAAAGGGCTTGTACGACCGCCGTCGTCACGGCCACGGTTATCGCGGTATCCAAAACGCACCCTCCTTCTTCTCTTTGGTTCCGAAGAACTCCGCCAAACGCGCATTCTGTATGTTGTTAACCTCTGGGATTCCTGCTCGCGACACCCCAAAAAAAGGCCGCGTATTCAAAACACGGACGAATCCATCCTTTTAGGGAGGAAGCAATCATCACGGTTGTCTTCTGCATTTTTCGGAAATCCATCGACGGACACGCCGCGCTTTCCGCAGAAGATCGGCAACCCCGCTTCGCTTCGGAGAGGAGGTCATCGTTTCCGTGAGATCCGCCTGTTCGGCAGGATCGAGATGGAAATCCGTCTCCTCGGCACGGACGTAACCTGGTTCACTGAACCCCAGAGCCTTGAAGACAAGATCTCGAGCGTCGCCGTCGGGCATCGCTTTGCGCGTGATATGGGGGCGGAATGCGGCTTCGAGCTTGTCGAGAGTTTTCTCCTCAAGCTTCGGTAATGCGTTCTTCGCCTCGCAGATTATCGCGTAAAAAGTATGGGCGCGAGTCACCTCGTCGGGAATCTGCGAGGCTGCCGTGAGAACCTTGCCGTGGTACTCCTCTTTGCGAAAAATAGAGAGCACCTCGTTCCTGAAGAATTGAGATCCGTAATGCCTCGTAGCCTCATCATGAGACGACAGCATCTCCTGCGCGCACGCGAGAATCTCGTCGGCAAGCTGAGGATCTCGGTTGGGCTTGAGGTCCGCGATGGGATGAGATCGGAGTGCCGCAAGGAGCGCGCCTCGGATGCGGGGATCGGGCATCTCCTGCCGGCTTGCTCGATCGCGAATCACCACATACTCGGGATCATCGACCTCCGGGATCATCTCGATGAGGACGGTCGCCCGATCGCGCTCTTCGGGCATATCCTCGCGGGTCGTCCGGGCGAGGACATCCTCACGGATGTCGGGCGTCGTTCTGCGTCGACACGGCGGTTTCGGTTGCAGCAGCGCTGTGAATATATCGACACGCGTTTGGGAATCGGGTATGGTCTCACGCGTGGTATGGGCAAGAATCTTCTTCGTTTCACGGTAGTTCGCATACGGGGCAACAGCAGCGAAAATCGCGCCGACGTTTTCCCGGTCGTCATTGACTTGCCCGACGGCATAGGTGATCGCCTCATCCCTAAGATGCCGGACAAGTTGATTCACAAAAACGCTGCTTCTGTACCAAACATATTGCGACTGCTTGGGAGTCCATACGATGATGCGGTTGAAGAGATCATCGCGCTGCGTCGGCGAGAACCCCTCAAAATCCGACGTCAGATCCAATCGCGCGAAGAAGGTTTCCTCATTCTGTCCCAGTCGCGTATGCGGCCCCGCCTCCAATGCGCAGTCGACGATTTCCGTAAAAAGCCCGTAGTATTCTTCGGGCGTGATATCAGGTTTAAGATGCAGTCGGAGTTTCGCAAGGAGCAACCCTCGGAGGTTGGGATCGCGTATCTCCTGAGCTGATGCTCGGTCGCGAATTATCCGGAGCTCGTCAAGACTGGGCATCCATGGCGGAACTTCCCATACGTCGTGGAGGTGCCACGGGAGAAATACATTGAGGACAGCGGCGCGCGCTATGTCGTCGGGCCACTCCTCGCGGGTGATGCACTTGAGCATCTCGGCGCGGATTGACGGCATAGTTTTCGGCGCAAGGATCTCGAAGATCAGCATGCGGGTCCGCTGATCGGCAATCTTCTCGCGAGTCGTCTGAGCAAGAATGTCGAGAATTTCGTCAAGGTCGAAATACTTGCGGTTCGAAGCTAGTTTGAGCACGGCGTCGAGGATCGATGCATCGTCAGACGCTCGCGCAAAGATATCGGCGATGGTTTTCTTTGGATCCGATTGCACGAGATCGTTATTTGCGCTTGGTCGACATATTCCTCCTGAAACTTCCCAGGACGAACCTTCGAACGAACGCTTCCGGAAACCTTCAACATCGTCCGCTTACACATCGTGCGATTTTGGCGGCTGCTCCATAAACGCACGCATTATCACGGACCATAGACTATCCGCCGTAATCCTCCAATCTCTCGCGCTTGGTCACTTAGTCTCTTGTCATCAAGGAGTCGCGCTAATTCAAGGGCTTCCTTCGCAGGCTCGATCCGCTCCGGGTAAGGTGTCGCTTGAGCGTATGCGATTAACCCTTCGCATATCAACCTCCGATCACGAGTCTCACGCGCAGTACGAACCGCATTACGTCCGTATTCGATCCGCTTTGCACCGCGCGTCGCTCGCACGCAGCAAATCGACGCGCTGCATTCCAACCTCATCTCACCAACCTTGCGGGCTTTGAGAAGCGCGTCAAGCGCGTATTTCTCCGACTCCGCATAACCCGTCGCTCGCGCGCATTGAATCAATGCCTTGCATTCACGCATCTCATCACCAATAGTAACCGCGACTTCGACAGCGTTGCTCGCATACGTGAATTTCTCGGAACCTCGCGCGGCTCGCGCACACACTATCAGCGCGTCGCATTCCAGCTTCGGCAATTCATTCTCGCGCGCAATACGAAGCGCATCACGCCCGTATATCAACGCCTCCTCGCCTCGCGTCCCTCGCGCGTAAGACATATTCACGTCGCATTCCAAAGTCGGATCGTCAAGTTTACGCGCAAGCGGAAGTGCACGTTGCAATAACCTGATTTGCTCGAAACCGCGTAGCGCCCGAGCCAATACAACGAGTCCCTGACACTCCAAGCGCTCATGACCAAGCTCAACCGCAAGACGAAGCCCATTCCGCGCATACGTGAGCTGTTCGGGGCCTCGCTCCGCTTGCGCGCATAAGATCGATGCCTCGCACTCGAAGGTCTGATTGCAAATCTCGGTCGCAATACGAAGCGCTTGAGTCCCGTAGATGATTTGATCGGGACCTCGCATCGGAAGGGCACATACGATCAGCCCTTCACACTCCAACGTTCGATCACCAAGTTCACGGGCGCGACGAACTGCGTCAAGTCCAGCCACGAATTGCTCGGAACCTCGCAGCGCTCGCGCATAGACGATCCGTCCCTCACACTCCAATGTTTGATCATCGAAAAGCTCGCGCGCATGAGCAAGTGCTTCACGTCCATACGCGATCTGCTCGGAACCTCGCGTCACTCGCGCGCATTGGAGAAGGGCTCTCATTATCAAGACATTGTCGCAAGTCTCCTCCGCGACAGCCAAACCCTGCTTCGCGAGCAGAACGGATTCGTGACGGCGACCCGCACGTTTTCCAAGGAATCTCGATCCCCATATATGCGCAGATGCATCGCGAGGATTCATTTCCAACGCCTGTCGGAGCCGGACTTCCACCGCATCATACTGTCCGGAACGATCGGCAATTTTCGCCCGAAAGAGCGCACCAATTGCTTTCTGTTCCTTGCCGCATGCCGAACTCTCGATCAATGCGGTACAAATACGATCGGAGATCTCCCAGATTCCTCGGTTCGCGTCGTTCGAGAAATGCCGAACGTGACGAAGGGCATCCGCAACGTCAAGCCACGCATCGATATCATTCCGATCTTTCCCTACGAAATCGCGGGAAGCCACCACCCCTTCCAAGGCGGCGAGCGTTCCGACATCACCCCTTTCGAGGAAAGCCGCGGCCCGTTGGGTAACCGCGTTCCTGACCTCCGGCTCAAAAAGGCTCCGAAACACCCCCCGCTCTGCACTGCTCCGGGAAGAAAGAACCGTGGCCACCTTCAACGTTGAATCCATTGACCAACTCACCCCGAACTGTTCGGAAAATCGTGGAAAGGAACCCCGTCCCAATTCCGCTAACACGGCCTTGGACGTGGTGGAAGTCATCCCCTCCGCGTGGTCTATCCACTCTCGGGACCGGGTCCGGTTCATATCACGGATAAGGTGCATTTTGAATAAGAAAAAAAACGCTCTTTCGAAGACTCGGCTTGAGGATTTCGCCGGCTGGTATCAAGAGGTAATCGATGCCGCAGAAATGGCGGAGTCCTCCGGCGTGCGCGGATGCATGATCATTCGACCCTGGGGTTTCAAAATTTGGGAGCGTATCCAGCAGCATCTTGACCGCAAAATTCAAGAGACGGGCCACGACAATTGCTATTTTCCCATCTTCATTCCCCTTGAATTGATCGAGAAAGAGGCCGAACATGTGGAGGGCTTTGCCAAAGAGATGGCAGTTGTCACCCACCACCGACTTGAGATGTCGGCCGGCCGGCTCGTGCCGGCTGGACCTCTTGAGTCACCACTCGTTGTACGTCCGACATCGGAGGCGATGTTCACCGAGGCCTTTCGCCGCTGGATCCATTCTTATCGCGACCTTCCGATAAAGCTCAACCAATGGGCCAATGTTGTGCGATGGGAATTGCGGCCGAGGTTGTTCCTTCGTACGAGCGAATTTCTTTGGCAAGAGGGACATACGGCCCACGCGTCCGAGAAAGAAGCGCTCGACGAGGTAAAAACCATGCTCGACGCGTATCGCTCCCTTGCCGAGGAATTTATGGCGATTCCAGTTATTCCCGGCACGAAAAGCGAGGGTGAGAGGTTCCCCGGCGCTGTCGAAACGCATACAATTGAAGCGATGATGCAGGACGGCCGTGCACTGCAAGCCGGAACTTCTCACTTTTTAGGGCAGAATTTTGCTAAGTCGAGCGGCATCGAGTATCTGGATGCGCAGGGTAGTTTGCAGGTTCCATATACGACTTCTTGGGGCGTCTCGACCCGGGTGATCGGTGCGCTGATCATGGTGCATGGTGACGATGACGGCCTCCGCCTACCGCCACGCCTTGCTCCATATCAAGTGGTGATCGTGCCCCTTGAGCGCGACCCGGCCCAACAAGAGACGGTTCATTCTGCCTGTGCGGAATTGGCCAAACGTCTCGGGGAGCAGAGTTATGCTGGGGAAACGGTCCGCGTTTACGTCGACCGTAAGTTGGACAAGCCGACGACGAAGCGATGGGGCTGGATCAAAAAAGGCGTGCCGCTCGTGCTGGAAGTCGGTCCGCGTGACATCGAGAACGGTCAGGTGACGGTGTTCACCCGGGACGATATCGAGGCCGGCTCGACGAGCATTGACAGTGCTGTGTTCGTGGGTTCAATCGCAGCGACGTTGGAAACCATTCAGAAGCGAATGTTCGACTTGGCGAACGCATATCGGGAGAAACTAACCTTCGACAGCGTAACCAGCCTTGAGGAGATGCGGGCACATTTCGAGAGCGGCACCGGATTTATCCGCGCCAAATGGTCCGGCGATCTGAAGAGCGAAGCGCTGTTCAAGGAGTTTGGCGTGACGCCGCGGTGCATTCCGTATCAGCAGTCGGGCACCGAGGGTCGGTGCATCGTTACCGGCGCTTCGGAGAAGACCGATGCGATCTTCGGAAAGGCGTATTGAACCACATCATCGGCAATTGAAAAGAATCACAACAGTTTTCAATTCCTCATCAATGCGGACTGTTTCTCGCTGTCGAGGACGCGCATTTGCTCCGCTGGATAGCGGTCGCCGGCCGCAGCACCCTTGGGAATCGCCGCTTCGATCGCGGCGAGATCCGAGGCACTCAGACGCACCTCTACTGCACCGAGGGAATCGGCCAATTGTTTGCGCGTGCGCGATCCGACTAACGGCACAATGTCGTCGCCGCGTTGCAGTACCCATGCGATCGCGATTTGCGAAACGCTCAGGCCTCGAGCGTCGGCGATGCGACGAAGCGCTTCGACCAGCGCGAGATTTCGCTCGAGGTTGCCGCCTTGAAACCGCGGGCTTTGCGTACGCCAATCGCGCGCTCCGGCTGATTCTTTCGTCCAACTGCCGCCGATGAGTCCACGCGAGAGCACGCCGTACGCGGTGATTGCGATGCCGAGTTCGCGGCACGCGGGCAAGATCGCATCCTCGATACCGCGCGAAAGCAACGAATATTCGATCTGCAGATCGACGATTGGGTGTACGGCGCTCGCCCGGCGAATCGTTTCGGCGCCAACCTCGGAGAGGCCGATGGAGCGCACGTAACCGGCCTGCACGAGTTCAGCGATCGCACCGATCGTCTCTTCAATCGGCACGTTGGGATCGAGCCGTGCCGGCCGATAAATATCGATGTAGTCGGTACCCAAACGGACGAGCGTGTAAGCAAGGAAATTCTTGAGCGCTGCGGGCCGCGTGTCGACCCCGACCCAACCACCGGCAGGATCGCGCAACCCGCCGAATTTCACACTGATAACGGCTTTTTCGCGTTTGCGGCCGCGCAATGCTTCGCCGATGAGCAGTTCGTTGTGGCCGCTACCGTAGAAGTCGCCCGTATCCAAAAGGTTGAGGCCTGCATCGAGCGCGGCATGGATCACGGCGATGCTCTCGGTGCGCTCGCTCGGCCCGTACATGCCGGACATGCCCATACAGCCGAGTCCGAGTGTGGAAACGGTGGGGCCATTTCGGCCCAGGGTTCGCTGAAAACTCATCACGAAGGTACAATATCATCATCCTACAAGGATCGCAACGGCGATCATCGTGAAATGACGGCATAACACGGAGCATGGACGGCGGCGTCTTGCAAGCAAGAAGGCTTCTGTTTACTGAATTTACTTGTAAACTTCTCAACGGAGATTCGCGATGAAGAACCTCGACGCAACCAAAACAGCTAGCACGATTCCGGTTCGAATCCCGATCGTCGCGCGCGTTATCACCGTGATTCTGCTGCTCGTGTTGAGTTTCGGCGCGCGCGCGAGCGCCGATCCGGCATCGGAGCGTGCAACCGCGAGATACCTCGATGCAATCCGTACGCAGCCGCTCCTGCTGCGCCGTTTCATGCAGGAACTGCCGAAAGGAGGCGATCTGCACAATCATGGATCGGGGGCCGTCTATGCGGAACGCCTGATCGATTGGGCGCTTAAGGATGGCCTCTGCGTCGATACGGACTATTCCCTGCGCACGTGCGACGAAGGCGGAACTCGGCTGGCGACCCAGATTCGGTTAGCCGGCTTTCGCGACCATCTAATCGATGCGATCTCGATGCGCTCGTTCACGCCGCGCGAGGAGTCCGGACACGATCACTTCTTCAATGCGTTCGGCAAGTTTGGCGCCGCAACTGCGCGGCACCGCACCGATATCGTCGCCGAAGCGTTGCGGCAAGCCGCTCAAGACCATGTTGACTACCTTGAGCTGATGCTGACATTCGGCAACGCGCAAGCGGCTCCGTCGCTCGCCGACGTCACGAAAGGCATCACCTTCGACGGAGATTTCGACAAACTCCGCGCTGCCCTCGATGCAAACGGTTTCGCGAAAGTCGTCGATGCCACGCAACGCGATCTCCAGGCGCTTGAGAGCGCACGTGCAAGCAAAATGCACTGCGCTCCCGCAAATGCGCAGCGCGAGCCCGGCTGTGACGTACAGTTGCGATATCTCCAGCAGGTCATCCGCAATCTGGATCCGGTGACGGTGTTTGCGCAAACTATGTTAGGTTTCGAACTTGCGCAGCGCGACGATCGGCTCGTAGGGGTAAACTTCGTTAGTCCCGAGGACGGACCCGTTGCCGTTCGCGACTATGCCCTGCACATGCGCATGATCGCGTACTTGCGGAGCGCGGTCGGCGAAGTTCCAGTCACCCTCCACGCCGGAGAACTGACGCTGGGGCTCGTTCCGCGCGAAGTGCTCGAGGACCACATCACGCAGGCAGTCGAGGTCGCCGGCGCGCGGCGGATCGGGCATGGCGTCGACATCGCGTACGAGCGTGACGAACCCGCGCTATTGCGCACGATGGCCAACCGGCACGTGCTCGTCGAAATCGCGTTGACCAGCAATGATGTGATCCTCGGCGTGCGCGGCGCAGATCATCCGATTCGGCTATACGTGCAATCCGGCGTCCCTATTGCACTCGTTACCGACGACGAAGGCGTCTCGCGGATCGATCTCAGCAATGAGTTCGTGCGCGCGGCCCGCGACTATGGGTTCTCTTATCCAACGTTCAAGGGTTTTGTACGAAACAGTATCGAGTACGCGTTCGTCAAGGGCAAGAGTCTCTGGGCGGACGAGGCGAAGGGCAAGCCGGTCGCGGTATGCGCTCAACTCGCCGCTACGGACGCATGCCGGAATTTCCTCGCGGCCAACTCTCGAGCGGCCATGGAGTGGAAACTCGAACGCCGGCTCGACGACTTCGAACGAAGCATTTCCAGCGAGGGCACGTGAGCTGCCGCATTCACTCTACTCGGATGCCCTGAAGGGGAGGCGGAGCCCGAAGAGGAAATCGCCAATCTCGTCGGGGAAAAGAGATGCAGTCTTCGGTTGTTTTTCAGAATGTCAGCAAGGTCTACGATGAGCAAGGTTTTCCCTACACGGCGCTAGATGGGATTAATCTTGAGGTAGCTTCGGAGGAGATTCTCTGTCTCGTTGGCCCATCGGGGTGTGGAAAGACGAGCCTGCTCAACATGGCTGCGGGTTTCGACTCTCCCTCCGAAGGACGAATCCTCGTCGCTGGTAAGGAAGTAAAGCGCCCCCACAGTGACTGCGGAGTCGCCTTCCAAGCCGATGCCGTCTTTCCTTGGATGACGGTGGCGAAGAACGTCGGCTTCGGGCTTCGTTGGAATCGAACGCCGCCTGCTGATCGAGAGAGCATTATTCGTCACTACCTACGCTTGGTCGATCTCGAGGCCTTCGAGGACCGATGGCCTCGCGAACTTTCTGGTGGTATGCGCAAGCGCGTTGACTTGGCGCGCGTGTTCGCCGGCGCTGCTCCGATCCTCCTTTTGGACGAGCCGTTCGGTTCTCTTGATGTCCTGACGAAAGCCGATATGCAGCGAGTCCTGCTTGACGTCTGGCGAGCAGATCGGAAGACAATTCTCTTTATCACCCATGACATTGAGGAGGCTATCTTCCTGGGTCATCGTGTAGTCGTACTCTCAAAGAGTCCAGGGCGCGTCCTCAGAACCTTCACGGTTCCGTTCTCCCTCGATGAGCGGCAAGAGCAACTGAAATTGGAGCCGCGATTCATCGCTCTTCGCCGGGCGATTATTGACGTGCTCGCGGCAGGCGATGGATCTCCGTCCATTTCGGAGATATCGTAACGTGCGACAAAAAGGGGAGCAAATTCAAGGAACGCTCATCGCCTTCATCGTCCTATCGCTCCTGGCGGCAGCCTGGTTTTTGCTGACGCCGAGATTTGTGCGGGATTTGATGTTCCCGAGCCCGGCGTCGGTCTGGCAATCGGTTACAACGCTCGGGTGGGAGCTTCCATGGCACGCGGCTGCAACATTCGCTCGCGTTCTCCTCGGCTGGGGATCGGGGGTCCCCCTGGGAATCTTCATGGGACTCACGATGTCATGGAATGCGCGAGTACACGCCGTTGCGCACACGGTAATTGAGGGAGTCCGGCCATTGCCGCCGATTGCGCTGATTCCTTTCTTTATTCTTTGGTTTGGACTCGGAATGTTTGGTCAGGTCCTTCTTATTGCCCTCGGATGTTTCATGGTGCTGACCGTGAATACGTACACGGCCGTACGAAATATCCCACAAGTTTACCTGCGTGCCGGTGTAACCTTAGGGGCTCCTCGACTAGCACTGTACCAAAGTGTGATCTTACCGGCGATCCTCCCTTCGCTCGTTGGTGGTTTTCGGATCGCTGCGGGACTTGCCTTCGGGTTAGCCCTCGCAAGCGAATTTATGGGAGCGCAGAGTGGGATCGGTTTCTTGATGATGGTTGCGGAGCGTACACTCAATACGAATACGATCCTCCTCGGAGTGATCATCATCGCGGTAGAGTCATACCTCTTTGATCTCGTGATCCGTCATGTGTCGGCCCATCTTTGCCGATGGACCGACACGCCTCTTGAGCTATCCTAAGTTGTTCAACCATTTTCTTGCTCATTTTTCCCACTCGTCACCGAAAGGACTTTCCATGAGAACCTCCCGGCGTGCTCGTATGATCGTTGGATTGATTGCACTGGCCTTCCTAGCCTACGGTAGCGCATCGCCGGCTATTGCGGCAGAGACAACGCTTGTCCGATTCGGGGTTTCGCCGTTTCAAGATACTCTCGTTCCGATCGTTGGAGAAAAGGAAGGGTGGTATAAACAAGAGGGCTTGGACGTGCGTTTCCGCCTCCTTGGTTGGACCGAGGTCATGGAGGGCTTGTCTTCAGGACAGATCGATGTGGCGATCAGCAATATCTCCTCCATCGTCGCAACGCATGGGCGAAATCCCGACCTTGTCTATTGGTACGGAACGAATCCGTTCGATAATGGATTCGCCCTCATGATTCGCCCTGACCATAAACTGAAGACGCTTGCGGAAGTTGAGACAACGGTTCACGATCGGAATGAGGCAATTCGACTCACGGCAGCCCAGCTACGAGGGCGAACCATCATTACCACGGGCAATACCGACATGGAGCAGGGCGTTGCCGCAGCCGTAAAACGCGGAAACCTGATCTTTCCACGCGACGTTCGGATTATCGATCTTAACCCGGATCAGGGTTTGGCGGCATTTTTGCGTGGCGAGGGCGATGCGTATATCGGCGGAATCCCTCAACGTACGCGAGCGACCAAGGAGGGGATGCTTGAGATGCTGACGGGTTCTGACTTAGGTCCCCCACCGATCAACGGCCTTGTGACGACGAGACAGTTTGCGCAAGAACACCAAGATGCCCTCTTGAAATTACTCCATGTGTGGTTTCGAACCGTGAGATATATCGATAAAAATATTGATGCCGGCGGGGGAATCATCATCAGCAAATTAAACGCCTCCTCAGGGGCGCAATTCACTGCGGCGGATTTCCGTCGATTTTGGAACCACTATGAGCACTATCCAGCCAACCCTCACGAAGCACAAGCACTCATCCTCGATCCGCGCGGAAGAAACTATTGGAGATCGCGCTGGAATGATTGCAATAACTACTTCTTCAACATAAAAAAGACGATCGCGGAGCCTGTAGACGCCAAGGGAGTATTCCTCATGCAAGAGGCGCAAAACCAGTACGTGAAGCGCTACGGCAACGAGTAATGCATCAGATCGCCGGAAGTGGTATGATTGAAGCATGCTGCAACGAATCGTCTCTCGTGGACAACTGCTCGCAATGCTCGGGGTTACCTGCGCAGCATGCGCCATGTCGCTCGCTTCCTCGGCTGCTGAAACGCCGTCGACGCGCGACCGCGTCCGGCTCAGTGATGCTGAGTGGCGCAAGCGGCTGACGCCCGCGCAATATGCCGTTTTGCGGCAGAGTTCCACGGAATACCCAGGGAGCAGCCCGCTCGAAAACGAGAAGCGAGTCGGAACGTATCGGTGCGCCGGTTGCGCATTGCCGCTCTTTTCTTCAGCAACGAAATTTGATAGCGGGACGGGATGGCCGAGTTTTTTCGCACCGCTTCCCCATGCGGTTGAGACGTCGGTGGATCGCGAACTCGGATATACTCGCACGGAAGTTCATTGTCGACGCTGCGAAGGTCATCTCGGACACGTATTCGATGACGGTCCCCCGCCGACGCACCTACGCTACTGCATGAACGGCGTCGCGCTAACGTTTGTGCCCCGTTGAATCGGTGGTGAGCGGCCTTGTGTGCCAAACCGGGGAAGGTTCGTTATTGAATATTATCGATGAGACGCTCCGCGTCCGCAGACCCGAGATAACGTAAGCGGCGGTGGTAGATGTTGCTCGCGACAGGGTCGCCCGCAACGAGCGTGAGGGGAAGCGTGTACGACAGATATCGAAAACAGTTTAGCCGCATGTGGGCGAGCAGCGCGTCTCCGGAGGGACGTGTTCCCGCGCGTTCGGCAAAACCGTCGATAAAAGCACACCCGACGGCGGCGTCAAGATGTTGGTCTTCGCGTGCGGAGAACTCCATCAGCGCAACCGCGATGTCGGTGATTCCGCTTCCATAATATGCGTCGTCGAAGTCGATGAACCCGGACAAGCGGTCACCGTCGAAAACCACGTTGGCGGGGCAAATATCCGCGTGCACGACGTGATCGGCCGGCAGATCGGGAATGAGCGGTGCGCCGTACGAAGACCAGGCATCGCGCAGGAACTTGGATTCGGGATGATTGCCGCGTTTCTCGAGCATTTCCGTCCGCTCCGCCAGCAAGGCACCAATATATTCGCCGTCACGGCGCTCTTTGTGCGAGCGCGGCGGAATCCTTAGCGCGCGCTGCATATCCGCGAGGTACGCGCCGACACGCGCGGCGACCACGGGGTCTGGAGTGAAGTCGGGGAGCGTTTCGCCGGGCAAGAACGTCAGCACGACAGCCGGTCGGCCGCCGACGAAGTGGAGCGGCTCACCATCGGAATCGCGCAAGACGCGCTGCGCGGAAACTACGGCGGTCTCGAGCGCATCGAGAACCTCGATCTCGAACCCGACCTCTTCGGCGGTGCGCTCTCCGCTGTATGCGCGGAGTAGGTACGGCCCACGGTCCGTGTCGACGACGAGATTCGTATTGATGATGCCTCCGGTGAGCGGTCGGACGGTGCGGACGCTTAGCCCGAACCCCGCGAACAGGCGCTCGACCTCGCCTTTCTCGATAATCGCTCGGCTATGCAGACGCGCGTTCTCAGGTTCCATTATTACTTTGTAGCCTCAAAATTCAAGGGGACGGATCAATGCGATTTATCTGTTGGGGTTTGCGCTAGTACGGCTAACGCCTGAATCTGAAATCGTACCAATTCATGAGACGATTCGCCTGAGAGAATAGATAGACGGCGAGAGGTATCGTCATCAAGGCAATGACAAGCAAGAACCAGTGCCCGTGTCGCCACAAGCCGGAAACACCGCCAGAAGCCTGAAGGGCCGCTTGGATGATGATATATCCCAGAACGCATATCAAGCAATTTTTCAGCATTCGGCCTCATTTGTTCGTGGATTCCTTACATCCTTGCGGCGACGGCGTCTTTCTCCGGTCCTATCCCTGTGGTGTCCGGTGGTCTTCCCGTCGATTTATCAATGCGACGTAAGGGCTCGAACTGATCGCTTTGATGCCTGAGGCGTCCGAAATCGACCGTCAGGCCATCGAGAATTCACGTAATGCCCAGTCCTATGACGACTCACGATTGGCAATTCGCGACTATCACCCTATGGAGGGAAAAACGACCTAACGGGAAACGAGTGCTCGTGCGAGTTACGCATGGCCTGAGGAGTAGGTTCATTTGAAGCCAACGGAGCGTTTCACCGGACGTGCGAGCGATTACGCCATAGGGCGCCCATCGTATCCCGACGCTGCCATAGATGCCCTTTTCGATGGTTTGGGCGATCCGATAATGCTTACCGTCGTTGATCTTGGCGCCGGAACCGGAATTTCATCGCGCATATTGGCTGCGCGAGGCTCACAGGTAATCGCCGTAGAGCCTAACGAAGAAATGCTTAAACACACGGCAAGTAGTGCTCGCCTGATCTGGCGGAAAGCGAGCGCCGAGAAGACTGAGCTGGAAACGGCTTGCGCCGATCTCATTACCGCCTTTCAAGCTTTTCACTGGTTTGATTACGAAGCTGTAGTACGCGAGATGGTGCGTATTTTGCGACCCGGTGGACGGGCGGCGCTCGTTTATAACGAACGGGTCGAGGAGGACCCCTTTACCGCCGCGTATTCTCACATGGTGCGCCAATATGCGACAGATGATACCGAAAAACGACGCGCTGAGGGCCGGGTCGTATTTCAAACGCATCCTGTATGGCAACGCGTTAGAAACCTCGAATTTCCCAATACCCATCGACTTAACCGTGCCGGCCTCCACGCACGCACCCGCAGCACATCATATCTCCCCAAAGAAGGCACTCCCGCAGAAGAGATACGCATTGCAATCGATGCGCTTTTTGACAGATATGAAAGCGATGGAGAGGTTACCCTGCAAATGAAGACAATTACGCTAGTCGCCGATACGGCTCAGATTTAATATGTTCCCAAAATAGGAAAAGGGCTTCCCCACGGGAGAGCTTGCCGCTCCCTCCTTCTAGGTCTTTGGGCCTAGCGGCAACCAAACCGGGATAGCGCCATTATCGTGGCGTTTGGCAGACTGGTGCTGCGTTGGCATCGGGTAATACATTGTTTGTTCCCGGCAGTGGGGTTGGGTTTACAAGCGGCGTAATCGCATGGGCGAAGTCATCGGCTTTAATGAAGCCGCGATATCCGTAGGTTACTCCACTGCACGCAAGTGAGCCGTCGTTCCTGACGAGGGAGAATGCGGCAACGGCGCCACCACTATAAGATGAGTGTGTTCCAGCGAAGAGGCGCTGCTTGTTTAATTGACTCCCACCCGATTCTAATGCTTGAAGAGAGAGGATATAAACATCGTTCAGGGAGGAGGGGGTTTTATCCGAGAGAGCTAGCGCGTGAATCATAAGATCGGCATACAGGAGCTGGGAGAGTGACGGACCCGGTGGATTTGGTGACGACGCCGCTTGTTGGGGGGCACTCGGCTTTCCGGATGTCCCAGCCTGGGTGCTCACGCCGGCAGCAGAGGGTGCCGAGACTGAAAAGAGTGAGCTTTCAAAAGCGTCGACCGATGACGTCGCGGCGGTTACGAGCGTCCGAGCCGCGGCAACGTTGGGATCGCTCTTGTCGTTTTGGCAGGCTTTTGTCCCAATCGTGTCGTCGGCCTCCGATTCGAGGTTATTGCGGGACTCTTCTAATGCATTGAGCGTCGAATAAAGATAGGTGCCGTGCAGATCAGGGCCGCTGGGCGTAACCCCAAGGAGATGTGGCGGGATGGTGCTCGGCGTGTAGACTGCGATATTACCCGCCGGCGCATTTGCGACGATGTCTTCTGCAACAAGACTTGAAAGGCTCACATTTCCAAGATTTCCCTGTGCCGTGCTCAAGGATTCATTTTCTGCCGTGAGGCTTGCAGCGGTCGAAACCATCGATGCAATATCCGTCGGAGTGGAAAATAGAGGCCCAAGCGGCGTCTGAGTCAATGAGAAAGATAAGGTTCTCAGCGGCTTGCTTTTCACACAACTCAAATGCTTAAGCATAGGGGTTAAACGATCAATTCGATCGTTGAGAAGGTTGGCCTGCGCTAATACGATACGGAGCTGAAGTATTGCCGCAGTGTCGCTTTGGTTTGCAATAAGAATTTTAGCCGGCGCCGGCGCTGCGGGGAGGGCCTGCGCGATTGCGGTAGCGATAGCGGCCGCGCTAGCTCGTTGGGCCTCATAGGCAAGAATCGTGGACTCGATCGGCAAGTTGCCGGTGGTGATTCCGGCGGCCGGCGCTGACGGATTGGGATTTCCACCCGTGCTCGACGCCGGTGGGCCGGATGGACTTGACGGGCTCGTTGGTTTGGAGGCCTGTGCCGTTGCCGCGGCCTCAAAAGAACCCGTAAACAGGGCGACGACAGCAACGCAGTATAGGATACGAAATGCGCATCGAAGCACGCTTGAACCCTCCTCATCAAAGCTCGGTGAAGCGGAATTGCGTCCTCGCTCACTCTTCTCCTATGGGACGCCACGCTTTTCCATCAGCGCGGGGGATGCCCCAGGGAGCGCGGACGGGTCTTCGTAACATTACCAGACGCCTTCGTATACATTTTCCATTTCGGGCGTTCGTGTGAAAGTGCCGACGGCGAATCTCGCAGCCCAATCATAAACATCACGAGACAGTTCTTGATGAATACGTCGAAGATCCACTCGCTCAAACGCGCCTTCAAGGGGTTCTTTTCAAGTTCAAAAGCACGAAATGTCACGAGAAGTATACGCAATCTATATGCGTAAGCAATCAAGGCCTCAACGAGGACGATATAAACACATTGCCCGAGAGGAAGGACCTCGTATTCGCCGATGATTTCGCCATCTATCAAGAACGGAGGCACTTAAGAAAAGCGAGATCTTGTCTTGACACCGGCGTCTGCCATATGATACATCGAAATCCTGAAGCTAAGATCGTTTAAGGAGATACGGATGGCGAAAGTGCTCTGCGTGCTGTACGACGACCCGATCGACGGATATCCGAAAACCTACGCTCGTGACGACATTCCACGAATCGATCAATATCCCGGTGGACGGAGAACACCGACTCCAAAAGGAATTGACTTCACGCCGGGCACTTTGCTCGGCAGCGTTTCCGGCGAACTAGGATTGCGAAAGTACCTAGAAGGATTAGGTCACACATTTGTGGTGACTTCCGATAAAGACGGTCCGCTTTCCGTTTTCGAGCGCGAACTTCCCGACGCGGATATCGTTATCTCACAGCCCTTCTGGCCTGCGTACTTGACGGCAGAACGAATTGCGAAAGCGAAGAAACTTCGGCTCGCGATCACCGCAGGTATCGGTTCGGATCATGTCGATCTCCAAGCCTCCGCAAAGCACGGTATTTCCGTTGCGGAAGTCACGTACAGTAATAGCATCAGCGTCTCAGAGCACGTGGTGATGATGATCCTCTCTCTCGTACGCAACTATATCCCCTCTCATGAGTGGGTAAGCGGCGGTGGATGGAACATTGCCGATTGCGTGTCGCGTTCCTACGATCTTGAGGGAATGCAGGTCGGGACGGTTGCCGCCGGGCGCATAGGCCTAGCTGTTCTCAAGCGCTTAAAACCTTTCGACGTAACTTTGCATTACACTGAACGACATCGACTTTCGGAGGACGTGGAGAAGGAGCTCGGTCTCATCTACCACCCGAACGTCGAATCGATGTTGTCCGTCTGCGACGTGGTGACGATCAACGCTCCGCTTCATCCGGAGACGGAGAATCTCTTCGACGACGCCCTCATCGGCAAGATGAAGCGAGGCGCCTATCTCATCAACACGGCTCGCGGAAAGATTTGCAATCGAGACGCCGTTGTCCGTGCATTGAAGAGCGGACGCCTTGCTGGATACGCTGGAGACGTTTGGTATCCACAGCCTCCGGCGAAAGATCACCCTTGGCGGACGATGCCTCATAACGGCATGACTCCTCACATATCGGGGTCCTCGTTATCGGCACAGGCTCGTTACGCCGCCGGGACCCGGGAGATTCTGGAATGCTGGTTTGAGCAGCGCCCGATTCGAGAAGAATATCTGATCGTGGCCGGCGGTCAACTGGCAGGCGCGGGAGCACATTCTTACAGCTTGGTATAGCGGAAACGGACGGTACGCTGCGGGGGTGTGCGGACGAAAACGCCCCACCCCTCCAGATCCCAGCTTGCGTTCATGCGGCGAAATGTGAAGGCTAGCGGTTCCTTGGCAAGGGTATCATGCTCCGGCGGATAAGTAGGAATCTCGTGACGTTTCCTCATCCGCTCCCTTCGCGGCGTTCCCCGTGGTTACGGGCGCTGTTTTTTGCGATTGTGCTCGGTCTCCTCGGCGGACTAGGTGCCTCGCGCGTGCTCGATAGCGGCCGGGCCGCCGTCGCTTTCGGTACGGTCGACTTCGTCCCGTTCTATTGCGCGGGCGAAGCCTTGCGGACTGGGCACGATCCCTATCTCACCGAGCCGTTGCGGTCGTGCGAGCATCGGCTCTTCCCCGATGCGCAAGCTCCGTGGGGCGTGGAGCCTGCGCCGTTTCCCGGCTATGTTCTGGCGCCGTTCGTCGTGCTCTCGTATTTGCCGTATTCAAGCGCGCATGTTATTTGGATCGGACTCATCTTCGCGACGTTGACCTGGTCGGCGATTTTGCTCGCGGATCTGATCGCCGTTCCGCTGCTTGCCGTCTTCGCCGCCTTCATTCCAAGCGTCGCGCTTCTGAGCTTATACCTCGGCGAACCGACTTCGTTCCTGGTCGCCGCTTTAGTTTCCGCAGCCGCACTCGCGGAGGCGCGGCGCTGGTCTCTCTGCGCGTGTGCGCTCGGCGTCGCCATGGTCGAACCCCATGTCGCCTTACCGGCACTCATCGCACTCGCGATCGGCGAACCGCGAGCTCGACGAGCCATTGTTGGCGTCATCGCAGTCCTTGGCGCACTAAGCCTCATGACGACGGGCGTGTCAGGGACGCTCGAATACCTCACGGCCGCGCTTCCGGCACAAGCCCGCTCAGAAGTCGACTCGGTCTATCAATACAGTTTGTCGACCATTCTCTGGTTTTTCGGTGTCCCGCAAGGAACGGCTCTCGCGCTGGGCTGGCTCTCGTACATCGCCGCCTCAGCAGTCGGCATCGTCATCGCGTTGCGCTCTCGCGGGACGCGTCTGGGTAATGCGATGTTCGTGCTCCTCCCGACGGTGACCGCAATGATCGGTGGCACCTTCGTCCACATCGTCCAAATCTCGACGGCGCTTCCGGCCGCATTGATTGTGACCGTGGCTTCCGGCCGAAAAGCCTTGGGCCTCCTCGCGCTCGTCGGCCTCAGCTATTCGTTTCCCATGCTCATTTCAAACGAGACGCTCGCCCTCGCCGTGGTCGCCGTCGGAGTCGCCGGCGCCCCGCTTTTCACCACGAAGCGCGTGCGTAACGGAATATTGACGGCCGCTACCTTGTGCGCGCTCGTACTGGCACTTCGAGCGCTTCCGCCCGACGCGAGCATGACCGCACCCCCGACGGTCTTCGCGGCACCTCCTAGCGCCGCCGACGGCAACGCCATCGCCGGTATTTTGTGGGGTGATTTAAACCGCATCGTTCCGTCCATGCACTCCAACGCACCCAGAGATGTCGGGGCGAAGTTCCCGGGATGGATCGGACTCATCCTCGTCGTCATCATCGCGTTCAAGCCGACGGGTCACGTCACAACCGCATTGGAGTCGACGTCGGTTCCGATCACGTCGGCGTCCACATAGCAAGGCGTATCGTTCAGAGGATTACGAAAAGAAACGGCCACACGGTGCCGGAAAGCGCGGTCTTCCGACGTCATATTCCAAACCATAGAGCAAGACCTCGGCCTCAAGGGGTGTCCTGCTTCAGCGGTTAAATAGGGACTTCGTGACGCTTGCTCCTCCGTTGCCCTCGCGGCGTCCACCGTGGTTACGGGCGTTGCTTTATGCGATAGTGCTCGGTATCCTCGGTGGGCTAGGATCCTCGTACAGGCTCGAGAGCCGCCATCCCGCCGTCCTTCTCGGGACGACCGACTTCGCCCCTTTCTACTGTGCGGGCGAAGCGTTGCGGACTGGGCACGATCCGTATCGCGTCGAGCCGTTGCGTTCGTGCGAGCATCGAATCTACCGCTATGCACCTCCGTGGGGCACGGAGCCTGCGCCGTTTCCCGACGATGTTCCGTGGAGCGCGGAGCCGGCGCCGTTTCCCGGCTATGTTCTCGCGCTGTTCGTCGTGCTCTCGTATTTGCCGTATTCAAGCGCGCATATCGTTTGGATCGCACTCATCATCGCGACATTGACCTGGTCGACGATTTTGCTCGCGGATCTGATCGCGGTGCCGACGCTCGCCATCTTCGCCGCCTTTTTCCCAAGCATCACGATCTTAAGCTTATACCTCGGCGAACCGACTTCGTTCCTGGTCGCCGCTTTGGTTTCCGCAGCCGTGCTCGCAGAGGCGCGGCGCTGGTCTCTCTGCGCGTGCGCGCTCGGCGTCGCCATGGTCGAACCCCATGTCGCCTTGCCGGCGCTCGTCGCACTCGCGATCGGCGAACCGCGAGCGCGACGAGCCGTCGTCGGCGTTATCGCGGTCCTTGGCACGCTAAGCATTGTGACGACCGGCGTGTCGGGTACGCTCGAATACTTCACAGCCGCGCTTCCGGCGCAAGCCCGCTCAGAGGTCGGCGCGGTCTATCAATACAGTTTGTCGACCATTCTCTGGTTTTTCGGTGTTCCGCAAGGAACGGCGCTCGCATTGGGTTGGCTCTCGTACATCGCCGCCTCAGCGGTCGGCATCGTCATCGCATTGCGCGCTCGTGGGACGCGTCTGGGTAATGCGCTTTTCGTGCTCCTCCCGACGGTGACCGCAATGATCGGCGGCAACTTCATCCACATCGTCCAAATCTCGACAGCGCTTCCGGCCGCATTGGTCGCGACCGTGGCATCCGGCCGAAAAACCTTGGGTCTCCTCGCGCTCGTCGGCCTCACCTATTCGTTTCTTATGCTCATTTCAAACGATTCGCTCGTCATCTGCGCCGTCGCCGTCGGAGTCGCCGGCGCCATGCTTTTCACCACGCAGCGCATACGCAACGGAATATTGACGGCCGCTGCCTCGTGCGCACTTGTACTGGCACTTCGAGCGCTTCCGCAGCTCGACATGAGCAAGGCCCCGCTTCCGACGACCTTCGCGGCCCCGCCGAGCGCCACCGACGGCAACGCCATCGCCGGTACTTTGTGGGGTGAGTTATTCCGCATCAATCCCTACGGACGCTCCAACGCACCCAGAGACGTCGGGGCGAAGTTCCCGGGATGGATCGGACTCATCCTCATTGTCGTCCTCGCTATCAAGCCGACGCGCCACGTTACAACCGCATTGGAGTCGACGACAGATCCGTCCACGTCGGCGTCCAAATAACAAGGCGTATCGCTACGACGTACAAGTATGAATGTCGGGTGATCACCATCAAAAATGGAAAAGTATTTTCCAGAAATTGATGGATACCTATGAGCCTATCGGACGTTCTTCCAAAATACGTAAAAAAAGGGTGTCATGCTTCAGCAGTTAATAGAGATTTCGTGACGCTTACTCCTCCGCTCCCTTCGCGGCGTCCCCCGTGGTTACGGGCGTTACTTTTTGCGATAGTGCTCGGTCTCCTCGGCGGACTAGGAGCCGCGCGCAGGCTCGATATCCACCGTCCGGCCGCCCTTCTCGCTACGCCCGACCTCCTCCCGTTTTACTGCGCGGGCGAAGCGTTGCGGACTGGGCACGATCCGTATCGCGTCGAGCCGTTGCGTTCGTGCGAGCATCGGCTCGTCCCCGGTGCGCAAGCTCCGTGGGTCGTGGAGCCTGCGCCGTTTCCCGGCTATGTTCTCGCGCTGTTCGTCGTGCTCTCGTATTTGCCGTATTTAAACGCGCATATCGTTTGGATCGCCCTCATCATCGCGACCTTGACCTGGTCGACGATTTTGCTCGCGGATCTGATCGCGGTGCCGACGCTCGCCATCTTCGCCGCCTTCTTCCCAAGCATCACGATCTTAAGCTTATACCTCGGCGAACCGACTTCGTTCTTGGTCGCCGCTTTGGTTTCCGCAGCCGTGCTCGCAGAGGCGCGGCGCTGGTCTCTCTGCGCGTGCGCGCTCGGCGTCGCCATGGTCGAACCGCATGTCGCCTTGCCGGCGCTCGTCGCACTCGCGATCGGCGAACCGCGAGCGCGACGAGCCGTCGTCGGCGTTATCGCGGTCCTTGGCACGCTAAGCCTCGCAACGACCGGCGTGTCGGGTACGCTCGAATACTTCACAGCCGCGCTTCCGGCGCAAGCCCGCTCAGAGGTCGGCGCGGCCTATCAATACAGTTTGTCGACCATTCTCTGGTTTTTTGGTGTTCCGCAAGGAACGGCGCTCGCGCTGGGCTGGCTCTCGTACATCGCCGCCTCAGCGGTCGGCATCGTCATCGCATTGCGCGCTCGCGGGACGCGTCTGGGTAATGCACTTTTCGTGCTCCTCCCGACGGTGACCGCAATGATCGGCGGCACCTTCGTCCACATCGTCCAAATCTCGACAGCGCTTCCGGCCGCATTGGTCGCGACCGTGGCTTCCGGCCGAAAAACCTTGGGCCTCCTCGCGCTCGTCGGTCTCAGCTATTCGTTTCTTATGCTTATTTCAACCGATACGTTCGTCATCTGTGCCGTCGCCGTCGGAGTCGCCGGCGCCATGCTTTTCACCACGCAGCGCGTGCGCAACGGAATATTGACGGCCGCTGCCTCGTGCGCACTCGTACTGGCACTTCGAGCGCTCCCGCCGCCCGAAGTGAGCATGACCGCGCCCCGGACGGCCTTCGCGGCACCGCCGAGCGCCGCCGACGGCAACGCCATTGCCGGTATTTTGTGGGGTGATTTAATCCGCATCAATCCGTACGGGCACACCAACGCACCCAGAGACGTCGGGGCGAAGTTCCCGGGATGGATCGGACTCATCCTCGTCGTCGTCCTCGCTTTCAAGCCGACGCGTCACGACACAACCGCATTGGAGTCGGCGACAGATCCGACCACGTCGGCGTCCAAATAACAAGGCGTATCGCTCCGACGTACAAGTATGAATGTCGGGCGATCACCTTTGGAGGTGCGGCACGATGTCGGATATCGGACGATAGTCGCTGTTGATCAAGGTTATCCCCAATTCAATGACCCTATTTTTCGATTGCTCGTCAAGGTAGAACGTCCATCGGTCTTTGCTGGGACCCCAGAGGCGGTTGAGCATCTGACTGCCGAGGTGCATCGTGATTTCACATTCGACATGATGACGATCATCCATATCGAAAATAGAGAAGTATTTCTCCAGAAATTGATGGATGACCAAAAGCCTCTCGGACGTTCTTCCAAAAACCTCAAAGGAAATGAGATATTCTGAAAGAATGTCGGCAATGTCGAATGCTGGTGCTCCAAGATGTGACTGCTCGAAATCCACGATGGAAACGCGCTCGTGGTTGTTGAGCAGGACGTTTCTCGAATTAATGTCTCCATGGAGAATGCTATCGGACCTATTTTTATATCTTGCCAAGAACTTCCGCAACTCATCGCCTCGAGAGTAAATTTTTTGGGCGATTTGCTGGTACTGCAAATCGAGCTTGAAGTCACGGACAGTGCGATTTCCAAACAATGATGACGGGCGGTACTTGCCAAATGTATTTTTATGGAGAAGGGCGAGGGCGGATGGGAGTTGACGGATCGCGGAATTTGGCACCGCTCCCTTACTCAAATATTCGATCAAGGGTTTTGGTTCATCTACGGCGTCCATGAGAAACCCTTGAATCTCCGGTTCGTAAGCGACGATGTTTGGAACGATATTCCCGAGAAGCGACGTCGCCGCGACCGCCTTCTTCTGCACTTGATAGGCAAGCTCAGCCCGCTCCAGCGCCGGGATCTCTGGTATATTCTCGAAAACCGCGTTCGGGACGTCATCGACATACTGCTTGAAATACCACGTTCCTTTTTTCGTATCGATGCGCAGAATGAGGTTGAATAGCCCACTTTTCTGAACCTCGATCTTCTGAATATCGGGCTTGGTTACGCCGAGTTGCTCCGCGGACAGGAGGAGATCCACGGCCTGTCGCTTCCCTCGCTCAATATGCGGGGCTTCTCCTACCGTGTTCATCGACTCATCATGCGTATTCGTGACCGACAGATCCCAAAGGGTTTTCCTGTCGGCTAAAATGTTCGTCATCATACTTCATACCTCTCTGGTGTTGGTCGAGATTTCATTGAATGTGAACAATCGCTAGCCGGTTGCGGAAAAGAAGCGGACAATTATTGCATGAAGAAAGCATACGGTTAGCATCCTCGCAACGGTCATCTGGTTCAACCTCTGGTCTCATTGGTTCAATTGAACGCACTTGATAGCGACCTTCCGCTTAACTGCGCTCGCGAAGAAAGGAAACGGCGACCAAACGGGGTATGTAGCTGCCGGTCAAGGATCATTCCCGTTCCGAGAAGAGCACCCTGGGGTTGTTGGAGCGCCGAAGAAGAGAGATGAGTGGAACTGATCGTCTTCAAGATTTCCGCCTCAGGCGGGGCATA
>DASZHL010000018.1:0-6088 GCA_035937855.1 Vulcanimicrobiaceae bacterium
CGCGCGGACGCTATAACAAAGGTGAGGAAATAGCAAATGCGCTGGCGGATCAATTACGGGCAGAGGGGATCGATGCAGCCGTAAAGATTCAGGATTGGAAGCCTTATTACGCTAAACTCGGGCGGCGCGAACTGGCTCCACTCTATGAAATGGGATGGGCCAATAGTAGTTTTGATGCCGATGGAACATTGGGAAATCTTTTCACGACGACCTCTCGGATCTCCGCGGTCGGCACGCCGAAACTCGACAAACTGATCGAAGATGCCCGATTTGAGCTTGATCCCGCAAAGCGTTCCGAGAAATATTCGATGATACTTCACATCATTCAAGATCAAGCGCCATGGATCTTTCTCTTTCAATACCAAGATCTCTATGCGATGGATAAGGATATTCAATGGAAAGTGCGTGCCGACGAGCTGCTCTACGTTGATGAGATGCGCGTCGTGAAATAGGCGCAGTATGAATAATGAGGTTGTTATTCGCTTACTTGATTTTGCGCGAGATGATTTTGGTGAACTCACGGATTTAATCCAGCGGGCATATGCTCAATACATTCCTTCCGGAGTTGTCTTTAAGGCGGCAAGTCAAGATGAGGTGACCACTCGACGGCGATGTGCCGAGGGTGTTACTTTTGTTGCGAAACTCGATGATCTTCTCGCCGGCACGATCACCCTTTGCGTGGCACAACCCGATGAAAGCATCGCATGGTATAGCCGACCTGGAGTTGCGTATTTCATTCAATTTGCCGTTCGCCCCGAAATGCAGGGGCGGGGAATTGGATCGCTTCTTCTGCGGCATGTAGAGGCCGCGGCCCGCACTATGGGAAGGAATGAACTTTCTCTTGATACGGCCGAAACCGCGTTAACCTTACGCACATGGTATCGTAATCAAGGATTCGAAGAGGTTTCAACGACAAAGCACCCGGAATCTCACCATCAAAGCATAATCTTCAGTAAACGTTTAGATTGATACCCGCTAGGAGTTTATCGGACTTTGGGATGGGATGACGCGCTTCCCTTCAAAGGGGCGATCGAGCTTTTCGCGGAGCCCAGGATGGGCGAGAGCGAAAAGTCGTCGAGCAGGATTTTCGCACGATGCGAAAATCCGGGCGTCCCCGTGAAGGGGAGCACGTCATCCCATCCCAAAGTCCGATAAACTCCTAAGACTGCTCCTTGATTTACCTTTGGAACCGTGAACTTCAGAGTCCGGATTCCCTGACGGAGAGCATTTCGTGCGCACAATGCGGGCCAGATGCTCAACATTGATACACCGGCGAGTATCATCCATGCGACGGGGAAGCCATGCACGTCAACAATCCTCCCGAAGAGCGGCGTAACGACGATCCCCGTGAAGAAAACTCCGGTCGACGCGATGCCGAGCGCACTTCCGGAGAGTTGTACTCCACCGATCTCCACCAGCGCGGCGGCGAACAGGCCATTCCATCCCAGAGCTGAGGAGCCCAGGATGAATGCGAGGGATAACTCAGCGATGAGCGGTGTGTGTGCCGTGACACAGCTGACGGCTAACGACGTTATCGCCGTGATGATCGCGAGAAACACCATCGGAAGCAAACGATCTCCGTTGAAGCACCGATCGCTTATATATCCCCATCCGAGGCGTCCAAAACACGAGCCTACTAAGCCGACCGAGAGTGCAAATCCCGCCTCTCTCACGCTCAGATGTGCCAAAGCGATCAGCGTGACTGCTAGGAACGCCACGGAGATGTATTGCGTAACGGAGAGGAGCATGCCCGTCACTGTTACCAAGCGTACGCGTGTATCCGTCAACAAACCGCGCATCGCCGCGAGCATTTCGCCAAGTGTGCGACGTGCCGGAGAGCTCCCCGGCGGTTCGTGATAGAAGGTTGCGGCGATGAGCGTCGCCACGATGCAGATCGTACCGGCGCACAGAAATGCCGCACGGTATCCCCCCGCGATTGCGAACACGGGCAAGAGTAGCGCGCCGATCGCGCCACCCAACGGATTGCCGGTTTGACGAACTCCCAGTGCTGCGGCGCGATCTCGTTCGAACCAGACGTAGATCGCGCGAACGCCTGCGGGCCAGGATGCGGCGGGTCCCAAACCGGCGATTCCTAAACAAAGCAAGAGCCACCAGTACGCGTGCACCAAGGTTGCGGCGATGAGTGCCGTTCCCATCACCAGTCCGCTTAGCAGCATGAGGCGTCGTTCACCCCACGCATCGACCGCGAGGCCGGCGGGAAGAACGAGGAGTGCCGAGCCGAGGGTTGCCATACCGAAGGCAAAACCGAGGTGCATCCGATCGAGGTTGAACTCCACCATGAGTGCCGGCCCGAGCGAACCCAGTCCTTGCTGGGTCAGCGCGATGCCGACGACGGAGAGCGTCGCAAGCGCAAGCATGGCATAGCGTCCCCGCGAACTTCTCATGCGAGCGGACCGAAAGCAAGGCTCGTCGAGAATGTCGGTGCTTCCCGTGTACCACACGGCTTACGTCCAAACACTGAGCGCCCGCTCGTGATTGTTACAAGCGCGTCGCGTACGAAGCCATAGTCGCTTCCACTCACGAGAGCCCGGCCGACAGATCCGTTGAAGCGGAGAAAATCGGTTCGTAAAGCGGGGGCAATCAAGATCGAATTGCTCGGCATCGGTGTAGTGAACCGCTCAACCTCAATGTTGAGGGGGCCACTCATACCGAGTGCGATTTCAAGCTCATCTGGACTTGCAAGGGTGATTTGACCGACGGTGAGGTTACTCTTCGTCCTTGTTTTGTGCGCCTCTCCGATATGGGCGGCAAAGCTCTCATCTCCCAAATTCCGGTTCGTCATTCGCTCGATCATTCGCGTAATTCCCATTCCAGAGAGCCGAAAACCCATCTCAAGGTAATAATAGCGGCCGCCGCGCTCGACGCAATCGATATGAAATGGGCCGTTTCGATATCCGACGGACGCGATGACGGAGTTCGTCATCTCAAGTATTCCACGCGGAGCATCCGCTGGTGAACATGCGATGTGACCTGCCTCACGAAATCCCACGAGATCATTCTTTTTCTCGAGGAAAACGATTTTCTCGCAGACGGAGAAAACCTCAACCGTCCCATTTCTGACAAGCCCCTGAACGGAATGCTCCGGTCCTTGGACGTACTGTTCAAGTAAGATGCCCGAAAAATCGGAATCACCATAGTTGCGCAAATGTTCAAGCGCGGCGATTGCCGTTAAAAGCTCCTCGCGCGTCTGGACGAGCGTGACCCCCAGACCCGCCGCACCGTTTGCGGGCTTGACGACGAGCGGGAACCCAATACGAGCAATGGTGGTCTGAAGCGGCATTCTCGGCTCGAATAACGTCCATATTGGTTGAGCGACGTGAGGGGAGAAGCGCTCGATCCTTGTGCGTTGCCCCCATTTGTCGATCGGATGGAAGTCTCCCGATGAGATCGCCGGCTCCGCCGCGAAAAACCGAGCCACGGAATAGGCGCTCGGCGTGTAGGTTTCGAACCCGGATAAAACCAGCTCGGGTGATTCGCCCGCTGCCGTGAGTGCGTCGATAACAGCATCGGCATTCTCAGGATGTCCGACGGCGATCTCGCAATCGTATGGAACGCGGCCGAGCTCTTTCCGGTACGTCAGGTATTCCTGTGTCTCCACGAGGATCGTTGAAAAATTTCTCCGCTGTGCGGCGACCCGGTAGGGATCCGTCCCGTCACGCGATGCACCGATTTGAAGAAAGCTACGCATAGGGAACTCCTCATTTGAGAGTTGGTACGACGCATCCGGCGGCAAGGTGAAAAGACACCCCATACGCACCCGAAGATGCTTTGGAATCACTGTGGTAAGAATACTTTCCGTTAATTCATGTCATCATGAAACAAGCCGTTCGCTTTCCGAATGACCGACTTGCTGTTCGAGAATTTTACGAAGTGTGACATGCCGCGCTGATTCAAAAAATTTTTGCGGCGTGTACAAGTTTTAGTATCGGCGGAAACAAGAATCGATTAAGCGACTTCCTGATGCGCGCGGTTTCGCTTTTTATGCAGATGTGTGAGTATCACTATCAGTAACGTAATCTCGCTCATAGGAGAGGATACGTCTGTGCGGATTTTGTTTTGACCCGCAGCGGGGCTCTTACATTTCTGCGGGTGTCGGAGTCGGCGGAGCCGAGTTTACCGGATCGGTGGTCGAAGCCGTGCTCGGCGGATTCCCAATAACCGGATCGCTCGTGAGTTCCGTTTCGTTCGTCGAATTCGCGGCTAGGCCGTCGACAGGAGGACGCGCGGAGACGTTCGGGCCGGCGGCGACCTCATCGAGCACTCTGCGGGTTTTGGGAACGCCGATGTTCTCGTCGAATGCGAAGGCGGGGAGACCTTGATCCTGCCGCCACGTCGCCAATTGCTGGAACGATTCGTACGCCAATAATGAAACTTGGCGAATGAAACTACGTCCCTCATCCAGGCTCGGCAATTGCGTCGTCAGCACGGCGATGACGTAGGGTGCCGCGTGTGAGGCGACGATCCCCACGTCGTTGAGCGTATCGTGCAACGAGCCGGTCTTATGGGCGATCGTCAGGTCGTGCGGTAGGGGAACAGGGAGCAAGGTGTTGATTTGCTGGTTTGCGAGTATCGAGAACATCTGCTGCGAGGCCCAAGGGTCGATCAGCGTGCGTTGCGCCATTTTTGCAAGCAGGTGCACCATGTCACTAGGGCTCGTGCGTAGGGCGTATCGTATTGATGTTGAGCCGGTCCGGATATCCGAGCGCAGTTGGGTTTGATGCAAGCCAAGCTCGTGCATGGTGTGATTGACATTGTCGCGATGCACGAGGCGAATGAGCATATTGGCCGCCGTGTTGTCGCTCTCGTCGATCATCGCATGCAGCAGGACGTTGACGGTATACGCTCGCCCGACAGGGGCATCGTAGATGTCGCCGGAGCCGTCATCTTTATCGGCCGCTGCGAGGTGCATCTGGTCGTTGAGGTTGATCGAGCCCGATTCCATCTGCCGGAAGACCTCGACCATAACCGGAATTTTGATCGTCGAAGCGGCCGGCATGTCGGCGCTTTCGTTCACCCCGGCACTCAGCCCGGTCGTGAGATCGAGCAGAGCGATCCCGACGTGACCGGGGGCATGTTCGATCGCGATGCTGAGTTGCGTACGCAGTTGTGCAATGGCAGCGGGGATGGGCGTCGCTGTAGCGGGGCTGCCGAAGATGCCCAAGGATGCAGCGCAGACGGCCACGGTGGTTAGGCAACGGCGAGCCAGGCTCATGTATCCCTCCGAGTAACCTACTACTTTTATCGCTATGCATGGCGACTTTTCCTTTATTAGGCCCCTCTTCTTCACGAGAAGTGTGATAAGATTCGGATGGTTGCCTTGTTTGTTAAGCAAGGAGACTTCCGACGAAATGCGCGGCTCACCATTTTGGTTCTCGTCATCCATGGCGTTTGGCGGATTGATACGGCGAGGCGACATGACCCGTTGTGTGCAAGAGCACGGAAAGGGTACGCGATCGACGGACGGAGGACAAATGCAAGCAGGGCGACAGGAACGGGGAGGATTGCCGCGGCGTCGATCGCGCATCGAGCGGAATCTGACGTTCTTACTGAAGCTTGTCTTGCTGTTCGTCGTCGGCGCGATGGCGCTGTCGCTCGTCGGCGATATGCTGGACCGCATTCGCACAGCGACCGCCGTCGTAATCGGCGCGATCTTCTTCACGTACCTCGTCCTTCCGGCGGTGCGGCTTCTGGGGCGACGCATGCCGTTGGGGGCGGCAGTTGCCGCCGTCTACCTTGGCATCTTCGTGGTTTTGGGTTTCATCCTGTCGGTCGTCGTCCCGGCCTTGCTTGAGGACGGAAAATCGCTCGCTACGGCCTTCCCCTCCATCATCCACAAGGCGCAAGCCTTCGTGAGCGACCCCAACAACCAAGTCTTGAGTCGTCTTGCGCCCCCCGTGCGCGGGTACATCGTCGGATTGCCCTCGGAAGTCGGCGCACTCGCCCAGGGGATCGGAGGACAGGTCGCGGCGGGAGCGCTCGGTCTGGTATTATCGGCAGTCGGGGTCTTGGCGATGGCCGTGATCATCCCGGTCCTCTCGGCATATATGATGCTGGAAGGGGAATCGTT
>DASZHL010000019.1:0-13924 GCA_035937855.1 Vulcanimicrobiaceae bacterium
GGAGCAAGCACGCGTCCGTCGACCAGCATCGCCGGACTCGTTCCAATTTCCGGTCGTCCGTCTACAAACACGTCGATCGTCGGCACAAGCATCGGGGGAAACTCATGCACCGCGTGATTCGAGTCCTGCATGCCGCCGCGATCCGTTTCTCGGAGGACGGTTGCGCATTCTTGGCACAAGCGATCGCTTTCAACGCACTCTTCGCGACATTCCCAATCCTTTTGCTGGGAATCGCCGGTCTCGCATTCGTATACGGAAATGATCAAGGTCACGCACGAGCCGTCGAACTCATCGATACGCTCGCCCCCGGCGTCAAGCAATTCCTCGTCCACAATCTCGATTTGGTTATCCGTTCCCGTTCGATCTCGGGAATCATCGGACTCCTCACCCTCGTGTGGTCCGGGAAAAATCTCTTCATGGCCTTGGCGTATGCTCTCGATCGCGCACTCGGCATTACACGCAGCAGACCGCTTCTGCGAAGCATCGCGATGTCGCTGATTATTCTGCCGTTTCTCGGAACGATCCTCATCATCGCAACCGCCTTACCGGCGGCGCTTTCCGTTGCGATAAAATTCGGAGGTTTCGCGAATACCGTTTTCCTCTCGACTCTTTTGGGTTATGGAACGAGTACATTTGTAATCTTCGGTCTTTCCGTGTTTTTCTATAAGTATCTTCCTAGTCGGAGTACCTCATCGTGGTTCGCGATTCGCGGAGCACTTATCACCACATTTGGCTGGGAGTTGGCGCAAATTGCCTTTGCCGCATATACGATTCGCGTTGAATGGCGTCAAGTTTATGGCGCCGTCTCGGCGATTGCCGTTCTCATGCTTTGGTTCTATTATATGAGTTCGATATTTTTATTTGGTGCGCAGGTTAGCGCACAATGGGAAAACGCCACCCTCACAGAGGATGCTTGAGTGACGGACTTGGAGACAGGATAACGCGCATCCCTTCACCGGGACGCCCGGATTTTCGCATCGCGAGAGCACTTTGCTTCGTGTCGTATGCGTCGTCGCTACGCGGCTCACGTACTGAGGTACGCTTCGCCGCTAGGCTCCTAGCCTACGACACGAATCAAAGCACTCTCGACGGGAAGCACGATATCTTGTTCCAAAGTTCGACACTCACGCGGCCTATACCCAATGCGTTCGTAAATAACGATCAGGCGATTTCCGCTCCAGTTTCGTCGAGGAGACCGGGTGGTGGATCGATTATGATTACTCCGGCGTTCACGTCGATCGCGCGGATGAAGGCATGAACCAATGGGACGAGCTTATCGCCGGGTGTGAGGACTAAACAATCTTGCGCGGGATAATGCTCGACGCGGAGAACTCGCCCGCGCGGGATGCCGTCGAGATCGCGTACCTCTAATCCGATCAGGTCCGCGTCCAAGTACTCCCCTTCACTCAAGGGGACCGCGGATCGTCGAATGCACAAGTCCTTACCGAGAAATTTCTCAGCAGCCTCGATCGTGGCGACATCCTCGAAACGGACGATCGTCCGTTTTCGATAATGTCGAACTCCCGCTAAACGCAGGACGGGCGCATCGAGAGCAACCCCGATACGGCACTCAATTCCCGCCGATAGGCCGGCATTACCAAGCCGACCCACACGGCATTCAAGCTCACCACGTAGGCCGACGGCGCGAGTTAAACGACCGACCGCGAGGAAATCCGGTGGGAGCGAGTCGGCCGGAGCCTCGTCAGACTTGGGCGTTGTTTTCTTCCTGATCGGCGTGGGTTTGCGAGGCGGCATCTTCTTCGTGGCTACCGGCCGCGGGGGTACCACGGTCTACGTCGACGATGTCGACGGTTACACGCCCTTCGGCACCTGCCCGTATCAGTGTCCGCAATGCCTGCGCAACGCGGCCGCCGCGACCGATGACCTTACCGAGGTCCTCGGGATCGACTTCCAGCGCCAAAACTCCACCTCGCTCATTCGAACGAATATGAACGGCGACGGAGTCAGGATTGGCCACGAGCCCTTTCGCCAAAAACGTGAGCAAGTCGGCGGCACGGGGATAGAGCACCTCATCACCGAGCGAGGTGCGTGGACCCGCAGGTGCACGGCGCCGGACGGGATGAGCACCCGACTCTCGATGGACCGGAGCCGTTTCACCACCCCGCAGGCCTCGTGTACGACGAGGAACCGACTCATCTTCGGGTTCGATCTCATCCTGCACGGCCTCACCTTCGGAGATCCGTCGCGCCCCGAGCGTCGAACGTCGCTCGTCTTCGCCTTCAGTCTCGTCTCCGAAGAGGCCAAACTCGTCGTCGAAGGCGCTCATCGACTACTTGCCGTCCCGCTGAGATTTCGGCTTCCGCTTGCTCTCCGAAATCGGCCCGCGATCACAGAGTCCGCGTTCGGCGAACAGGCGACGAACGGGGTCTGAGGGCTGAGCACCCTTGGCAAGCCACTCCTTGACCTTCTCCTCTTCAACGACGACGGTCTTGGGCTCGGTGCGGGGATTATAGTGGCCGACGATCTCCAGAAAGCGGCCGTCGCGCGGCGAACGCGAGTCGCTGACAACAAAGCGGTAGGTCGGTTGTTTCTTGGCGCCCATGCGGCGCAAACGGATTTTTACCATGATTGGTCTGTCTACTCGTACTTTCGGAAGGGATGGGGGAACGGAATCCTCAGGACGCGCTCGATGCGCGCGGACCAAAGGGGAGTTTGGGAAGTTGCGGTCTCTTGTTCTTGTTGTGCGCACCGCCGAGCTGCTTCATGAGTTGACGCGATGCTTCAAATTGCTTGATCAAGCGGTTCACGTCCGAGACGTGCGTACCGCTCCCCAGGGCGATTCGCCGACGCCGCGAGGCGTTGAGGACCGAGGGCTGTCCGCGCTCAAGGTGAGTCATCGAACAGATGATCGCTTCGATCCGCTTCACATCACGCTCGTCGATTTCAACATCATTCGGCATCAATCGGGAAATACCGGGAATCATCTTCATAATTTCGCCCATTGAGCCGAGTTTGCGCATCTGACGCAATTGCGCCAGAAAGTCATCGAGGGTGAACTCGTTCCGGCGAAACTTCCTCTCGAGGTCGCGCGCCTGCTCCTCGCTATAGACCTTTTGGGTCTTTTCGATCAGCGTGAGTACGTCACCCATCCCGAGGATCCGCGAGGCGAGCCGATCCGGATGGAAGAGTTCAAGCGCCGAGAGCTTTTCTCCGACGCCGATGAACTTGATCGGAGCACCCGTCACTTGTCGAACCGAGAGCGCCGCTCCACCGCGCGTATCACCGTCGAGCTTGGTGAGGATTACTCCGGTGATCCCGATGCGCTCATGGAAGACCTTAGCGACGTTTGCCGCCTCTTGGCCAGTCATCGCGTCGGCGACGAAGAGAATCTCCGTTGGGCGAGTCTCCGCCTTGATCCGTTCGAGTTCGCGCATGAGGTCGTCGTCGATTTGCAGACGACCCGCCGTATCAATGATCGCCGTAGAAATCCCCAGACGCCGCGCCTCGATGACGCCGGCTCGAGCGATTGCGACCGGATCCCGTGAATCCTGAGAAAAGACCGGAAGATCGATCTGCTTACCGAGGGTGACGAGCTGATCGATGGCAGCCGGACGATAGATATCACAAGCGATCAGGAGTGAGCGACGACCCTGTTCTTTGAAGTACAGAGCGAGCTTCCCGGCGTGGGTCGTTTTTCCCGAACCTTGGAGACCGACGAGCATGATCACCGTCGGCGGAGAATCCGAGAACCGTAAACGTGCCTCACGCTCGGCCTCTTCGGTCCCCCCTCCCATCAGGAGGACCAATTCGTCGTAAACGATCTTCACGACGGATTGCGCCGGCGTCAGCGAGGCGAGCACGTCCGCTCCGACCGCGCGTTCACGGACGCGTGCGACGAAGTCCTTGGCGACTTTGAGATTGACGTCGGCTTCAAGTAATGCGATGCGGACTTCCCGAGCGACGTCGTTGACGTCGGGCTCGGTCAGCTTCCCGCGATTCCCGAGCCTCGTGAAAATCGCACCTAATCGCTCGGCGAGAACGTCAAGCATCCGCTGACGCTATCCAACAGCATCCGCGGCCGAGCGTGTTCAAGGAACGCTCGGGCATGGTTGCGGCGATGCTTTTGTGAGCCGGTGCTGCGACAAACCCTAAACTTTCTGGGCGGTCTGGTCGATTTTGGCAACCGCATCGCCGACTGTTTTGATCTTCTCGGCCTCTTCGTCGGGAATATCGATGTTAAACTCGGCCTCGAACGCCATTACGAGTTCAACGAGGTCGAGCGAATCGGCGCCAAGGTCATCCGTAATCGATGCCTCCGGCACGACCTCCAACTCGTCGACTCCCAGTTGATCGACGATGATTTTCTGAACCTTAGCAAACGTTGTCATCAGATGCTCCTACGCAGGTGGACGGGTGATTTCACATGTAGAATCCGCCGTCGACCACGAGGGTCTGCCCCGTGATATACCGCGCGGAGTCCGAACACAAAAAGAGAACCGCACCGCTCACGTCCTCGGGCGTCCCGAGGCGACCGAGCGGGATAGACTTCCGAAAATACTCTCGCGCCGCTTCCGATAGCGATTCCGTCATCGCCGTCTCGATGTACCCCGGCGCAACGGCGTTCACTCTTATATTTCGCGACCCAAGTTCCTTTGCGACCGATTTGGTCAGCCCCAGCATCCCGGCCTTTGAGGCGGCATAGGCGGCCTGGCCCGCATTGCCGGCTAGGCCGATGATGCTCGAAACCATGATGATCGAACCGCTTCGCTGCTTCATCATAGGGCGTGCGACCGCCGACGTGAGGTAGAATGCTGATTTAAGATTGGTGTCCACCACCGTGCCGAACTCGGCAGGGGAGGTTCGCATCACCAGGTTGTCGAGCGTGATTCCGGCGTTGGCGACGGCGCAATCGATGCGTTCGAAGGCAGACAACGTCTGGGCGACGGCGGCGGTGACGGCCGCCGGATCGGCGACATCGGTCGGAATCACCATCGTCCGAACATCAGCAGCCTCAGCGGAAATCAAGGCCGCCGTCTCTTCGAGGTCCGAGGCCGTCCTCGCAAGCAAGGCCACATGGGCCCCCGCCCGAGCGAACTCCCGCGCGATCGCACGGCCGATTCCCCTTCCGGCTCCCGTAACCACGGCAACCCGACCGTTCAAGAGACGCTCACTCATCGTTCGTGGACCTCCGTCGTAGACTCGCTCAAAAGGCGCTGCAATCCGACGACGCCCGCGACATCGCCGACGTGGATCGTCTTGGGGGCTCCCGGTAGGCGTTTGCAGAGGGACGTGAGCACGGGCGAAGCTCCGAACTCGACCAGCAGATCAAGGTGCTCATCCAGCAAACGCAATGCGGTTTCGTGCCAGCGAACCTCATCGGTTAGCGAGCGCTTCAGATTTTGCTTGATGGTCGCGACGTCATCGCAGACCCGCGCGTCCACGTTCGAGATCACGGGGAACCGTGGAGGACGGATCGGAGCAGCGTCCACGATGGCGTCGAAGTCCTTTCGTGCCGGTTCCATCAGTTCGCTATGCCAGGCTCCTGAAACGTTGAGACGCACGGCACGCTTGGCTCCGACTGCCAGTGCGAGGGTACTCGCTTGTTTCACCGCTGCCTCGTCACCGCTCACGACAATCTGACCCGGAGCATTGAAGTTCGCCATGCGGATCCGGCCAAACGATCGAGCTTCTTCAACCACCGAACCGAGAAGCTCCGGGTTGAGACCGAGAATCGCCGCCATGGCACCCGGAACCAACGCTGACGCTGCCTCCATCGCCTTTCCCCGTTCATCGACCAAATGTAAGGCATCGTCGAAGGTGAGAGCCCCCGAAATCGTAAGACTGCAAAGCTCTCCGAAGGAATGTCCGGCGCTAACCACGGGTTCCAAGACGGGACCGACTGCCATGGCGAGGGCGAGGTTCGTGACGAAAATTGCCGGTTGGCTGTACCGTGTACTGCACAGCATTTCTTCCGGGCCGAGGGCCATCAAGCCCGTGAGATCAAATCCGAGCACCTTGTTCGCCCGCCGGAGCAAGGTCGCGGCGGACGGAAACGCTTCAGCCAGACCGCTAGCCATTCCAACGGTTTGCGAGCCTTGCCCTGGGAACACGACGCCGACACGCAAAGCGCTCACGCTGCCGTCCAGCGCCAAACGACCGAACCCCACGAGAGGCCGCCTCCGAAGCCGCTAAAAAGCAACACGTCTCCGTCGTGCAAGCGTCCCTCTTCCCAAACTTCAGAGAGCAAGATCGGTATCGAGGCGGCTGAGGTGTTCCCATATCGATCGATATTCGCGAGTACCCGTTCCGACGGCAACCCGAGCTGCTTGGCCGCGGCATCGATGATCCGTTTGTTGGCTTGATGAGGAATGAGGTACGCGACATCTTCGGGCACGAGATTGGCCTGTGCGAGCGATTCGATCGACGACTCGACCATCTTGTTAACTGCCTGTCGAAAGACCTCTCGACCTTGCATCTTCAAGAAATTGCGGCGATTCGCGATAGCTTTGAAATCAAGCGGTTCGGCCGTTCCGCCCGCCGGCACGTACAGCAGTTCAGGCGACGAGCCGTCGGAGCCTAACGCGCATCCCAAGAATGAATTCGCCTCCGAGCGTTCAAAGATCGCCGCGCCGGCGCCGTCCCCAAAAAGAATCGCGGTATTCCGATCGGAAAGATCGGTGATGGAGGATAACTTCTCGGCTCCGATCAGCATTACGCGCTGATAGATGCCGGTTCGAACAAGTCCGGCGACAATCGCCAAACCATAGACGAAACCGCTGCACGCGATCTCGATGTCAAATGCCGCTTTCCCGACGGCGCCGAGTTTGGCGGAAACGATGCAAGCCGTCGCGGGGAACGTGAAATCGGGCGTCACCGTCGCGACGATGAAGCAATCGATATCCGCGGCGCTTAAACCAGAGCGCTCGAGTGCGTGACAGGCGGCATGAACGGCAAGCTCACTGACCGGCATAGATGCGGGAGCGATACGTCGCTCCCGCATTCCCGTCCGTGTGACAATCCACTCATCGCTCGTATCGAGAATGCGTTCGAGATCGGCATTGGTGCGAACCTCATCGGGTGCGTAATGACCGACGCTGACTAAGCGAATGCCTGAGAAAACCGGGTTCCCCCCGCTCGGATTAGCTGTGCGCAGCGCCGAGGTCTCGAGGCGCTACAACCAGACGTCCGCCGTAGTGGCCACAGGTTGGGCAAACAAAGTGGGGGAGCTTATCTCCGTGGCACTGCGGACAAGCGACGGTCGTCACTGGGCGCAAGCGCCAGTTGGCGGCTCTGCGGCTCCGCGTTTTCGAGCGTGGGGTTTTCCATTTGGGATTAGCCATCGTTCACTCCAGGACCGACGGCATGCAAACGCACGCCGCTTCGTTTTGAGATCGCCCGCACCTCGGGCAAAGGCCTCGGCACTCGTCCTTACACAAAAACGTCAAGGGCAAAGCCGCATCTACGAGTTGCCGAACCAAGTCCTCGGCATCGAGTGTATCGCCGACGAGGACGTTTCCTTCGCCGAGCGGATCATCGTCGCGAACGAAACGCTCATCGACCTCGATCCGGATCGGCCGCTCCATCTCTTCGAGGCACCGATCGCAAAAGCCCGCAACCGTGGCGTCGATCGTTCCACGAAGTTCAATCCCCCGGCCTATGGACCGCATGATCAGCCGTACTGCAGCCGGGGCAGGGAAAGTATACCCGCCGAACGTGGGCAAGTCGACGGGTCCGTCAAGTTCGAGTTCGCGCCCGGCACCGAGCACACCCGAAACGTCGATCTTCTTAAAAATACCCATAATGAAACTCGGAGCACCTATCGGATGCCCCAAAAGAGCCTTGTTATCATAAAGGGGCATGCAAGCTCTGTCAACGCTACCGCTCCCCCCTTGCCGTTCGTATCGATTTGCGTGATCTTTCGGTAGCACGGAGAGGTTACCAATCTCTCCTCATCGCCATCGAACTAGGAGCATCTGATGACTAATTTGAATCTCATCGGCGCCGGATTGGGAGCGGCACAAGGTTTTGCGACAGGTGGACCGATCGGCGCAGCTGTGGGAGCCGCCGCCGGGGGCCTCACCGGCTCGAATGGAGGGGCCGGCATGACCTCTGCCACGGGCAATCTCGACACGCTCGGACTTCAAGGGCTGATGAACTGGAGTCAAAACGACGAACTCGCCAACGAAGCCGTCGTCATGCAACAGCAGTCGCAATTGCAGTGGCAATCGACCTGGTTTAATGAAATGGTCGATGAGCGTTCGGAATCCCAGCGCGAAAGCAATAGCCTGCGGGACGTCTCGATGGCTCAGCGCCAATCCGATGATAAGATCGTCAAAGAGTTCATGAAGTCGATTAACGAATGAGCGGCGTTTACGTACGCGTACCAGACCTACCAAGCGCCCTTCCGCCCACATCAGTCCATCGCGCGTCATCGGCTTCCGCGCAAGGAGCGCCTGCGGATGACGCCAAAGACGACGCACCTCCCGCGGCCGGGAATAACCTGGCCGCGAGCTTGGCAGCAAGCCAAGCCGCAAGTAGTCGCGATACGATCCGCCTGGCTAAGCGTCACCTCTCCTTCGATCTCATGGTCGCCGAGAAATCTGAAGATGAGCGCGAGCTTCAACTTCTCGAAAACCTCATGATGCAGCGGCTCAAAAACGATGATGAGATCACGAAGGCCTGGCTCCGCCTGGCCTAGAGCGGCGTGCGCTGGAAGCCCATAGCGTCGTTGCGGCGCCACTCGCGGGAGTCGAAAAAAGTTCTTGGGGACAAAGGGTCGATGAGCGACTGTGAGGAACTCGCGGCGCTGGGCATTCTCTCATGCCCATTATGGGCCATTAGCTCAGTTGGTTAGAGCGCATGCTTGATAAGCATGAGGTCCCTGGTTCGAGACCAGGATGGCCCACGACCAAGAATCCCGTAGCCACCGGGTTTTTGCTTGCTTGAGTTGCCGTATCCGAGCCCGGCGCATGGCAGGATAAACGCTTTTTACGAGCATTGAAGACGTGGAGCGCTGACGGCGTCAGTGGATAGACCGATGCGACGGCTAAGATTCAGAAGTAATGTTATCCCGTTTGCCGTCTTCGAAAAGCGGGTAGGAGTCAATGGGAGCAACGAACCCGCTTCCAGGAGGAACCTTTCATGAATCATCGGTTTTTACAAACCGTTGCCGCCGCAACTCTCTTTGTTGCGACCCTTCTACCGCAAGGGTCTTTCGCGATCACGCATTCAACCTTTTACGGAATAACCCGCCACGTTTCCGTCAATTCGATCAAAGTCTACGATCCCAAATCGAAACAAACCCTCGGCTTTGAGATTTTACCGAAGTTCGATCAGGTTTTCTCATACGACGGAAAAACAACATATCAGATGAACCACATTAAGGCCGGACAATACGTTGCGATCGTGTACGATCAAAGAGCCATGGGCATCCGTCACGCCGATAAGATCATTCTCCTCGACAATGCCAACGAGACGATCGGCAAACAATAAGAGTCCTAAGAATACCGCAAGCAAGTCTTATCGCCGCACCTTGACGCACTTCGGGCTTTATGCTCGGAGCGCGTCAAGGTGCAATCTTGGTAGTGTCAGACAAGCAAGCAGGACTTTCACTCCACATGGGCGATCTCTCAAGGAACGGACCCCCTGGGGCCCTCCGGCAAAAAGTGGGGGATGTAGCTCAGTTGGTAGAGCGCCAGCTTTGCAAGCTGGATGTCAGGAGTTCGAGCCTCCTCATCTCCAAAGTGTTGAAAAAGCCCGGAACTCCGGGCTTTTTTGTGCACTCGGGACGCCGGCGGCGAGCGCTCTACCTCGGCTCGAGTTCTTGAACCTCGGATCCGAAAAACCGCTGTTCCTGGAGCACTCGGTAATCGCGGGCGACAACATTTCGCAGGTATTCGCATCCATATCCCGTCGCTTCGCAGGCATATCCGGTAACCAGCCACACGCGACGGCCGCCTAACACGCGCGGAGCGATGGCCGCTTCAACCTCTCCATCGCCATGAAGGACCAGTGCCGAGAAATCGTAGCGAACCAGAGAGGCCGGGTGAGGCAAGGCGCGCATCTCCGCTGAGCCTTTGTAATACCGTCCCAGCGGCATCGTTTCCTCAGGTCCGAAAACGACGACGACATCCCGTGCGCTCACGGATCGATTGAGAAAGGCCGCGACGCGAATCCAGTCGCCGTCGCGCGTGCCGTTTCCGAAAAGGGTGATCAGCGAGCCGAACGTTGCCACGAGGTAGATCGCCGCTAAAAACCGGCGCGCGATTGCAGCCTTCGGACTCCGCAGACGTGTCAGCACAAGCAGCAACACAACGAGGGACGGAAAGAACAGGACGACCTCATGGCGCGAGTAAACAAGAATTCCCCCAAAAGTTCCAACCGCCACAAAAAGCATGAGCGCGACCGCGACAATTGAGGCATACGCGAGAACAAGGCGATCGATCTGCGGACGAGCGAACGCCAACGCCGCGAGGGCCCCCACGAAAATCACATCATACACGAGATGTCGCGAGGAAAGCCAATCTCGCGGTAGCAGGAAGGGCAAGTATCCCGAGAGCCCATTGGTGATACCCTTGATGACGCCGACGTGCAGGCTAGACGCTTCCCCCACCTGCGCATGAATGACCTGAGCCGCCGGCAGCAGCGCGAGCAGCACGAGCACATTGCTAGCGAGCAAGGCCCATAGCCCCGTCCAGCGCCGGGCGACGATCAGCGCCGCGGTCATACCGATCAGCACGAATGCGAAGTAATACTGCTGATACACCGCGATCAACGACACCAGGAAAAACAAGCCTCGCGCCCGGCGCGAGGAACCGGGGAGATAGCCCGCGACGAAGGCCAGCGTCAGGCACGAACCGATGAGAAGATCGAGTGTATAGCCACGTGCCTCGACGGCGGCCCAAACGACGAACGTCTGGAGCATGACGAAGGCGACGACGACCGCCGGACGACTTTGGGGAGCGACTCGTCGCGCGATCGCCACGATCACCAACGGCAGCGGGACGAGAAAGAGGACTGAAAGGAGACGAACCCACCAGACGGCGCTCCCGAAGCTCCGCCAAAGCGCCACAAGCGCAAAATATAATGGCGGCTGTTGCTCGAACGAAAACGCGTGCGCGATCGCATAGAGCACTCCGCCGCTGGTCGTCGCAAAGGTGTACTCTTCATCGCCCCAGGTGGGCAGGGTGAAGATTAAGTAAAGCAAGGTGGCGAAATACGCCACCCCACCCACGATCAGCGGGAGACTGTTTTTAGGGAATCGTTCACGCGAGAGTTTTCCAAATGCCACAATGATGCTATCATTCCCCCGCCATGGCAGCCAACCCGCTCGCTCCGGACCCTTTCTCGGCAAGCTCTCCCATGCCGATCGCTCCACGGGTCGTCCACGTCGTCGCCAACCTCAAAGAAGGCGGCGCCGAAGTCCTCGTCCGTGCCCTCTGCACCCGCATGGAACGCTACGGAATCGACACCGCTGCGGTCTGCGTCTATTCCTCAAACCTCAGCGCCGAGGAGAAACGAGCCTTCGGAGTTCCCGTCATCGAGATCGGCCGGAAGGGTCGCATGGATGCCGGCTTCTTTCCCCGCTTAATTGACACGCTCCGCAGCCTCCGCCCGGCGATCGTGCATGGCCACATCTCCACCGGAAAATACGCCGGACGCATCGCGGCGCTTCTGGCCGGCGTTCCACACCTCGTCTTCACTGAACACGGAGACGTCCCATACGACGAACTTCGCAAGCTCGTCAATCGGGTCTTACACGCGCGCACCGACCGTTTCATCGTTTTTTCGGATGCACAGCGTACCGATCTCATCGCGAAGGAATCCATCCCGGCCGAACGCGTGAGCGTCATTCCCAACGGCATCGACCTCAGTCGGCTGTCGACGGACTCCCAGGGGGTCCGAGCCGAACTTGGCATCGACGATGCGACGCTTCTCTTCTTCATTCCAGCACGCATCATTGGACTCAAGAACATTCCACTGGCGATCGAGGCTCTCGCCTCACGCGAAAGATTCGACGGTCATCCGTGGATGCTTGCGGTAGCCGGCCGCGGACCCGATCTTGAGCGTTGCCAAGCTCTCGTGACGTCTCTGGGCGTAGGCGAACGGGTCCGTTTTCTAGGGTTCCGTGATGACGTGAGCCGTTTGATGCATGCGGCGGATGTCTTTCTCATACCCTCACAATCGGAATCAATGCCCCTCACCTTGGGCGAAGCAATGCTGGCACGGACGCTCGTCGTGAGTTCTCCTTGGCCGTACGCACGCTCGTTCATAAACGACGGCGAGACCGGCTTCATCAGTGATGGTTTTTCCTCAGCCGCCTTCGCCCGCACAGTCGAGCGCGCGCTGGGTAACCCTCAACGACGCGCCGACATTCTCGCTACTGCGGAGAACTTTGCCCGCGCGACCTTCGACATTGAACTCACTGCGCGACGACACGCGGACCTTTACCGCGAGATTCTCGGATTAAATCCATGAAAATCGGCTATCTTACGACCTATTTTCCTTACCGGAATGAGGAACAGTTTTTCGAGGCGGAAGTTCGGTCGCTCGCGCGTCTGGCTACGGTTTTCGTCATTCCTCTGCGGACGTACCGCGCACATTCCTTTTTCCCGGAAATGGGAGCAACTCCGTATGTCATCGGTACGCACGACGGAGCGAAGGAACGAGCGGAACGACGCGAATTTCGGGGATTGCCACGAACCGTCGAGGATGCAGTATCCCTTGTTGATTACGCGCCTGCGGCGTTGCGAGAGTTCCGGCGCGATCCTCGCCGAGCCCTTCGGGCTCTGGGGAGGTTGCTTTCGCCGAACTATCGCTTGCGCTCCAAAATCGTGAATCTCATGGCCTACCCAAAAGCATTGGCCCTAGCGGACGAAATCCGTCGCTTGCAAATCGATCATCTGCATGCGAACTGGTTAACGACACCCGGAACGTCCGCGCTTATCGCCGCCGATCTCGTCGGCATTCCATTCAGTCTCAGTGCTCATCAACACGATATTTTCGCCGACAATCTTCTCTCTGAAAAAGTCGCGGCATCTGCCTTCGTGCGGGTGATCTCCGAGCGAAACCGCAGCTACCTCCTGAAACAAATTCCAAGCAGCCTCCATGCACACTGCACGACGATCCACCTCGGCGTCGAGCTTCCCTCCCACATCACCGAGCCGCCTGGACGCAAGGTGAAGATCCTCTGCGCGGCCCGCATGTGCGTCTGGAAGGGGCATCGCTACCTCCTCCAAGCCCTCGCGACGCTCCGGGATCGCGGACGAGAGTTCACCTGCGACTTCGCTGGAGACGGCGAGATCCGGGAGGAGGTCTCCCGGATGATCGAGCAGCTCGGACTTAGCGGCCATGTGCGCATGCTCGGAAAGATCCCCCATGACGAACTCGTCTCACGCCTCAACGACGCCGAATGGGACATCTTTGCCTTGGCAAGTACTGAGCGCCCCGGCGAGCACGAAGGAATTCCCGTTGCCGTGATGGAGGCGATGGCCGCGGGTCTCCCCGTGGTCAGCACCCAAACGGGAAGCCTCGACGAGCTGCTCGACTCCGAGAGCGGGTTCCTCGTCCCTCAACGAGATCCGAGCGCGCTAGCAGCCGCCTTCGAACCCCTCCTCCTTGATCCGGAGCTCCGTCGCCGAATGGGACGACGGGGACGTCAAAGAGTTCTGGAGGATTTTGAAACGAGCAGAACGACGGCGCAGCTCTTTACGTTGATCCAAAGGACCACTCCGTCCGCGAAGTCCTCCGCCCCGCTTGACAGATCCGATTTGTACACTCATAACGCCGATAATCTGGGGTATGCGGAGAACCATGAACGGCGCATCCAGGACCTCAGAGGCTCGTGAATTGCGAGCGCTAGGCAAAATGGCCCAGTCTACGGGGCGTTTCGGAACTTCAAGGATACCGCTATGACCCGTATCCTAAATGAGGAATAGGAAAAGGTACCTTTACGAAAATGATC
>DASZHL010000020.1:0-5745 GCA_035937855.1 Vulcanimicrobiaceae bacterium
GCCCAAATTTTCGCATCGTGCGAAAATTCTGCTCGACGACTTTTCGCTCTCGCCCTTCCAGGGCTCCGCGAAAAGCTCGACCGCCCCGCGGAGAGAGGCGCTTCACCTGACCTCGCGCACCCCTCACTCTCTCAACCCCTCACCCCAACATTGTTCTCGGTATATTTTAATTCGATGAGAATCGGCTTTATACGCGAAGCTAGAGACCCGGAAACATAGGCGGAACGTACTCGGGATCATTGAGGAGTATGATGTGGAGTTGTTTTGGCAGGACCTCGTTAACGGGATCCTCGTCGGCGGAATCCTAGCGATCGTTGCATTGGGGTTCAGCTTGGTCTGGGGGATCATGAACATCATCAATCTGGCGCACGGTTCCTTCGTGATGGTAGGAGCTTACCTTACGTATGTGCTTTTTCAAGATTTCCACCTCGATCCGTTTCTGAGCATTCCGATCTCGTTTGCGTTTCTTTTCGTACTTGGGTATCTGGTACAGCGTTATATCATCAATTTCGTTGTGCGTGCGCCGATGCTGACGACGTTCTTGCTGACATTTGGGCTCTCGCTGCTGATCATCAACATCATGCTGATAATCTTCCACGGCGACGAACGAGGCGTCAGTCCCGCATATAGTGGAGCGAATTTTGCGATCGGCAACGTTACAGTCTCGTGGGTGAAACTTTGGACTCTTGTCGTCGCATTGGCGACGACGGGCGCGATGTGGTTTTGGTTGAGTTGCAGCAGAATGGGGCGAGCGATTCGCGCGACCGCGATGGACATTGGAGCGGCCCAACTTTCAGGGGTGGACGTTGCGAAACTCTACGCCATTGTGTTTGGTTTGGGCGCGGGATTGGCCGGAGTGGCGGGTTCGCTCGTCAGTCTCTCGTTTAGCATCAATCCGTCGATGGGCGATCCGTTTGTGGTGAAGGCCTTCGTCGTTTGTGTCTTGGGGGGCCTTGGTAGTGTGGAGGGTGCGCTTGTGGGAGGCTTGCTTTTTGGAGTAGTCTCGACCTTCGGCGCAGCTTTTGTAGGGACGGGCGTTCCCGACGTCGTTGCGTTGGGTGTCTTGCTCTTGGTTTTGATTGTCCGACCGCGCGGAATTCTCGGTAAGGTGAGCGCATGACCAAGCACCTCGGCGTTGGAATCGGCGGAAGCTCCGTAGCTATGATTCTTGCCGTGCTCGCCATGATCGCGGTATTGGCGGTGCCCTTGTTGCACAGCAGCTATGATGAGAATCTCTCGCGCAGTTTGCTCATGTATGCGGCGATGTCGCTTGGATGGAATTTCATCGGTGGATACACGGGCTATGTGAGTTTCGGAAACGTCGTTTTTTTCGGATTGGGAGCCTATGTCGCCGCGGTTGTTTCCGCGCGAGGTGTGCCCGATGTCTTTGTCGCGATTCCGCTTGCGGCGGCCGTTGCCGCGCTTTTCGCGGGGTTGGTTGGCCTTCCGTTGTTACGCTTGCGTGGTCACTATTTCGGGATAGCAACGCTTGCGGTTGCGCTGGCGGTGAAGGAACTCATCGAGAACGTGGACGCGCTCGGAGGCGGTTCGGGGCTCGCTGTTCACCAATCGTCAGTGTTCATTACCTATTTCTACGCGATGTGGCTGGTCTGTGCGGTCTGCCTTCTTTGTACGTGGCTCATCGCACGGTCGAAATTGGGTTATGCAATGGTCGCGATCCGCGAAAATGAAGAAGCGGCGGCCGCTCTCGGCATCGATCCGACACGGTATAAGGTCTTTGCGTGGATGATCAGCGGCGCGATGACGGCATCGGCGGGCGCGACCTTCGCATTCGCGAACGGAAACATCGATCCCGCAACGGTCTTCGGCATCGATTATAATATTTTCCCGATCGCGATGGTGATCCTTGGTGGAATCGGTACAGTCGCGGGCCCGTTGCTCGGCGCTTTCCTACTGACTGCGTTCAATGAGGTCTTGTGGGGACATTTCCCTGCGCTCCATAATTTGTTCTTCGGTCTGGCGATTGTTCTCATCGTATTCTTCGTGCCGCGAGGCGTGATGAGTTTGTTCGGCCTTCACGGCGGTCGTCGAGGATTCATCCGCTATTTTCAGGCATATCGCGTATGAGCGCGGAATATTTGCGTATTCGCAACGTCGGCGTGCGATTCGGGGGACTCCAAGCCCTTAGTGATGTTTCCTTTGACGTTGCGCGCGGATCGGTCGTCGGTTTGATCGGTCCAAACGGCAGTGGAAAGACCACGCTCATGAGCGTGATCGCCGGCGCGCTGCGCCCGAGCAGCGGGAGCGTGGAATTCAAGGCTCGATCGCTGACGGGAATACCCACGTCAAAGGTGAGTCGGCTGGGAATCGCTCGCACGTTTCAGATCGTTGCGCCCTTTGCGAATCTCAGCGTTCGGGAAAACGTCGCGGTTGGCGCGATGTTTGGTCGGAGGCGCCGCACGACATCGGCGGCATTCGCTTCAGCCGATGAATTGCTCGAATTCGTTGGACTCGCTCGTGTTGCACGCAAGAGTGCGAGCGATCTCACGATTCCCGATCGCAAGCGCTTGGAAGTCGCCAAGGCGCTCGCGCTCGATCCCGAGGTGATTCTGCTTGATGAAGTCATGGCGGGCTTGAATGCCGTCGAGGTTGATGAGGCTCTCGAACTCTTGCATCGAATTCACGACGGCGGAAAAACGCTCATCGTTGTTGAGCACTTGATGAAAGCGATTCTGTCGATCTCGCAGCGAGTGATCGTGCTTGCCGAGGGAAAGAAGATCGCGCAAGGGTCTCCGCAGGCCGTCATCCGCGATCCAGAGGTTATCAAAGCATATCTTGGAGTGCGGTATGCCAAACGGCAGGCGCGTACGGCCTCTTCCGATCGAGATTTTCCCGTATGACAATCGCGGCGGATTCGGCATTACGCGTCACGGCGATCTCGGCCGGATATGGGCAGACGCAGGTGTTGTGGGATGTCTCGCTTGAGATTCAACCCGGAGAAACAGTCGCGTTGATCGGGAGCAACGGTGCCGGGAAATCGACGTTGCTTGCCGCGATCAGCGGTTTGGTTCCTCTCTGGAGGGGTCAGGTGCTTCTCGGTGTCGAGGAGATCGGCGGACGTGGTCCGGCGGCGATTGTTGCTCATGGAGTCATACAGGTTCCGCAAGGGCGCCGTTTGTTTGGAGGACTCAGCGTGCGTGAGAACCTTTTCATGGGAACATTCTTGCGTCGGGATGGGGAGATCGATGCCGATATCGAACGCGTACTGCAATATTTCCCGCGCGTGCGCGAACGTTATAATTTTCTCGCCGGACGACTCTCCGGAGGTGAGCAGCAACAGGTCGCGATTGCCCGCGCATTGATGGCACGTCCCAAAGTTCTTTTGATCGACGAAATGTCGCTGGGTTTGGCGCCGGTAATCGTCGAAAGTTTGCTAGAGGTTCTTGAACGCATTCGCGCAAGCGGCGTCTCGATCCTCATGGTCGAGCAGGATGTACAAACGGCCCTCGAGTTTGCACAGCGTGCCTACGTGCTTGAGAATGGTCGCATTGTGCTGACCGGCCGGTGTGCTGATTTGCTCGATGATCCTGCAATCCGGCGAGCGTATCTTGGGGTGTGAGTTCGGCGCCGCGCTTATCGAGAAATGCTGTTCCCACGGTAACTTCACTACACAAACAACTAAAGGCTTGCTGGGGAGTAAAATTCAGAAGGTTAGTAACTGTTCAACCTGCGAAGGTCGCTCCCACGAGTGGAGGTTGCTGTCATCCTCCTCCGGAAACGACTAAAGAACCCCAAAAGCAAGTCAAGGAGGAATCATGCGCCATAGTAAGCTCGTTTCCGCCTCGTTTGGTCTTCTCTTCGCCGCGGCTTTAGTCGCTGGATGCACTTCGGCAAGCAATAATCCGGCTGCCGGCACTTCGACCTTTCCGTGCGATACGAGCCTCACCAGTGCAACGGGGACCGTATCAAACTTGGTGGATGGAACGGCCGCGAACTTCCCCACGCTCGGGTTGTGCGCTTCTACCATCACCTTCCAAAGCGGTACGACGATCGCGAGCGGCACGTCGATCACCGCGACGACCAGCCTGAGCGCACCCGCGCTCGCGCCTTCCCCTATGCCTACGAATCCTGCCGGAACGAATGCCCCGACCCCGATCGATTTCATTGCGCTTTCGTTGACTGCGGGAAGCATTACTATTCCCGCGGGAGCGAACGCCTCGCCAAGCCAAACCGTGACCCTCGCAAGTACCGGAAGCTGTAGTACCTATTACCAACTGTTTGGTACGTCGGGCGGCTGGCAGGGCTACGGCAGTGCTGGAACATTAAGCGGCTTAACCGTTACATTTCCTACGGGCACGAATAGCGGTTCCAGTACGCTGACTCCGGGTACGACCTACTACCTCGCGTACGTCTGTTTTTAACCGAAAACGCAGATTGACTGCAAACGAAGAGCCTCGTGCTGATCGGTACGGGGCTCTTCGTTTGCAGTCAACGATGGTTCTTTATGATACGAAGCAAACGGTTCTAGTTTTCCGTCGGTGCAAGGGAGGATCCAAGGTTGAGTTGGTTGTCCATGCGGATATACCAGCCGGCTTCCGCATCATACCAGGGCCACGGATATCCGCTCGCGCCATAGATTTTCTGGATGCTTTGAATATAGACGCTCGAATGCGTGACATCGCCCATCATCGCGGCGGCGTCGCCGACGAGCACCGTGGGGAAGCCGCCGGCGCTTGAGCCGAGATCCGTAAGCTGGTCCCAAGTGGGGAATGCCGTGTTGAATGATTTCCACAGGGCAACTGCGCGCGAGGAGGTCGCGGGAATGACTCCATCGAGGACCGGGAAAAGCTGGCTAGTCGCATCAGGGTACCAGGTCGACCACGATGGAAGGTTGAGTTCGCCACCGGGCTCACCTTTGGCCCAGGCATAGGCTTGCAGGGACGAACTCCAGAGGGTGCTTATGCCGCCGGCGACTTGCGCTGCTGCCGCTGTGTATTTTGCAGCGTTCGTGGAATTCGAGAATGCGGTTTGTTCGAGATACGCCAGGTCGCTCAGACCTCGATGGACCTCGCAGTTGTCCTCAAGATAGGCGATCGGATAGCTCGGCATGGCGATCGTCATGCCGTCAGGCTGTTGAATTGCGATGATCGTCGCTCCAAGTTTCTCCAACGTCGGCCGTAGAGATACGACATAGGCTTGGGATGTGGGGTCTCCTGTGTCGTAAAGTTGCCGTAAGAGCGTGAAAAACGTCGCCACATAGGAGTCCACAGAATCCGCCGACTTCGTTGCGGTCTCAACGCCCGATGACGTGTAGGTATAATCGTAGATTGTATTACCCAAGTTCCAAACATCGGTGGTGTTGATATGCGCGACGTACCAGCCGATCCATGCGCGAACGTTGGCGAGTTGAGAAGGGATCTTGACCAATCCGACCGCCGCGAGGTTCGCATAATATGGTTCGATCTCGGTACTCGTATAAACGATCGCACCGTCGGCGAGCTGATGCTGAGCCAACCACTGCCCCTGCGCGGTCATATTGGCGGTCAAATTGGATGACGGATTAAGCGCGGGATTCGGTGTCGGTGTCTGGGTCGGCGTCGGAGAAGCGTGTTGATGCTGGTCCGGCGTCGCTACCGGCGGAATCGACGTAGACGAACTTCCGCCGCCACATGCGGAGAGAAACGAGATCACCGCTAAAGTGGCAAGTGCCCGTGAAAAATGCCAAGTATGCATGAAAATAACCACTTCTTAGTAATCTGAGTAAAAAGTGCTCGATGGTGAAGA
>DASZHL010000021.1:0-30683 GCA_035937855.1 Vulcanimicrobiaceae bacterium
AGCCGTGTGTTGGACTGAGGAGAGGGACGGGATAACGTGCTTCCCTTCACGGGGACGCCCAGATTTTCGCATCGTGCGAAAATCCTGCTCGACGACTTTTTGCTCCCGCCCTTCCAGGGCTCCGCAAAAAGCTCGACCGCCCCTTAGAAGGGAATCACGTTATCCCGTCCCTCTCCTCAGTCCAACACACTGTTGAGCGACTGGTGCCTTAAGCTCAAACCCCGTTGAACAGGAGACAGGATATCGTGGATTCCCTCGGCGATCAACCGGAGTTCGCTCGTCGCCATATCGGGCCTGATGAGGCCGCGCGGCGAGAGATGCTGCGTTTGCTGGGATACGCATCGCTTGATGCGCTCATCGACGTACTCGTGCCTCCGGCGATTCGTCGGCGAGATCCGCTAGCATTGCCCACCGCGCGTTCTGAAGCTCGGGTTCTCAGCATTATACGACAGATCGCGAACAAGAACCGCATCTTTCGTTCGTACCTCGGGATGGGATATTCGGGAACGTATCTGCCCAGCGTGATCCGGCGTTGTGTGCTGGAGAATCCGGCATGGTATACGGCGTACACGCCGTATCAGCCGGAAATTTCGCAAGGCCGTCTCGAAGCGTTGCTCAATTTCCAAACGATGGTGAGCGAACTCACCGGCATGGACGTGGCAAATGCGTCACTGCTTGATGAGGCGACGGCGGCGGCTGAAGCGATGGCGCTTTGCCGACGGAGCGTTCCTGGTGAGCGGCTTCGCTTCATTGTATCCCTTGGTGTTCATCCACAAACGCTGGCCGTTGTGCGGACGCGGGCGAAGTGTCTAGGAATCGAAGTCGTTGTCACGGATGATCCCTCGGCGGTTGACGCGAATGTATTTGGCGTCCTCGTGCAATATCCGAATTCGACCGGCGCGATCGTGGATCACCAAGCGATCGTCGAACGTGCGCACGCGGTCGGCGCGCTCGCGGTGTTCGCCGCCGATGTGCTCTCGCTGTGCATGTTGACGCCGCCGGGCGAACTCGGTGCGGATGTCGTCATCGGCACGACGCAGCGTTTCGGAGTACCGCTCGGATACGGCGGACCGCACGCGGCCTACTTTGCATGTCGCGATGAATTCAAGCGGGAGATGCCCGGTCGTCTCGTCGGTGTCTCGATCGACGCACACGGAAATACCGCGTATCGCCTTGCGTTACAGACGCGCGAACAGCACATTCGGCGGGAGAAGGCGACGAGCAATATCTGCACGGCGCAAGTGCTGCTTGCGGTGTTGGCGAGCATGTACGCCGTTTATCACGGGCCGGATGGACTCAAGCGTATCGCCGAACGCGTTCACGAGCGAACGGTCGTGTTAGCTGAAGGCTTGCAGCGGCTTGGATGGAGCGTTCTTCACGACTCGTTCTTCGATACGATCATGGTCGCTGCGGGCGATCAGGCTGATGCCGTGCACGCGCGTGCGCTCGCGGCTTTGATTAACCTGCGTCGTATCGATGCGCGGACGATCGGTATCGCGCTTGATGAAACGACGTCGATCGCGGATGTCGAGGAACTTTGGCGGATTTTTGCGGACGCCGCCGCGACGCCGACCTACGAGGATATCGCAGTGTACGAGTCGCCGCGCATTCCCGCGAATATGCGTCGGAAAGATCCACCGCTGCAGCATCCGGTGTTCCGTGCGTATCATTCGGAAACGGAGATGCTGCGGTATCTTCGCTCGTTGTCGGATAAAGACTTGGCGCTCGACCGAACGATGATTCCGCTCGGTTCATGTACGATGAAACTCAATGCTGCAATCGAGATGCTGCCGATCACGTGGCCTGAGTTTGCGGACATGCATCCGTATGCGCCGGCCGACCAAGCCAAAGGATATCGGGAAATTGCAGAATCGCTCGAACATTGGTTGTGCGAAATCACCGGCTACGATGCGGTTTCGCTGCAACCAAACTCCGGAGCGCAAGGTGAATTCGCGGGATTGCTTGCGATTCGGGCGTATCACCATAGTCGCGGCGAGGATCAGCGCAAGGTGGTGTTGATTCCGCGCTCTGCGCATGGAACCAATCCCGCCTCCGCTCGTATGGCGGGTTTCGAGGTCGTCATCGTCGCCTGCGACGAGTGTGGGAACGTCGATCTCACGGATCTGCGGGCGAAGCTCGAACGCGTCGGAGATCGTCTCGCGGCCTTGATGGTTACGTATCCGTCGACGCACGGCGTCTTCGAGGAAGCGATTGTCGAGATCTGCGAACTCGTGCATGCGCGAGGCGGTCAGGTGTATTTGGACGGGGCTAATCTCAATGCGCTCGTGGGTCTGGCCGCACCCGGAAAATTCGGCGCCGACGTTTCGCATTTGAACCTGCATAAGACCTTTTGTATTCCGCATGGCGGCGGCGGTCCGGGTGTCGGTCCGATCGGCGTACGCGCGCATCTCGCTCCGTTTTTACCGAGCGCTCGCGTTATCGGCGATGATGATGCCGCGGTCGGGCCGGTTTCCGCAGCGCCCTTGGGGAGTGCGGGAATCCTCCCAATCTCGTGGAGCTACATCGCGCTGATGGGGGCGGATGGGTTGACCGAGGCGACGCGGACGGCAATTCTCAGTGCGAATTATATCGCGAAGCGTTTGGAACCGTATTATCCGATCCTGTACACGGGGCGAGCGGGGTTGGTCGCTCACGAGTGCATTCTGGATCTGCGTCCGATCAGAGAGCGATGCGGAATCAACGTCGATGATGTCGCCAAGCGTCTCATCGATTACGGATTCCACGCTCCGACGATGTCGTTTCCCGTCGCGGGGACGTTGATGATCGAGCCGACGGAGAGTGAATCCAAACGCGAACTCGATCGCTTTTGCGAGGCGATGATCGCGATTCGTGAAGAGATTGCCGCCGTCGAAGATGGACGCTGGGATCGAAAGGACAACCCCTTGCGCAATGCACCGCACACGATTGAGTCCGTGAGCGCCGACGAGTGGACGCATCCCTACTCCCGCGAAGTCGCCGCGTATCCCTTGCGAGCGTTGCGTGCAGGGAAATATTGGTCGCCGGTGGGCCGCGTCGATAACGCTTATGGCGATCGCCATCTCATCTGCGCGTGCCCACCGATGGAAGAATACGAGGGATGAGATTCCACCGACCGTCGAAGCTGAGTTCATTGCGCTGATTACCACAGTCTACCCCTACGTGCTTCTGGACGTTCCGCACCAATGCTCGCTTAACCAGAGAGCTACTTAGCGATCCGTTTAAATTGATTGGTATGTGAGCTAAAATTTCTATTCGTACCCATTGACGACGCTAGTCATACCGAATACCATATCTGGTATGAAGTCAACCCTTGTTCAGAAAGTTTCCTTTAGTCTTTCCCCATTCTCCGTTGCCGTGATTGGCAGGGCGGCGAGAGATTTGGCTGACGGTAACGCATCGATGATCGTCGACGTCGCGGTGAAGTGCTTCGCTCGGCTCGATGAAACGGAGCAGCAATCGTTCATCACGCGGGAGCTTGCGAAGCGCGCCGCCATTACCCGCGAAGGATGGCAACATATGTTCTGGCAAAGGTTGGGAGCGATGTTTGACGTCAACGACCAGGTTGGTAATCCGTACGCGCCGCGCCGGTATGGGGATTTTCTGGTTGCATTTCTAACCAAAAGTCTTAGCGAATTTCCCAATGAGGACGACGATTTCAACATCCATGCAACTGAGGTAGAGGACTTGATGCATAATCGGAAAACGTGGCCGTTCCCACGAACGGAATCTCCCATTGATGTTGCCGAGACCGTGGGGCAATGGATCCGCGAGCGAACACTATTCCCGTTTGTGGATTCATCAGCGGCTACTCGAATCTCATGAAATTAAAATAAATCTGTGCCGGGTGATAAAAGTCGGCAGGAACCCTAGAACGCGCAGAACCCCACACGAGGTGGGGTTCGCACACGCAGATCCGACTTTCGCCGCTGCGTGCCCATCGTAGCACGCCGACGTGGGTTAATCAAGTGCGGGCGACAATCCTTGAATGAATGAGTGAGTGAAAGATGAGCACCTACCCTGCACCCGCACGCCCATGCTGCGAGGATCCGAAACTTGTCGCTCCGGCCGCTGGGAACGCCGTAGTGCGTTCCGTCGGGGTCTCAACGAAGTTGCTTGCTTTGCTTGGCGACTTTTGCGTGAGCTGCGGATTTGTTGGGTATGATACGCTTGAGAATCGTCTGGAACTGGAATCAAGTCAGTTGGGCGACTGGCAAGCGCGCTGGAAAACTCGTCTTGATGCGCGAGCTGCCGTTGATGCCGGCATTGCGATTACTGCCGAGGATGTCCGCGCGTCCTTCCCGCACCCTTATTGGTTGCCGCCTTTTAGGTTGTGCGAGACGATGACTGCGGGTGCTCTTCTGGAATTCAGGGATGTTCCCCACCTTGAACTTCGCAGACGTCTACGGGGCATCTTCGGAGTTCCCGACAACGTATCATCCATTGTTGTCGACACGGCATTGCAGCCGATTACGGTCGATGACGTTTATTTCAATCATCTCTTTGAGATTGCGGCTGGCAGCGGCAAAGATCGTATTGATGCTGACCACATAGCTTATGTGCGGCTTACGTCACGCACTCTGCTGGCGCCATTGGAAGTCTGGCAGCAGCAAACCGGCGGGATACGAACGCGCAAGACCGTCTTCTTGAGTGCGTATCAAATTGATGCCGAATTCACTTATCACGTCGTGGTCGTGACAGCTAGAAATACGCTATTGACTGCGTACCGGCTCAATGGAGGCCGTCGAGCATTTGAAGAGACTCGCTTTGGAGTGCCGCTTTACGTCCGATATTAACGACGAATTTTTCAGAAAACGTTTTCAAGCGCTGGATTGCCGATATCCTCGAAGGCGGCCATTCGTTCCGCATGCCATGGAATGCTACGGTAAGGAAGATCCCGCCATCAACCGACGAACGACCCAGCTTGAAATGAATCCCGCGTCGGTCATCCAACCAACGGGGAGGGAGTTTCGCATGCGTTTTGGTTCGCCCTGGGGTTGGCTGCTTGTTGTGCTATTCGCTTGGACGGGGTGTGCTTCGTCCGATCAATCGGAAGCGTACAGTGGGACCTTGCGCATCGATGCGCCGGATCTTGGTAGCGTGCTTGGTGGAACCGTCGTCGATCTGCGCGTGCAGGACGGGGATCACGTCAGGCGGGGCACCCTCTTGGCGCGCTTTGACGACGCGCGTCAGCGCGCGGAGGAAGCGCACGCCGACGCGGAGCAGCATCGCAGCGCGGCGCAACTCGCACTCCTGGAGGCGGGGACGCGGGATGCGGATCTCCGTCGCGCACGCGCTCAGGAACAAGAGGCGCACCAACACGTCGTGCGGAGCCAAGCGGATGCGCCGGTCGAAACGACCTCGGCGACGGCCGATCTGCAGCGCGCGCAGGCCGATCTTTCCCGCGCTCAGGCGACCAAGAGTCAAGCGCGTCGTGATTATCAACGTGCTTGGTCGCTGTGGTCGTCGGGCGATCTCTCGCGTGCCGCCGCCGAAGCCGCACGCTTGCAAGAACGACAATCCCAAGCACAAGTTGAAAACGAACAAGCCGTCGTAACCGCGGCGCAACGCCGTGCGAGTTTCATCCAAGCAAGCGTCAATGCCGATGTCGCTGCGATGAAAGCGGCGTACCGAACGAGCCGTGAGACTCGTGTTGCGCTCGATGAAGGAGCGCGACCTCAAGAAATTGCGGCGGCGAAGGCCGCGCTGCAATCCGCCGCCGCACAGCTCAATGACGCGAAGGCGGCGCGCGCGCAGCTCGTCATTCGCGCTCCCGCCGACGGAACGATCGAGGACGTCGCGATTCGCGTCGGTGACGTCGTGGGTCCGGGAATCCCCGTGATGACGCTGATTCCCGCAATCGATCCCTACGTGCGCGTGTATGTACCGCAACGTCGGCTTGGATCGTTCGGGCTCGGGAAAGTGGTCCGCGTGCGTTCAGACGCCTTCCCGGATCGGTTTTTCACCGGCCGCGTTGAGCAGATCGACCGACAGGCGCAGTTTATTCCGCGCGATGTGCAGACTCCAGAGGATCGCGCGGATGTTGATTTCGGCGTGAAGGTGAGCATCGCCGATCCGCAGCGACTTCTGCGTTCGGGCACGACGGCCGAGGTTTTGCCGTGAGTGATGCCGTCGTGCTCGAAAACATCTCTATTTCCTTCGGTGCCGAACGGGCCGTCGACGGCGTCTCGTTTTGTGTACCAAGCGGTACGGTCTTCGGTTTGCTCGGTCCCAACGGTTCGGGCAAGACGACGACGATTCGCTCGTTGTGCGGCTTGGTGCGCTTGGAGGATGGCGATGCCCGCGTGAACGGATTCGACGTGCGGACTCAGACCGACGAGATTCGTCGCGCAATCGGCTACGTGAGCCAGTCCTTCGCATTGTACGGCGATCTAACAGTCGAGGAAAATCTGCATTTCTCAGCAATGGCCTACGGTATCCGCGGTGCGGTCTGTCGTCAGCGCATCGAGAAGAGCATCGATCTGGCGGGCTTGCAGCCGTACGTGCGCAAACGCGCAGCCGCGCTTTCCGGCGGTTGGAAACAGCGCTTGGCCTTGGCGGCCGCCCTCCTTCATGAGCCGGCCGTCTTGTTTTTGGATGAACCGACTTCGGGAATCGATCCGGTCGCGCGCCATGCGATCTGGGATTTGTTGTTTGTGCTCGCCTCCGCAGGCACGACGTTGTTGGTAACGACGCATTATGTCGACGAAGCGGAACGTTGTTCGCGCATCGCGTACTTACGTGACGGTCGCTTGACGGCGTGCGGAACCCTGAACGAGTTGCGCGCGTTACCGGAGGTAAATCCGCCCGGATACATGCACGTCCGCGTCGACGTCGACGAGGTCTTGAGCGCATTCACGCGCGCGAAGAGCTTGCCGTACGTGCGCGAAGCAACGATTTTCGGTTCGGAGTTGCGCGTGCTGCTCGAACGCGCGCGTGGACCGGAGGCGCTTGTCGGTGATTTGGCGCCGATGAAAATCGGGGACGTGCGCGAAGTCGCACCTTCGCTTGACGACGTCTTCACGGCACTGGCTGCGGCTCCATGAGGGTTTTCTCATTTCGCGGTTTGGATGCGGTGCTTTACAAGGAAACGTTGCACGCCTTGCGCGATCCGGCAACGATCTTTCTGGCGTTGGGGATCCCGATTTTCCAACTCTTGCTCTTTGGGTATGCCTTCGACGTGCGCACGGAGTACGTGCGCACGGTCATCTACGACGAGGATCGCGGCGACTCCGCAACGAGATTTCGCGATGCCTTGGCCGCATCGCACGGTTTTCGCATCGTCGGCACGGTACGCGATCACGAGGCTATGCGCGAAGCGATCATCGCCGGACGAGCTCGGGTCGGTGTCGAGATTCCGCCGCATTTCACCGCCGATCTGCGTGCCGGTCGCCCCGCAGCGGTACAGGTGCTGATCGACGGATCGGATTCGAATATCGCGCAGCAAGCGTATTCCTCGGCGCTTGCCGTGGGTGGCACTTTGGCGCCATCTTCCGCGCGGGGTCCGGACGTGCGCGTGCACGTGATGTTCAATCCGTCGCTGCGTGCCGCGAATTTTTACGTGCCGGGGCTGGTGGGATTGATCCTCCAGAATATCACGATGATGCTGACGGCTTTATCGATCGTCGGGGAGCGAGAACGGGGAACGCTTGAGCAGCTTTTGGTGACGCCGATCGCCCCGGCGGCGCTCTTGCTCGGGAAAATCATTCCCTACGCGGTGATCGGCATCATCGATTTCGCTAGCGTGCTCGTTGCGATGCGTTGGGTCTTCGCGGTTCCGATCGCCGGGAGCATCCCATTGCTGTGCGCGTCGGCGGCGATCTTTATCGTCGTCGCTTTGGGCATGGGGATCTTCATATCAACGGTTTCGCGCACGCAGCTTGAGGCGCTCCTCCGCAGCATCGCCTTGTTGCTGCCGTCGATCTTACTTTCGGGGTTCTTCATCGAGCGCGAGTTGATGCCGCCGGTCATGCAGTGGCTTGGTCTCGTGCTGCCGCTCACGTATTTCTTGGAGATCCTGCGTGGCATCATCGGTCGCGGCGCCGGAATCGTGGACCTCCGACAACCGTTGATTGCGATTTCCGTGCTCGGGCTTTGCATCTTTACCTTGGCGACGGTTCGTTTTTCGGCCATGGCGCAAGGCGGCGGAGCCGGCACCAAGCACCGACGGAAGCGGCTTCATGATGCGAGCGAGAAAACCTGAGCGGCGGAATTTTGACTCTTGAACTACTTAAACGTCGCTAGGACGTACGCGGCCACATCCTGGACGTCTTGTTCTTTCAGGGGCGAGGGGAAGAGCTTGGGCATAGGCGCTTTCGGATTCTTGACCCAGGCGACGAGTGCCGTCTGCGTGCGCGGCATCGCCGGAGTCTTAAGTGCCCCGTGCAGCGTCGGCCCGACGCCGCCGGTGCCGTCTGCGCCGTGACACGCCGCGCAGTTCTGCGCGAAGATGGTTTTTCCGTGCGCGACGTTGGGAGCGGCTCCCGACGAAGCGAGGGGATGCAAGGCTCCGAATGCCAAGATGCCGATCGCGGCTGCGAGAACGAGAAGATTGCGCATGGATACCTCCGTGGATGAGTGGGGACGCACTTCGAGGAGGGGGCTCACGGTCCCCCGTCTAGTGACGCTCGCTCGAAAAATTTTCAGGGAGAATGTGACCGAAGGGGTGAGGCGTGGCGCCACATGTACTACGAGAAGACCAATTAAGGAACGCCACTCTGTGCACGAAAATGCTGCGAGCTCTGTAACCATACGGGCCCAACTTCCACGACGATCACACCCAGGAGAATAAGGGCGCAACCAAGCGTTGCGAGCAGAGTCAAATGCTCATGAAAGACCATTGCACCAGCGGTAGCCGCGAAGATGCTCTCCAAGGACATGATGAGCGCCGCTTCCGCTGCGGGCGTATGCTGCTGGGCGATGATCTGGAGGGTGAATCCAACTCCGCCGGAAAGCAGACCTGTATAAAGAATGGCCGGGATTGCCGATGCTAATCCTTGCGGTGATTGGGGTTCGAAGAAGAACCCGCCGGAAAGGCCGAGAATCGCGCAAATACCGAATTGCACAAATGATAGAAAAAACGGTCTGGGCGCACGCTTCAAAAACATCGGAACCAATGCTATTCCTATTGCCCAAGCGATATCGGCAAAAATAATGAGCACGTCGCCCAGCGACCATTTTTCTGCCTGACCGTAGTCAGAGAGCAGCCATGCTCCGGTAAGAGAAATGACGCACGCAGCGACGACGATCAGGCGTGGGCGCGTGCGCGCGAGAAACCAAACAGCGAACGGAACGAAGATGACATAAAGAGCCGTCAAGAATCCGCAGTTCGTCACCGAGCTCGTTACCAGACCAATTTGCTGAAGTGCACTTCCAAGAAATAAGCAAAGGCCGATGAGACCGGCAAAGATGAAATCTCGCCGCGTTAAGGCAAGGGTACATTTCTTTGCTTCAAAAAAGGCCAATGGGGCCAGCACCAACGTGGATAGAAGAAATCTTGCCCCGATAAACGAAACGGGACCCATATCGTGGTTTGCGGTCTTCATGGCGATAAAGCCCGCTCCCCAAATGAAAGCGGTTACCAACAAAAGAATGTCGGCGCGCAAACGATTCATTCCGCGGTTCCCTTCAAGAATACGTTTTCGAGACGAGTCGATTTTCAACGTCAAGGAACTTCAATCCTGCAAAGAGTTCCCCGGACGACGTCAAAGGCTTGCCGGTGGGAGCAGCACGTGACGAGCTTTAACTCAAACCCGCAGTTTGTATCCGATCGCCGTCAGACGATAGGCGATCGCCGTGCTGATGATAGCCAGGATGCCGATGACGCCGAGGGTGATGGGGAGCGGAAGATCGCTGTGTCCGGTGAACGAGGCACGCAAGGCATCGATCATAGAGAACATCGGGTTGATGACTGATATGCGCTGAATGGGTGCGGGCAGCAAGCGCATCGGCGTGAAAACCCCACCCACGAAGACCAGCGGCGTCATGATGAACGTGGAGAATGCGGCGATGTTATCGTAGCGGTCCGCCGTCAGTCCGAAAATGAAGCCAATCGCGCCGAAGAGCACGGCGACCAACATCGTTACGCCCAAGAACAGCGGCCAGTTCGTCGGGAGGGTATGAACCATCAGAGCGCCGACCGCAAGAACAAGACCCGCGATAAATAGCGCGCGTAACACGGCCGAAACGATGAATGCCGCGACGATCTCGGCGGCCGAGAGCGGTGCTACGAGTAATTCCTGAATTGCTCCCATGAAGCGATTTTGGAACAGCGAACTGCTACATTCGCTGTAGGTTTGTTCGATGATTTGCAACATGATGAGGCCGGGAATGAGAAACGCAGCGTAAGACACGCCGCCGACCGAGTGAATGCGGCTACCAAGCGCCATGCCGAAGACGAGCACATACAAGACCGTCGTGATGATCGGCGGCCAGATTGCCTGATTGATGATTTTATAGGTCCGTACCATCTCACGTCGGATGATCGAAAGGAAGCCGACCGGGTTTGCGAAAGGTCCGTTCATCGTTTCACAAGATCCAAGAAGACATCGTGGAGATTCGTTTGTCGAAGCTCGATATCGACGATTCGCAAGCCGCTTTGTTCGATTTCCGAAAAAAAACGTGGGTACGAAGCCGGCTCCAAGCCCGTGATTCTGAGCGTACGGGGATCATCCGGTCCTTGCGTCGCGCCGTATGCGAGGATTCGTGGAGAAAGCTGCGCGACGTCGCGGTCGAACGTGACGCGAAGGATATCGCGCCCTTTGTTTCCGAGCAGAGTTTGTGTCGGCGCGATGGTAAGGATGCGCCCGCCATTGATGATCGCCACGGTTCTACAGAGTTCTTCGGCTTCTTCGAGATAGTGCGTGGTGAGCAGAATGGTCATTCCCCCGGCATTGAGTTTGCGGACGAGTTCCCAGAGTTCCATGCGGAGTTCGACGTCGACGCCCGCCGTTGGTTCATCCAAAATCAGCAAGCGCGGATTGTGAATCAGCGCCCGCGCTAGGGTGAGACGCCGCTTCATTCCGCCGGAGAGTTTGGCGATGGTTTGATGTGCCTTCTCCGTGAGACTGAACTGTTCGAGCAATTCATCCGCGCGAGCGGTGATCTCACGGCGCGGTACGCCGTAATATCCCGCTTGGTAGATGAGCACATCGCGGATAGTGAGATAGCGGTCGAACATGTAGTCTTGCGGGGCGACGCCGACCAAACGCCGTGCCGCTCGCCAATCGCGCACGACGTCGTGCCCAAAGAGCGTGATCGAGCCGGCGCTGATGCCGGCCAAGCCCACCATCGCGTTGATCGTCGTGGTTTTACCGGCGCCGTTGGGGCCAAGAAAGGCGAAGACGTCACCGACGGCAACGGTGAAGCTGACGTCATTGACGGCGCACAGCGAACCGTATCGTTTGACGAGGTTCCGCACTTCGATCGCAGGCTGCATTCTCAAGATCCTTCGTGGCGAAGGTTCGATTTCCTCGAATTCCTGCAGAATGGAGATCCGGCGAAGGGTATTATGAGAGGTTTCTTGAGCGCATTTCGGAATGTCGTTTGCCTCGGCGGACTGACATATTCCGTGAGCCGTGGATGATTGAGCCTCTGCGCCGAGTTGCTTTGCTTTAAGGAACTGCAAGGCTCCGCGTTGCACGTTTTTGCATAGGGGAACTTTGACGTTCGAGGAGGTTCACGTTGAATTGTCGATACCGTTACATGCTTCTCTCCGTTGCACTTGCATCGTCCTTTACTCGGGAACGAGTCCAACCTTCCCGATCGGAGCGACCTATAACGTTCAGGTCGTGCAAACCGTGAGTTCCGGCGTGATTCAGTTCGCGATCTCGGTAAACGGAAGTCCCCTGATGACAGGTCAAGACCCCGTATTGAAACCAAGCACCGCGCCTCTCGCCGGGGCGGTTCCCGCTGCTCCGTATACCTCCGGCTCCTTGGGGCTGTATTGCGAGGATTCCCACGTCACCTTCGGAGCCGTCACCCTCGTCCCGTAAAGCCCGACCGGGGCTTGCCATGTGTGGTATCATAAGTTCGTGGCCCCCGTTCGCGGGGTTATGATCCATGGGGCTGAAGAGGTTCGACGAATCGATCCGTGGTCGACGTAAGCAGGCGGAGTTGCGAGCTCTCCTAAAACGATCGCAACGCGTTACACGCGAACACTGAATACGCTCTGGCTGCCTAAACTAGGTTAGCCACGGGACGCGGGAGGGTGCCGGACACAACCCGCCGACCGTCAACACTTCCGGCTAAGGCGCGGACTCTCTCCGAGAAGCGCACGAAAATTTCAGGAGATGCTGCGGACGGAATTCCGGCTTCGAGAAGCCCGGCCGCTTAAGACAAAATCGAGGATAAGCCTGAAGAAAGCGGCGATCCGGCCTTTCGGACTCGGGGGGCAGTTCCCCGACAGCTCCACCAACGTCCAACTCCCCTCCCTCCCCGAGATCCAATCTCGGCGAAGACGAGGGGAGTTTTTTGTCAATTGCGACAATGTCGGGAAATCGAAGAACATCTGCCTGTAACTGCAAATGGGGAGCGCTTCAATGCCGACGATCATTCAATGTAAGACCAAGGAGTATAATGTCCTCGTTGCCGTTCGCGATCTCGGCGGCACGGCGGACATCGGCGCGATTGGTCAAAGGCTTCGCGAGGTGACAAAGGCCGCGTGTCCTTTCCCATTGCTGGTCTCAATTGTGGAGAAGCTCACAGTGGACGGCCGGCTTTCGCTCTCGCGCACTCCGGCCGAAGACGCTCCTCAAGGACGAGCGGCGCTCCTCTACGGGCTAACTGATGATGGCGGAGAGGCCCTTGACCGAGCGGAGTCGGCGCAGCGTCGCGCGGTTTCACAACCCGTTTTTCTTGGGGCACTTGAGCAGCGTGTCCTGCTTGCGATGTCCGATTGCGATCAGCCGCTGGATATGAAAGCGATTCAACGAATGTTTCCAGAAAGAAGTGAACGAAAAATCAATAGTCACCTTAGCACAATAGTGAGAAAATTCACGCAATTTGCGTGGCTCTCTACTCAAAAGACTTCCGTAGATGGACGTATTCAACGGCTCTATCGGATTACCGAAGACGGGAAGAATGCCTATCATCATTTCGACTCGAATCGAGTCAGCGAGATTTTGCGAAATTCTCGGTTCGGTCCAGAAGCGGGAGAAGTTCCGCCAGCCAGCGATCGATTCAGCAACTCCAAGCGACGCGTGCTCAATGCGCTGCTCGAACTTGGTGAACAAGCGGAGGTTCGCACCATTTTTCGAGCACTCGCGGCAACGACGACGCAAATGAGACCGAAGAAGATGACGATGTCATGTGCCAGCTCTTTATTAGGTGAACTTACTGAGGACGGGTATCTTCGCCGCTTTCGCATTGCTCCAGAACCCGTTCTTGGACGGAGGGCGACGATTTGCTATCAACTCACCAAAGAAGGCCGAGCTGCCCTCGATCAACGGCTGCCTGTTCGAAAGCGTGGCCAAAAGCGTGGCCGATAGGAAGTGAAGCCGGAGCCTCTTTTTTAAGGGGCTTTTTGGCACGAAGACCTGCGGGTTATTTCCCATCTTGATGTGCCGGCGAGTCGAAATTCGATTCAAGAAGCACTCCCATCGACCGGATACTCAATGGTCTCCCACCAATCTTGTGCAGCTTGGAATAGCAGAAGAACCAGCCGGAACATCAGTTCCGTTTGCACATGCCGCCCCATCCCGCGCGAAAGAAGTCGTAACGATACTCACTGGGGCATTAGCAAGAGTTGTTCCACCACAAATTCCCAAAGGTTCGCGGTAAACACAGAAGCCCTGGTCGGGTCATTGCCTCAAAGGCAGGCTGCTCCGCGTCACGGGCGAACGATGCGGCCTTAGACGATGGAGTACGAACGATATCTCTCGCCGTTTTCCTGGCGCTATGGGCGCGTGGAACTCCGCGAACTCTTTTCCGAGCTTGAACGGCGTCGCTGTTGGGTGACCTTGGCGGGCTCCCAAGTCCGTAGCGGCTTGGTGAGCCCGGCTGAACTCGCCGAATCGAGGAGGCCGTCGCGATCGAATGGGAAATCGGGCACGATCACATGGCCGATATCCGAGTTCTCGCCTCGCAAGCGAGCATCAGAGGGCGCCCAGATCCATCCCTAGCGCCGCCTCAATGGACATCTCAGGGTAGCATCGAGGTCTACCGTACGTATGCTTGCATTTTTCAAGCTTCTCGTGTATAGTTAGCAGACCACCCCCGTCGCGGCTTGCTTCGACGGGTTTCTTCTGTTCAAGAGGGGTTTGTGAGCATCAAGGTCGGGGTTTTCATCGACGGCAGTAATATGCTGGGCGCACTGTATCGAAACAATCTAGGGTATCCCGCGCTCGCCCCGCTTCTGGAAGCTCTCAAAGGGGAAGATGAACTTTCCTTTGCTCGCTTTTATGCTGCTCCGCCTTCCGCACAGCCGTATCGTGGGCGCTTTGAAGCGTTTCGTGCCGCGAATAGACACCTGACCGGCCTCACATTTTTCCAAGGCTATCGCAACAAGCGCGGCGAGGAAAAGGCGATAGACGTCGCCCTCGCTGTCGATCTGGTGGATGGTTGCGCGAAACGCCTTTTTGATCGCGCAGCCGTGATTGCGGGCGATGGGGACCACACATATGCGCTCGTGGTCGCGAAAAATTATCTCCAGCAGAGCCTCCGCGTGTTTCTACTCCCTGGCCAACCGCACGGGATGCTTGCAGCCGCGCATATTTCCTATACTCAATGGTCTCTCACCGATCTTGTGCAGCTTGGAATAGCAGAAGAACCAGCTGGAACATCTGTTCCGTTTGCGCATGCGGCCCCATCTCACGCGAAAGACGTTGCAACGATCCTCACTGGGGCATTAGCAAGAGTTGTTCCACCACAAGTTCCCAAGGGTTCGCGGTAAACACAGAAGCCCACCTCGGGTCATTGCCTCAAAGGCAGGCTGCTCCGCATCACGGGCGAACGATGCGAACTTAGACGATGGAGTACGAACGATATCTCTCGCCGTTTTCCTGGCGCTATGGGCGCCTGGAACTCCGCGAACTCTTTTCCGAGCGTGAACGGCGTCGCTTATGGCGTCGCTTTTGGGTAGCCTTGGCGCGCTCCCAAGTCCGTAGCGGTTTGGTGAGCGATGCCGAACTCGCTGATCTCGAAGCCCACATCGACGACGTCGACATCGAGGCGGCCCTCGCGATCGAACGGGAGATAGGACACGATCTCATGGCCGAGATCCGGGTGTTCGCTTCGCAGGCAACCATCGGAGGCGGGAAGATCCATCTCGGAGCCACCTCGATGGACGTCGAGGATAACGTCGAGGTTTATCGTACGCGTCGCGCTCTTGCAATGCTCGGCGAGAGTCTGCAAGCCGTCCTCCATGCACTAGCGGTCAAGATCGACCGTTATGCCTCGCTCACATGCATGGCGCACACTCACCTGCAGCCGGCAGAGCCTACGACGCTGGGTCACCGGCTTGCCGTCTACGCTCAGGATTTACTGATCGACGAAGGATGCTTGCGCCGAACCTACGACGAGACAACCGCCAAGGGTGTCCGAGGCGCCGTTGGGACATCGGCTTCCTATGAGCACCTGCTTCAGGGCAGCGGTCGACGGGCGCGCGAGCAAGAGACCGAGGTCCTCCAGGTGTTCGATCTCGTCGCGCGCGACGTCAGCACGCAGACCTATCCGCGGAAGCTCGATTACCTTGTGCTCTCGACCCTCGCGGGTCTCGGGGCCTCGCTTTCGAAGTTCGCGGCCGATGTACGGGTTCTCTCGTCCTCGGGATTCGGAGAGCTTTTCGAACCCTTTGGTCGCAAGCAAGTTGGAAGTTCCGCGATGCCGTTCAAACGGAACCCCGTGATGTGCGAGCGCATTGATTCCCTCGCTCGTCTGTTGCCGGGCTTCGCCGATGTAGCTTGGCAGAATGCTGCGACGAATTACCTCGAGCGAACGCTTGACGACAGCGCCAACCGCCGTACGATCCTTCCGGAAGCGTTTCTCTGCTCCGACGAACTTCTCACGCTCACGTTGCGGGTCGTCGAGGGGATGCGGGTTGACGAGCGGCGCATAGAACAGAATCTCGCAACCTATGGCCCATTCGCCGGAAGTGAGGCGGTGTTGATGGAGGCCGTGCGCATCGGCGGTGATCGGCAAGTCTTGCACGAAGTCATCCGCGACACTGCGATGCAGGCATATGAAGCGATCGGACAGGGGAAAGCGAATCCGTTGGGAAGATTGCTTGCCGCCGAGTCGCGCATCGTCGCGTTGGTCGCTCCGCAACGAATTGAAGCGTTGCTCGATCCGTCTCACTATGTCGGCGACGCACCGGAACGTGCGCGCGCCGTGGTCGAGCGCATCGGCAAACTCGAACCCTTTCCCGCGCCTCGCGCGCTCAAGGAGATTAATCCATGAACAAAGGACGCGAGGTTGCCCGCGGCAAGACGAAGATCCTATTCGAGTCCCCGAATCAACCGAATGTTCTCGTCCTGACGCAAACCGATGCGATCACCGCACAAGATGGTTTGCGTCGCCATGAGATTCCCGGAAAAGGGCGTCTGGCGGCGCGGACCAACGCACATGTTTTCCGCCTGCTCAACCTCTGCGGCGTACCGACGCACTTCGTCTCGGGCGGCGAGGACGATGACGATAACGAGACGCTCGTCCGCCGCTGTACGATGCTTCCGCTGGAGGTTGTCGTGCGCGGCGTCGCGGCGGGCTCGCTGCTCAAGCGCAATCCTGGTTTACAGAAGGGTTCGATTATTTTTCCGCGTTTGGTAGAGTTTTTCTTGAAGGACGACGCCAATCACGATCCGCTGATCTCTCCGGAGGAGGTCGTTCGGCGCGGTATCGCGACCCCAACCGAGATCGGTGCGATGACTGAACTCGCACGCATGGCCTATGACATTTTGGCGCATGCATGGCGTCGGCGCGACACGATCCTCGTCGATCTGAAGATTGAGTTCGGGCGGCTCGTCGAGAAGGAGAACGAGGGCGCTCTTGTTCTCGCGGATGTGGTCGACAACGATTCGTGGCGCATCTGGCCGCAGGGCCGGGAAGACCTGATGCTCGACAAGCAGGTATATCGGAACCTTACCGAAGTCTCGGCCGCTGATTTAGAGCGGATCCGAAGCAATTACGAGCAAGTCGCCGATTTGACCGGGACATTCCCGCAGATGCGATCGGGAATGATCGCGTTAATCGCCGATGGGCCCGAGAATGTGGCGCAACTCGATCCGATTGCCCACGCGTTCTCGCAATTTGGTTTACCCACGATTCGCCGTGTGGCGTCGGCGCGGTTGATGCCGGGTTATGCGATGCAACTCGTGCAGCAGCTTGACGTAACGTTCCCGCGTCTGGTCTATGTGCCGGTCGCGGGGCGAGATTTGGGTTTGGCGGCGATGATCGAAGCGTCGACGAGTTCGCCGGTGGTTTCGTGGAGCGGTGGTTCACCCGATGCGACGGCGCTGGCGAGCGCCAAGGCGTTTGCGCTCGATGATACGGTGATGTTTGGGCGCGTGCTACTGGTCCAAGCTAATGCGCGTTCGGGAGTCTTGCATGCCGATTCGCAATTGGCCGCGCCCGAAAACGCACCGCAGCCGATCCCGGTCGGATGACATGCGCGATGTCCGAAAGTCATCTTATTCAGAATTGTGTCTTCCAACGGATGGTATCGTAGATGCTTGCACCTGAGTTTTTGTCCACTCGCCCCAATCGCGAGGGCACCGAGTTTTACGCGATCGCAACCATGGGTTCACATTCGGCCCTCCAGATCCTCAAGGGCGCGCATGATGAAGGTTTCCGTACGCTCGCGATCGTGAATCGGAAGACCGAGCGCTTGTATCGTTCGTTCGCATTCGTCGACGAAGTCCTTGTAATCGAACGCTATCAGGATTTCCCGTCGATCGTGCCGCGTTTAGAGAACAACGCGAGGACGATCATCGTTCCGCACGGTTCGTTTGTCGCCTACTTGTCGGACGAGGAGCACAAGGCGATGCGCGTTCCGTATTTTGGGAACAAAGCGATTCTCGATTGGGAAGCCAGCCGAGAATTGCAGCGCCAGTGGTTATCGGCCGCGGGCTTGATGTTACCGCGTCAATTCAAGACGGGTGCCGAGATCGACCGTCCGGTCATTGTGAAACTCTACGGGGCGCATGGCGGAAAGGGGTATATGTTCGTGCGCGACGCTGCGGATTTTGAAAAACGTGCGCAACATTTGGCGCGTGAGCAATATATCCTTCAAGAGTACATCGTCGGCGTTCCGTTTTACATTCATTATTTCTACTCGCCCTTGACCGGCAAGCTGGAGATCATGAGCATGGATCGGCGTTATGAGACCAATGTCGATTCGCTGGGACGCATTCCCGCCGCCGCACAAGAGGGAATGCACATCGAGCCGAGCTTTGTCGTGATCGGAAACCAACCCGTCAGCTTGCGTGAATCCATGCTAGCCGAGGCGTACCACATGGGTGAGGAAGTGGTTCGGGTCAGTCAAGAAATCTGTCCGCCCAAGGGCCTGTTCGGTGCCTTTTGCATCGAAACCATCATCACGCCCGATGCGCAGTTTTACGTCATGGAAATCTCCGCACGCATCGTCGCAGGCACGAATCTATTCATCGACGGATCACCATATTCGTACCTAAACTACGCCGAACCAATGTCCACGGGTCGCCGCATCGCCCGCGAGATCAAAAACGCGCTCCTCACCGGCACACTCGATAAGGTCCTCGACGACGGAACCGTCCAACCCTCTCCGGGAGAGACTTAAGACTTAAGAACCGTGTCGACGTTAACATCCGCGCGTTCTTCGCTTGAAGCCTGGAAGAGGTCGTGCGGATGGAGGCCGGCCATTGGCGCGACGAATGAATCGGGAACTTGCGCGCACCGGGTATTGTTGATATTGACCTCGGCGTTGTAAAATTCTCGGCGCCGAGCGATCTGCTGTTCGAGATCGGTGATCGCACCCTCCAATCGTCCGAATTCCTCGCTTGCGCGCAAGTTCGGGTAATTTTCCGCGACGGCGAAGAGTCTGCCGATTCCCGCGCTTAGGGCACTCTCCGCTTCCAAGCGCTGCGCACCCTGCCCCCCGGAGCCCGTCTGCGAACGCAACATGGTGATTTTCGCGAGCAGATCTCGCTCATATCCCATGTAATTCTTGACGGCATCGAGGAGTTTTCCCAGTTCGTCGTGTCGCTGCTTCAGAAGGACGTCGACATTCGACCAAGCCGTGTCGACGTCGACGCGCACTTGAACGAGGCTGTTATAAAGAGAGATAACGTAGGCTCCGCCTGCGATGAGCAGCAGGAAAAGAAAAACAAAGAAGAGTGTATCGACGATGATCATGGTAACCTCCAGGATGAGAATTCATTCATTTCAGGTGAATTCCGAGTGCATGGGCGATCAGCAGGGCGCTTTCGCGAGAACCGGGCTCTTTCGAAGCTTGCGCGAGCGCAAGCGGAGTTTGACTGTGGGCGTTGACGACGGATGGATCCGCTCCCGCATTGAGGAGATCGCGGACGATCGACGCATCACCGCGTTCGGCTGCGAGATGCAGCGCCGTATTCCCACGATCGTCTTGCGTAAGAAGGAAAGGTTTTGCGGCAAGGATGATGCGAACGGTGGGTTGGGATTTGGCAAGGACGGCATAATCGAGTGCCGTTCGGCCGTGCGAATCGACCGCATTGACGTTTGACCCTTCATCCAGGAGCGACGTGATCGGAAGCGTCTCGCCTGCCTGTGCGGCGCGCATCAAGCGGGTATGCCCCGTTGCGTCGCGATGATCGGGATTTTTCTGCTGCATTTTCGCTATCAGCGGTCGGATATTTCCAGAGGAGAGGGCTGCGCCGGTTCGGGGATCCGCCATGGTGATCGCTGCGATCCCCATCCACAGGACGGCCGCCATGCCTCCTAAAATGAGGGCTCCGCCTCCGCCCATAAAGGCCGCCGCGCGCCAAGAAAGTTCGTTTTGGAAACCCGACCGATCGCCCAGCGCGACGAGCAGGGGAGCAAATGGATGGGCGATGATGACTGGTCGGCCCGCTGGGAGAGGAACCGCACGCTCGATGTGGGCTCCGTTTCCAACCGAAGCTCCGTCAACGGCCATTCCCTGGATGTAGACGCCGCTGTCGGGTGGGAGGCGTTCTTCGATGACTTTGATGTGCTGGAGCGTCGGATCAAGGCCCCAGGCCGTAAACATCGCGTCGCTTTCCGCGCTACCGTTTGGATCAACCGGATCCATGACGAGTCGCTCGACGTCGATTTTGGCGTCGTCGGCGACGACCGTGACGCTGCCGGTATCGTCTGTGACGCTGAACGTTGGTTGAGGGGGGACCTCAAGGGTTGTGACATGCCGCATGTTCCTGCCCTCGCGTACCCAGATCGCCGAGCGCGATAGCAGGCAGGGTAGCCCGCTAAACGGGGCTTCCGCGATGAATTGCGCGGTTGCTTTCCCAGTGACCGCGACGCGTCCCAGGGCGAGTGCGGCAATCTGTGAGAGGGGGATGTCCGCGACCAGCATCTCTTCGCGCATCGCGCCGATTCCGCGTACGAGCGCCACGACGCCGAAACCTACGGCGACAAGGGCTGCGACGAAGAGCTTGAAGATGTGATCGTCGTGCAAGAGGGCTCCTTCATGAACTCGATATCGGCCAAGGCTCCAGCGCGCATGAGTTCCGCAGCACCGCCGGCTTGTGAGCGGTCCTACGAGCAGGACGCGGCATGAGATGCGTGAAGACGCTCGGGTGCTCTCTCTCGAAACCGCCCATCGGGTCGCGCGCTATGATTCCTCAGCCTTGACCCTTTGTTCGATCGGTAGTCATTCGGCGCTTGACATCGCGCTCGGTGCGCGTCTCGCCGGCTTGCGCAACCTGATCGTGACCGCTCGTGGACGGGAGCTTACCTATAAGCGACATTACGCGGTCCACAATGCGTTTCCGCAGCGCGGCTGCGTCGAGCGAACGCTCGAGTTGGGTGCGTTCGCCGATATTCTGCGTCCCGAGGTCCAAGAACAATTGCTCGCCGCAAATACGCTCTTTGTTCCCAACCGTTCGTTCGAAGTGTATCTTCGTCAGAAGTTTAGTTATGATGAGATTGAGCGCGGTATGCTCGTTCCGTTTTTCGGAAATCGTTCGTTGCTGCGTGCCGAGGAGCGCGACGAAGATCATAATCAATACACGTTGCTTGAGCGCGCGGGTATTCGGTATCCGCGCGTCTTCACCGACTATCATGCGATCGACCGTCTCGTCATGGTCAAGGCGATGCACGCCAAAGTTGGTTTCGAGCGGGCATTTTTTCTGTGCTCATCGTCGCGCGAATATGAATTGCAAGCCGAACGCTTGATCGACGAGGGCATGGTAACGCCGGCGGGTCTGACTGCGGCTCGTATCGAGGAATACGCGCTCGGTCCAAGTGTGAATCTGAATTTTTTCTTCTCGCCGATTCTGCACGAGTTGGAATTGTGCGGGACCGACACACGCCGCCAAACCAATCTCGACGGTTTGCGTTCATTACCGCCGGATCAGTTGCAGGCGGCCGCGTCGATTCCCGTGCGTATGGAAGAAGCCGGTCATATTGCGACAACCCTCACGGAGTCGATGCTGGAAAAGGCCTTCGATATGGGCGAACGTTTCGTGCACGCCGCGCGCGAACAGAGTCCGCCGGGGGTTATCGGCCCGTTTGCTCTCCAATGCATTATCGCGTCCGGGCCGCCCAAGGAATTCGTCGTGTACGACGTCTCGCTGCGCATTCCCGGCTCGCCCGGAACGCGTTACACGCCTTACAGCGCCTATCGCTGGGGACGCGACATCTCGGTCGGCGAGCGCATAGCGATGGAGGTCGTTTTCGCACGCGATTCCGGAAAACTCCCCGACATCCTCACCTAGAGTGGGTCGCTTTTTGCCGTATGCGTCGTCGCTACGCGGCTCATGTACTGAGGTACACTTCGCCGCTAGGCTCCTAGCCTACGACAAAAATCAACCCACTCTAGGAGCCTGAGAGACGCTCGATTTTTCGCTTCGACCCTTTCAGGGCTTTGAGAAAAACTTGATCGTCCCACAGAAGGGCAGGACTTCCTTCTAGCGCAAATGCCGACACGCTCCTAGAGCGAGTTGATTTTTGTCGTAGGCTAGGAGCCTAGCGGCGAAGTGTACCGCAGTACATGAGCCGCGTAGCGACGACGCATACGGCAAAAAGCAACCCGCTCTAGGAGGGGCATGGGGTAGGGAGTCGCTAACCTATAGGACTATATGCCCAACACCGTGAGTGCGCCTCCGTCGGGGGTCGTGATCCTCGATTTCGGCGCGCAGTACGCGCAGCTTATCGCTCGCCGAGTCCGCGAGGCTCATGTCTTCAGCGAAATTCTCCCCTATGACACTCCGTGGTCGGTAATAGGACCCCGCCGCCCTGCGGCAATCATTCTGACCGGCGGACCGGAGAGTGCACTCGGAGACGATGCCCCAGGACTCGATCCGGAGATCGTTCGTAGCGGCGTGCCGATTTTGGGTATCTGCTACGGAATGCAGCTCCTCGCGCGTGATCTCGGCGGTACTCTTCAGCCACTTCTGCACCGGGAGTTCGGTCCGGCGGATCTTGAGATCACCGAACCGCAAAGCGCCTTGCTCACAGGGATTCCCTTGCGGAGTCGCGTCTGGATGTCGCACGGCGATAGCGTGGTCGCGCCGCCTCCCGGGTTTTCGGCAGTGGCCCGGACGCCGCGCTGCGCAATCGCGGCGATCGGCGATGAAACGCGCCGCATCTACGGCGTGCAGTTCCACCCTGAGGTCGTGCATACCGAAGCCGGACGTGCGATTCTCGAGAATTTCTTGCATCGTGCTGCGGGCATCGCGCCGACGTGGGCAATGAACTCATTCGTGGAACGCAGCGTCGCCGAAATCCGTGACCGCGTCGGCAATCGGAACGTCATTTGTGCGCTTTCCGGAGGTGTTGATTCCGCCGTCGCGGCGACGCTCGTCGCGCGGGCGATCGGCAAGCAACTTACCTGCGTCTTCGTTGATACGGGCTTAATGCGCGCAAATGAAGCGGAGAGCGTCGTCGCGGCGTTTCGTGACGTTCTCCACCTCAACGTCATCACCGTAAACGCGCAAGAGCGTTTTTTGGCGAGGCTGGCCGGAATTGAAGATCCCGAAGAGAAGCGCATTCGCATCGGACACGAGTTCATCGCGATCTTCGAAGAACAAGCCGGAAAAATTCCCGACGTGCGGTATCTCGTCCAGGGAACGTTGTATCCCGACGTGATCGAATCGAAGACGCCGGGTTCCAAAGCCGGTCACAAGATCAAGTCGCACCACAATGTCGGCGGTTTACCCGTCGATATGAATTTCGAGCTGATCGAACCCCTACGTTCGCTCTTTAAGGACGAAGTGCGAGAGGTCGGTCGCGTGCTTGGTTTACCGGCGGCGATCGTTGAGCGGCAGCCATTTCCAGGACCAGGCCTGGCGGTGCGCGTCCTTGGTGACGTCACGAAGGAACGTCTGCAATGCGTTCGTCTTGCCGATGCGATCGTGACCGGCGAGATCGAAGCGGTACGTGCGCAGTTGCGACCGATGCCTTGGCAATATTTCGCGGTGCTTACGCCCCTGCGGAGCGTCGGCGTGATGGGCGATGGACGAACGTATGCCAACCTCGTCGCGGTTCGCGCGATCACCAGCGAAGACGGAATGACGGCGGATTGGGCGCGCTTGCCGCACGATTTGCTTGAACGGATCAGCACGAGAATCGTCAATGAAGTCCCCGGCGTGAATCGCGTCGCATATGACGTGACCTCCAAGCCTCCGGCAACCGTTGAATGGGAGTAATGCAATTCTGATGAATATTTTAGTTATTGGTAATGGCACGCGTGAAGACGCTCTCTCTTGGTTGCTCGCGAATTCTCCGTCATGTAGCGCGCTTTTCGCGGCGCCCGGGAATGCCGGGACGGCGTCCCGGGGAGAGAACTGGAGCGAAATTTCGGCGACTGACGGTAAGACGCTCGCCGAACGCGCGTTGGAAAAAAAGATTGACCTTGTTGTCATCGGTCCCGATGCGGCGATTGCAGCCGGAGTCGCCGATCGGATCCGTGCGGCCGGAATCGCCGTCTTCGGACCGGACCGGAGTCCCGGTCGCCTGGAGTCGAGTAAAATCTTCGCGAAGCGTTTCATGGAGCGCCATGGAATTCCGACTGCTCGCGGACGCGCAGTACATTCGCTCGAGGCCGGACGCAAAGTGCTCTCCGACTGGGAGGGCGGCTGTGTCGTCAAAGCAGACGGGCTCGCGTCAGGAAAGGGAGTCGTCGTCGCAGCGGATGCGCAAGCTGCGCTCGCAACCGTTGAGGAATGGTATGGTCCGGCCGGTATTCCCGGCGGTGGAAGCGGCATTATCCTTGAGCGGCGTTTAATTGGTCGTGAACTGAGTTTTTTTGCATTGGGCGACGGAGCCACGCTTGTTCCTTGGGTGTCTGCTTGTGACTATAAGCGTGCGCTAGACGGCGATCGAGGACCCAATACAGGTGGAATGGGTTCCTACACGCCACCGGAGGGGTTTCCTCGGAATTATGTCGAGATCATTCGCGAGCGGATTTTGGATCCGGTGGCACGCGGTCTCAAAGCTGAAGGCGAACGCTACATGGGTGCTTTGTATTGCGGCTTGATGTGGACCGATGATGGACCGATGGTCATCGAATTCAACGCTCGCTTCGGCGATCCGGAGATGCAGGCAATCGCTCCGCGTGTGCGCGGCGATTTCGCTGCGCTCCTGGCTGGTGCGGCGCAGGGGCGTCTTGACCCCGCGCTCATCGATTTCACGGACGAAGCCTGCGTCGCTGTCGTCTTAACGACGACAGAATATCCGATTCGAAGTACCCCGTTGGGAGGCTTGCCGTCTGAGTTCGCCCTCCCCGACAAGGTGTTGAGTTTTTGGGGGGTCAGCCGCCGTAACGGGGATGTCGTTGATACGGCGGGTGGTCGCGTCCTTACAATCTCCGCACTTGGTTCTTCGCTGGAACAAGCGCGCGATCGCGCATACGAAGCTGCTCGAGACATTCGAGCGAAATTCGGAGTCGACGCGGTGCGCTATCGTCGAGATATCGCACTATCGGTTTCCCCGCCGGTTGAGAAAGTATCTTCGGTCACGTGACAACTTGCTTCGTGACGTAAGCGCGGAGCATATCGGAGTGAAGGACGGGATGACGTGCATCCGTCAAAGGGGCGGTAGAACTTTTCAGGGATACACGTCATCCCGTCCTTCACTCCGATATGCTCCGCGCTTACGTCACGAAGCAAACCGTATCTAGCAGCGAGAATGAAGTAAAATTAGCGGCGGTTACTTGTGGAGAGATTCTCTCCTTGGTAGGCTTCCGTGGCTCTTTGCGAAAGAATTTCCTTTACACGCTCACGATCTTGGGTATGTGGTCGTACCCCGATAATGATTCCCCCGTTTTGGAGAGCCTTTTCATATTTGTGCGCCTCTCCTTCGGCGAGCCCGAGGCCAATCAACGCGCCGACGATTCCTCCGCCTCCGCCCGCGGCTCCAAGGGCGGCAAGAGCCGCAACGAGAGGACCGGCTACTAACGGCGTTACCGCTCCGCCCGTCCCAACGATGGCCGCAAGACTACCCGTGGCCGTAAGGGCCGCGATTATGGCGCCCAGACCGCCGCCGATCACTGCACCGGCAACAGCGCCTTCGCTTGCTTTGTGAGTCCCGAAATCGGCGAACTCGTTTCCGCGCGTTAAGTCACTCATCAAGACGTTGATTTCGTTAAGGTCGTATCCAACGTCACTTAGGCGAGCGACGACCTGTTCGGCCTCGCGGCGACTATAGTATATCCCGGTTTCTAAATCATCCCACTTTGACATCCAAGGTTCCTTTCTGGTTTTGAGATGGCACGTGTATTACCTGAAATCGCGCCGGTCAAACATCAGTGGGAGCCTTCGTCGAAAATTGATCTCGCGGCTTCCCGCAGTAGTTTAAGCCGGTGTAAAGTAGGGAAAAGTGCGGGTATCTCCCTCGCTAAGGTAATTAGAGATCAGAGGGGGGAAGGAGTCCGTTTTCAGTGAGAAAAGCCGTGAACAAACCCCCAAGCGCCGTGAAGAAACGCACGGCGACGACGAAACGGAAATATAGTCCCGCCGCGGGAGAATCCGTCGAAAAAGAATTGCACGAATTCAACGAAGGTCGTGCGATGTCCGGGCGCACGGGAAAGAAAGTGAAAAATCGCAAACAAGCGATTGCGATTGGTTTATCCAAGGCTAGACAGCAAGGAAAAGAGGTTCCCCCGCCTCCACCGCACTGAGCCCGCATTCCCCGCATGAACGCGTAAAGTTGCTACACGTTCGCGGCGATTTCGCTATGCTTTGCAAGTGATCTTCGCCAATGATGCAACGCCAAAGTGACGAACTCGACGGGTGAAACTCGGGACGGCATTCTGAGGACCGATTTCGACCGTCGTATCATGCTTGAGTTTCGCGGATCAGCGGATCAATTGTTACGTCGGATGCGGATCTGCATGCGTATCGCGGAATCGATGACGCGCTCGGCTTGAGTTCAACTGCGGGTGATCTGCTAGCCAATGCGCGCACCGGAAAGAGCGGTCGGCATGCACTCGTCGGAAGGAAAGGCTTGCCATATGAAGAATGTCCCCTCAAACAACCACAAGACCGCGCCTCTTCCCCGGCCTCGAGGCCGAGGTTTCAGGCGCTAGGAGTATTCATGAATCATCGGTTCTTACAAACCGTCGCCGCTGCAGCTCTCTTTGTTGCGACCCTTCTGCCACAAGGTTCTTTCGCGATCACGCATTCAACCTTTTACGGAATAGCCCGCCACGTTGCCGTCAATTCCATCAAAGTCTACAACCCAAAAACGAAAGAAACACTGGGCTTTGAGGTTTTACCGAAATTTGATCAAATTTTCTCTTATGACGGGAAAACAACGTACCAGATGGACCATATTAAGGCCGGACAATACGTTGCGATCGTGTACGATCAAAAAACCCTTGGCGTCCGTCACGCCGACAAGATCATTCTCCTCGACAATGCCAACGAGACGATCAGTAACCAATAGAAGTCCTAAGAAGGCCGCAAGCAGGTCTTACCCCCGCACCTTGACGCGCTTCGGGCTTTCTGCTCGGAGTGCGTCAGTGTGCGATCTCGGTAGTGCAGGACTTTCACCGCATCTGGGCGATCTCTCTTTAGAGTTGAGCGCATCGCTATCGCCAAAACTCCTGCAATACACATGCAATATTGTCAATATTGCATGAATGCGCGAAAACCGCTCGCGGACCCAGGTTTAGATTGCGGATTGCGAGGGAATGCGATAAAGGACCCGTTTGCTTGGGAGGATAAAATGGATAGAACGCAAGAACAAATTGCCTCCGCACGTGGCCACGAATGGATTGCATGGCCGGTTTGTTGGAGTGCTCTTTGGGTAGGGGCGCTCACCTCCATCGCCGCAGTTTTGGTTTTCGGCTTGGTAGGAACAGCCCTCGGGATCACATCCATTGAGCATGTCAGAGATTTTTCTTCATGGAAATCTTTGACGCTAATCGATACGGCAGCCGCGATATTCGGAGCATTTCTCGCCTTCGTCATTGGAGGCTGGGTAACAGGGAAAATCGCCGGCATTCGACGCTCGGAGCCCGCGATTCTTCACGCCGCCATCTCATGGTTACTCGCCTTGCCGTTGCTCCTGGTTTTCTTGTCCCTCGGGGCGGGAGAGGCTTTTGGAGGATGGTATGGCAGCATCATTGGACATTCGCCGTTCGGCGCCGCCGGAAGCATAACACCGACTCCGGAAGCCATCCGTCATGGTGCAATTGCTGCGGTCACCGCGCTCCTTCTCGGGCTTATCGGGGCGGTCATTGGTGGCTGGATGGCATGTGGAGAACCGATGTCAATCACTCATTATCGCAAACGCGCGAATCTCTCGGCGCCGCGAACGGAAGGATAACGAATCCATGATTCTCATTTTATTCTGGCTCTTGGGCATGCCGCTAGGACTGATCATAATCTTGTACCTGCTTGGAGTTGGTCATTAGAACGGAAAAATTCCGGAACCAGAGGTCAACGCTCATTCACACATACGTCATAAGGAGAACCACATGGGACTGAAAGGTGATTTAGAGAAAGCCGGCGATCACATCAAAGAGGCCGGCGATCATCTTAAGGATGCCGGCGAGAAGGTCGGGAAACAAATCAAAGATGGAGCGAGTGAGGCGGCGCACCGAGTCACAGCTGAAGCTGAGCGAAAAAAACGAGAGCTTCTCGGTGATAAATTGCCCGCAGATAAAAAGGCTGAATCCGTACTTAAGGAAGCGGAGAATAATGTCCAGGCCAATGTTGACGCCGCAAAACGAAAAATCAACAACTAGTCGACAAAGAAAAATTGTTTCCGAGGTGATGATGAAGATAGCAGTTTACAACGAGATACTGAGGTCGTTGCAAACTGCTATCTTTTCTGGTTCGTGGAAAGTACAGATATTTTCAAGCCCAGGAGGCCGAGCCCTTATCAAACTATGAGATTTTCGATGTATTTCTAGGATTCATCTGGCGAATCGGTGGCCATTCGACCGCTCAGCGGTTCTTCAGTTCTTCTGCCCGGAAACAATTGATGAGATGATCGTTTACCATACCGCAGGACTGCATAAACGCATAGCAGATCGTGGAGCCGACGAAACGAAAACCACGTTGTTTTAAGTCCGCGCTGAGTTTATCAGATATCTTGGTGCTTGCAGGAGTATCTCGGAAGGACCGTCGGCGGTTCACGATCGGCATGCCGTTCACAAAGCTCCAAATGTACGTATCAAAAGAGCCGAATTCACGCTGGATCTTCCGCGTCGCTTGTGCATTCGTGATCGCCGAAACGATCTTTGCTCGATTTCGAATGATGCCCGCATCCGCTAAGAGCGATTCGATTTTGCGCTCGTCGTAGCGCGCGACTTTGGTGATCTCGAACGCATCGAAAACCTGATGATAGCGTTCGCGTTTTCGAAGAATCGTTTCCCAGCTCAAACCCGCTTGCGCTCCTTCGAGGATGAGCAAACCGAAGAGCGCATCATCGCCATGGAGTGGTACGCCCCATTCAAGATCGTGATAGCGGATGGAAAGGTCGCTCTTCGCCCAAGGGCAGCGATTCGGTGCATCGCGTATGTTTTCCCGATCATTCCCCGTCATTGCAGTAACATGAGCATTGCGTGATGGTACGTTGCTTGAACTTTGGGGATCATATCGATGCGCACGCATTCGTCGGTGGCGTGAAGACCTTGGTAGGGTAAGCCGAATCCCGAAGTCGCGGGAATGCCCTGAGTTGCGAGATAATTCCCGATATTGGCAGGCCAAGCGATCTTGGGTTCGACGTGGAGCCCGACGTGGCGGGCCGCTTCGATTAAAGCACTTGCAAGCCGATTCCCGTCGGGCAAACGATAGGCGGGCCAGATTGTCTCGATTTTGTACGCGCTTGTTGGTGTACCCGACCAGCGTTCGTCGACGCTTGCGAGAATCTCACGGACCAGCCGCTGGGCGCACTCGGCATCGAAGCGCGGAGTGAGTCGCACGTCAAGGTCGAGCGTGCAGAGGTCGGGAGTTACCGTGAAGTGCTCCCCTCCCCGAATGCCGGTTACGGTTAGGTATGGTTCGTGCGGGAATGTTGGATCGCAAGCCTCAGGAAATTGATATTCGGATACGGTTTGCACGATTTCCGATGCCTTGCGGATCGCACTGATTCCGGGATGCCTTCCGCCGGAGTGGCCGGAAATACCAAAGATGGTGATTCGGGCACGAAAGATCCCGCGTGCGCCGATCACGATGTGCTCGGGTCCCGGATAGCCGATCATTACACCGGAAACATCGTTCGTTGATTGCGGTCCGGAAAAATACGCTTTCGCGCCGCCGAAGCTCCCGGTGTGCTCGTCGGCATCGAATAAGACCGCGAGTGTGCCGCTGAATGCCGCGGGCATCCTTTGCATATGCGCGGCGATGTGCGCGAAAATCGCCGCTGCGGTCTTGGAATCGGAACTTCCGCGACCATAAAGCCAGTCGCCGATGACGATGCCCGAGGTGGGAGCATGTGTCCATGCGTCGACATTTCCGAAAGGAGCGGTGTCGATGCAAGCGTCAAGTACATAGCGTGGTCCGGGTTGCGCCCCGGTGACCTCCGCCGCGAGGCCGACGAGGGCCGCACGATGGTCCTGGAGCCGCCGAAAAGGCACCTGATGCTCGGTGAGCCACTCTTCGAGAATTTCGATGACATGATCGTATGAGTCAATTCCGCCGCGACTGGGCTTTTGGATCAAGCGCCGGGCTAGCGCGAGTACCGACGGGGCGTCGCTTTCGGCAAGTTGACGGATCACTGCCGCATCGGGGACACTATCCTGGTTTGTCACGGACGTAGCACGAGGAGGTTCTCAATCGCTTCAGGTGTTTCGATCGGACGGGAGCCGCCGTAGGCTTCGCGTCCATGCTTGAGCAACGATGCGGCGTCGTCGGGACCCACGATAACTCCTGTATCGAAGTTTTCCGACGAAGTAAACGAGGGGATGAGAATGATTGCTTCTCGTTCGGATGCGCAGAAGAAGCGCTCGGCCGATGCGACGGTGTTGCTCACGATTCCAATGTGCAAGGTTTTCTGAGCGGTGCTTCTCTCGATGGACGGACGAATTGTAAGGAGGTGCAGAAGATGTTCCTTTAGTGCGTGATGATGAGGTTCGCCATACAAGATACGAT
>DASZHL010000022.1:0-11942 GCA_035937855.1 Vulcanimicrobiaceae bacterium
AAAGATCGACACATAAAAGATCGCCCGATGGGCGATGGCTCGGTTGTATTGATGCTCGACGAGTTTGTAAAAGAACAGCAGGGCGAAAAATGCCGCAGCGTTCGAGATAATGAGTCCCGCGGCCAAGGAACTTCCCGCCAAGCGGGCGAGGAGATTGATGAGGAGAGGAAAGAGCGGGAAGAACGCCATGTCGGTTCCGTAGTACCCTCGGCGTGCGATATCGAGGTAGTGGACGGCGTCCCAGCGTCCCCATACGGCTAGGAGAGGGTTGTCGGACTCTGTTATGTGCTCACCCGCGCGTTGTCCGATCATCGCCGAGGCAAGTTCCGCGATGACAACGATCGAGATGCGCGTTACCACGAAGATGATCAAGACGTCTCGCACGGTTTGGGTGAGACGCGCCCCTCCGATGAGCTTGGCGACAAGGAAGGCGGCGATGGTGATGCCCAGTGCGCGGCCACTCGAGATTAGCCACCACGGTTGGACGATCAGAAAGGGGAAAAGCGCGAGCGTCGGCCATGCCCAGGAATCGGTCTTAAGCGCCCGCAAGCGGTCTACACCGGAGCGATACGACAAATAGAGAGCGTAGAACTGCCATCCTAGAAAGGAGACGGCCAGGCCGATAACCATGCCCACCAATGCGAAGATTGCCGTATCGAAGTCGTGCGGACGCAAACGGATGACGATGGCATAGCAGATCATCAGCCCGAGCGAGACGCCTCCGACGAGAACGGCGACGAGCGCCGGAATACCGGCGACCAGGGCCGTTTGGCGCACCGATGACGAGCGCTGCCTATATGCGTCGAGCAGGAACAGAATGGCCGACATGTCGCCGGAGCCTTCGGGCCCTTAAGGCTCCGCCCCCCTTCAATCGCTCGAAAAGACGCTATATTGCTTGCCCGCTCGGGATCTGGAGGGCATCGACGACGTTCACGAAACCCGAGGGAGCCGGAGGAATTACAATTTGAAGCTGGTGATCATTCAAACCAAGCCCCGCAAGGGCGATCCGGATGCGAATTTTGAGGAACTCGGGGGCGTTTTCGCCCAGCTCGCCGCCGGCCCGCCGCCGGATTTGGTCGTCATGCCCGAGGCCGCATTGACCGGGTATTTTCTCGAAGGAGCCGTCTATGATCTGGCGCTTCCTGCCGCCGTGATGGCGCGGCGCCTGGCGGATTGCTGGAGAAAGGCCTCGGCGGCGCCCGTCGATCTGGTCTGCGGCTTCTACGAGAACGACGGGGGAACGTATTTCAACGCGGCGCTCTACCTCCATGTGGAAGCGCACACTCATGAGATCGTGCATGTCCACCGCAAGCTCTTCCTTCCGACGTACGGCGTCTTTGACGAAGAACGCTTCCTCACGCGAGGTCATCGTTTGCGAGCTTTCGAGACGCGCTTGGGGCGGATGGCGATCCTCATCTGTGAGGACATGTGGCATGCCCTTGCGCCGACGATCGCCGCATTGCAGGGGGCGCGCTACCTCATCGTACCAAGTGCGTCGCCCGGTCGGGGTCTGGCCGGCAAGAGCGATCTTGAGAGCGTCGAGTATTGGCAGCAGGTCATGGCCCTGCATGCGATGGAGCATGGCATCTATATCGTGTATGCGGGCCTCGCCGGCTTCGAAGGGGGGAAGGGGATGAGCGGATCATCCTGCGTCGTCAACCCGTCCGGCAACCGGATCGTCGCCGCACCGGCGCTGGGTGCTTGTATCGTTCGCGTGGATATTGATGAGAGCGAGATCGATCGCGCCCGTGCGCGTCTCCCGTTGATCGGCGATCTGAGCACCGTCCTCCCTGACTTGATCGGAGAGTTGCGATCGTGACGAAATTTCCGGTGATCGAAGGAACCTCGCTCGTGTCGCCGTCGCTGGAGATCAACGCGGCGTTGACTGCGAACTGGCTTGTCGCGTTTCTTCGTGATGAGTTGATCGAACGCCGTTCGATTCAGCACGCCGTCGTCGGCTTGTCGGGCGGCGTTGATTCGGCCGTGACGGCATATTTGTGCGCACGGGCTTTGGGATCTCAGAATGTTTGGGCGATTCGGTTGCCGTATCGCACGTCGAGCCCGCAGAGTCTCGAGCACGCGCAAGTCGTCGTCGACGCGTTAGGATGCCGGCTGCGAACCATCGATATTAGCGCCGCCGTCGACGGATATCTGCAATTCGAACCGGAGGCCGATGCGCGGCGGCGCGGGAATGTCATGGCGCGCACGCGGATGCTCGCCCTCTTCGATCAATCAGCGAAACTTCAGGCATTACCGATCGGCACCGGAAACAAGACCGAGCGTCTGATGGGATATTTTACCTGGCATGCCGATGATACGCCGCCGCTCAATCCGCTGGGCGATCTCTTCAAGACGCAGGTCTGGCAGCTAGCGCGCCATTTAGGCGTGCCCACGGCGATTATCGATAAGCCGCCGAGCGCCGATCTCGAAGCGAATCAAACCGACGAGACGGATTTAGGGATCAGCTACGCACGCGCCGACGGGATTTTGTCGCTTCTGTTGCTCGGCTACGACGACGCGCCGATCGTTGCGCGTGGGTTCACTCCGGAGGAAGTTCACCTGGTTCGAAAACGTGTTGACGCGACGCATTGGAAGCGTCATCTTCCCACGACGGCCTTGCTTTCCGGTACGGCGATCAACGAGTTTTATCTGCGCCCGGTCGATTATTGAGGAGCGTTCTTATGAATGTGTTGGAGTATCCGTATGTCTTTTTTCCGGTCGGGTTAAATCTGCGCGGTCGTCGCTGTGTGGTGATCGGGAACGATCATGAGGCCGTCGAGAAGGTCGCGGCCTTGCGAGAGGTCGGCGCCGACGTTTTCCGGATTGTTGATGCGACGAATCTCCGTGAGGAGGATGTCCGCACGGCCTTCCTCGTCATCAGCACCCCGCAGGATGAGGTGCTCTCGGCACGTATTCGGGAATGGGCGGATCGGAATCGCTTTCTCTTCTGCGCGATCGATCAACCGCGTCACGGCTTTGTGGCGATGCAAGCGCTCGCGAAGGCGGGACCCGTCCGCATCGCCGTTTCGACCGGAGGAATCTCCCCGCGTGTCGGTGGTATTCTTCGAGCGGCGCTGCAACGCGTGCTGGACAAAAGATTTGAACGCTTTATCGCTTGCCTTAGCGCGCAGCGTGAACGCAACCGCCTTCGCTTAGAAGAATCCGAAGAACGTCGTCGCGTGATGCGTCAAGCGGCGGAGGGTTTCGAGGTGGATGTCACGGTTCGATTTCCGAAATGGTTTCGCGAGGAACTCGAAGCGTGCGGACCACAGTTGGTCGAATGCTATGAACGACGGGATTGAACAGCGATCGGCCCCGCGGGTGGAAGTCGTCACGATCGGCACCGAGATCTTACTTGGCGATATCGTGGATTCGAATTCCGCCTTTGTCGCTCGCGCGCTTGCAGATGCGGGTATCGACGTATTCGCCAAGCACTCGGTAGGAGATAACGTCGAGCGCATTGAGGCGATGTTACGCGGAGTGCTTGACCGGGCCGACGGTGCTGTAACGACCGGGGGACTGGGACCAACAGTCGATGACCTTACGCGGGAAGCGGTTGCGCGGGTCTTGGGTGTGGATTTGGTTCTCCATGAAGATTCGCTCCGGAAGATCGAACGACTTTTCGCCGCACACGGTCTCTCCATGAGCGAGAACAATGCTCGACAGGCCTATCTGCCGCGCGGTGCGGAACCTTTGGAGAATCCCCACGGGACCGCGCCGGGGTTCCTCGCATTTCGCGCAGACGGAAAGTTGATCGCTGCAACGCCGGGAGTTCCGCGGGAGATGCGTGCGATGGTGACGCAACGCTTGATTCCCGCTTTGAGCGCACGCTACGACTTACAATCGGCGATTTTCACGCGAACGCTTCATCTTGTGGGAATAAATGAATCGGAGGCCGATCGACGCATTGATGATCTTTTCCGATCGCTTGAAAACCCGAAGATTGCAATGCTTGCCCACGACGGCTATGTGAATGTGAAGATCATGGCAAAGGCACGTGATCGCGGGAGCGCGGAAGAAATGATCGCTCCGATTGAACAAGACGTGCGCGCACGCATTGGTTCGTGGGTTTTCGGTGTCGACGACGTCTCTCTCCCGTCCGCCATTCTCTCGGACCTTATTGATCGAAATTCGAGTATCGTAACGGCTGAATCGATCACCGGCGGCGGAATTGCCGACGCGTTCGTCCATGTTCCGGGAGCCTCCCAAGCGTTTCGCGGCGGCGTGGTCGCGTACGACAATGTCCTCAAGATCTCACTTCTCGACGTTCCGGTCGACGAACTTCGCGAACATGGAGCGGTAAGCGAAGCCGTCGCACACTCGATGGCGAACGGAGCGCGCGAACGTATGGGAAGCGACTTCGCGCTCGCAACGACCGGCATTGCCGGGCCGACCGGCGGTTCTCCGGAAAAACCAGTAGGCTTGGTTTGGTTCGCGTTGGCGTTACCCGATGGGAAGATTGTCACGCGGCGATCGGTCTTTCCCGGCGATCGTGATTTTGTGCGTCGCCGCGCCGTAGTCACTGCGCTGGAATTGCTCTGGCGGAATCTGGATGTGGGGCGTCAGCTTGCAATTAGCGCGGCAGGTAACCAATCTTTGCGAGAACCTCTTGGGTGAGGAGGCCGTCATCGAAAGTTGGGAGTTCAGCGGGTTTTCCGTCGAGCGCATCGGCGAAACGGTCGAGGAGGTCGACGAAGGCGGGGAGATTTCGCTGGGCACCGGGGGCAGCGGAGAGCTTCGCGTGCGGACTCGCGCGTAATTCAAGTTCCGCAGTCTCCTCGTCGTCGATCGTGTAGGTTGTTGCCTGCGTCGGATTCGGTCCGGCGGCGACGACGGTGCGCGTCTCGCCGTGAATCGCAATCGTTGCCGACTCCACCGGCCGTGTTGCATCCGTCGACAAGCGCGCGACGAGTCCGTCGCCGAAGTCGAGCAGCGCGAATGCGCCGTCGGCGACGTTGCTCGAGAACGTGCCGTTTCCGCTGCGTCGTGTCGGATTGGCCGTGCGCTCGAAGCCCTCGCTGCGTCGTGGCGGGCGTCCCGCCAGATGGCACGCCAGATCGATGAGATGCGAGAGGACTGCTCCGGTCATTCCACCGCCGCGCGCGCGTTCGAAATACCACGAATTTTTACGGTCGCCGCTTGCGCGTAGGTATTGGGTGAACCAGGTGATCTCGATTTCGCGCAAGGCTCCGAGATGCCGATTGGCAATGAGTTCCCGCATGGCAAGCACGCTCGGAAGATATCGAAATTCATGAGCGAGCGCTGTGATTTTTCCGCTCCGTGCAGCGGCGTCGCGCATCGCTCGCGCTTGCGTCGGATCGAGCGCCATTGGTTTCTCGCATAGCACGTGCGCGCCCGCGGCAAGCGCGGTCAGCGTTTGAGTTTCGTGCGCGAAGGGGGGAGCGGCGATCGAAACGACATCGAGATCCACGCTCGCAAGCATTTCCTCAAGAGAGGAGAAGGCGTGAGGGACGCGGCGTTCGCGGGCGACCTCGGCCGCCTGGGTCGGAGAGGCGATCGCGATGACCTCAAAGCGTCCTTGAGCGCGGAAGGCCGGGATGTGGACCTCGCCTCCAAAACGCGAACCGACGATGCCGACGCGATGGAGTTTGGGACTTCCTTTAGGATTGTTCTTCATGGGTAAATGTTACGCAGGGACGGTCACGTTGTCGACGATCGTCGTGATCCTTGACAATGCGTGGATGAGGAGGGCTTCGGAGATGACCAGCGGCGGTGATATCGCCACGACCTCGCCCCGGAGCCCCGACTGTAGAAGAATCAGGCCGAGGGAAAGCGCTCGTGCGACCACCTCTGCGGCAACTGCGGGGTCGGCGAATTCAATTCCCCAGAGCAGTCCGCGACCACGAACATCGACGACGTGGGCGTGGTCCTTGAGCACGGCGAGTTCTCGCTCGACGACTAATTCAAGGCTTGCGGCTCGTTCGGGCAGATGAAGCTCCCGCGTCAAGTTGATCGCAGCGAGAGCGGCGGCGCAGCCCATCGGGTTGCCTAAGTGGGTTGAGGTGTGAATCGATTCACCGTGTGCGGGCTCCCAGGCATCCATGATGGCGCGTTTTCCAATGACGGCCGAGAGAGGAAAACCGGCCGACATCGCTTTGCCGAGGCAAAGGAGGTCGGGTTCCACAGTTTCATGCTCGCAAGCGAACATCGTTCCGGTGCGGCCGAATCCCGTGAAGATCTCATCGAAAATGAGAAGAATATCGCGCTCATTGCTGAGCTTGCGCAGTCCCGGCAGAAAACCTTTGGGTGGAATGACCACGCCGGCGCGCCCTTGGATCGGCTCGACGATGATCGCGCCGATTCCTCGTTCTTTGCTTAACTGCTTCTCAATCTGTTCGAGCGTGTGCGGGCCGGAGTCCGGCTCGCGGCGATCGGGAAAACGCACGAAGCTGGCGCGTTGGCGAAGTTGGCCCGCGAAGGGACGCCGAAACTTTGGATTTCCGCCGACTTCAAGCGCGCCGAGCGTGAGGCCGTGGTAAGCGCCTTCGAAGGCCAGCGCGTCAGGACCGCCCGTCGAGAGATACGCCGTCTTCAAAGCAAATTCCACCGCATCCGAACCGCTGCTACACAGGAAGCCGAGCGCGTCTTCGAACGGGGCGATGGCTCTCAGCCTCTCCAAAAGTTCGATGCGGGGCAGTGTCGGATGAACGTCACCCATACCGTGCATCAACGTTGCTGCCTGGTCGGCGATCGCCGCCACGACTTTTGGATTGCTGTGTCCGACGCCCGCGACGCCGAAGGCTGCCGTCAAATCAACGTAGCGATTCCCGTCTACATCGGTGACGAAGACATCCTCTGCGGAAGCCCAGACGATCGGTGATGGATCCTTAAGCGTCGTGACGCCCCGAGATTCGCATTTCGCTAAGCGTGCTGCTAGTGCCCGTGACTTTGGTCCCGGGATCGGAGTTTTCAGGATCTCGGCCTGAAGGTTCATGCGCGATATATCCAACGAACAAAGGGTTCGATCCGCCTTTGGCCGCCATGCTCCCCGGTAAAAGGCGGGAATTGAAGACGGCCGCAACGCGCAACTCGTGCGGCGCCCGAGGCGATCGCCATGCGAAGGATATCCTCACGCGGGTTCTCCGTCGCCGTTGCGAGGGCTTCGAGCGGAAGGGAATGTTGGCGGAGGTACGCGAGCGCGTCGTCGGGCTCGTCGACATGAATCAAGGAGATGGCCCGGCGGAGGAGCGGAGGTCCTTCGTCTTCGGGTTGGTCGACGATGAGCAGCGTCGCCGCGTCGTCGTCGGCGATAACGCGACCGTGACCCAAAGCGGCGCGAAAGGCGGCACGATCGCGTGCGGCGGCGACGCGAGGATCCCGCCGTAGTGGATCGAGTGGATGCGCAGCGCCGTAATCTCGGATCGCATGGCCCAATGCCGCGAGAAAGCGTTCGCGCTCATACGTTCCGCCGCGTTCGACGAAGATGAGATGGAGCGAGAGACATCCGTCGCCGTCGTAGAGCAAGGCATCATGTGCGAGATCACGCGCGAGGGCCGTGACGTCGTGTGCGAGCGCTTCGCGTTCGAGATATGCTGCGCTCGTGCTATGCCCGTAAGGGATGAATCGCGCCTGCGGTGCGAGTTGTGCGCGGATGTTGCCGAGGGCTTCATCGCCGCCGAATGCGACGACGGCATCGGCCGTTGCCAGCGATGTGCGGAACTGCGGATCGTCGTGCGCTGTCCAACGTTGAGTCGTGAAACGATCGGTCAAGCGCGGCTCGATCTCGACGAGCGTCGTGCGGAAACGTGAGATGAGGTCGTCCGAACGATCCCTCACGGTTACCTGAGATTTCGCGCAGAGTGCGAAGACGGTCGGCGGAATCGCGACCCCGATGGTGGTATCGCTCGATATGATGACGACGCGTTCGACGCCGCGTGCATGTGCCGCCGGACGACTCGGACGTTCCATAAAGTGATCAAGAATATCGAGGGAGCCGAGTTCATCGACGATTACGGAGTTCAGCGCCTCTTCGGTAAGTGGACCGAAGAGCGCATCGAGCGCTTCGCCGATCATTGCGTTATCGTAATGTGTGCGGGCTGCAATCGCTTCGTGAGCCGCTCGCCGTGCCGCGCAATTCGGATTACGCCAATGTTCCGCTGCAATGCCGATCGCGGCGATGATTTCACGCGCGGTCAAGGGAGAAGCGCAATTCTTCGGCGTCGAGTGAGCAGCCGCGCAATGGTGCGTCGATCGCGCGGCCGAGAAGGACGATGCCTTCGTCGACGGCGTATCCGCGATCCTCGGTCTGAATCGCGATAACCGAGGATCGATTGGCAAGATCGATATGGCGGAGGAAACCAACGATTCCCGCAGTGACCTCATCGCCACGCTCGTCAATCACGAGCGTTCGCAGCCAGGGCGGAGCGACTTTCACCCGTTGCATTCGAGCGCGACTCTCAGGTGCATCGTAATATTGCGAGGCGAGTTCCGTCATCCCGTATTCGGCGACAATTCGCTCAAGCGGAACACCGAACGTCGCACTGAGCGACGCATACAGGTCCTCGCGTTCGACGACGCGACTTCGTCCCTTGAATCCGCCGGTCTCCATGATGCGTGATCCACTTGGAAGCGTGAAGCGCCGATCACGGCGTGCGAACTCGTCGATGACGTTGACGAAAGCGAAAGCCGTTCCGGCGATGAGGACGGCTTGATCGGCAGCGACGGCTTTATCGAGCGCGCCCGCGAAACCATCGACGTCGACGGAATCCCCGTCTAGGAACCACCCAGCGTTTCCATCTCCGCGGAGGACGCTGACGTACGCCATCATATAGCCGAGCGATGAATGTGTCGCGCTCCGTGGGCTAGGAACGAGGTTGAGAAAGCGGAGCTTCGGCCGATCGGAGATCATAAAGCGATCGAAACTCGCGAGGAGCGAAGCATCGTATAGCGCGGCGCGTTCGAAGAAGTGTTTGCCGGAATGCGCGGTGGTCGTGCCACTGGTGTGGAATTCGAGTTCCGCGTGACGGACGTCGAACGTTGCAAGTGTCGCATCCTTGAACGCCGACGAGGGGACGGCCGGAATCGCGCGCCAATGCAGAGGTGGAAGCTCGGGCGTGAAGCCGAGCGTCGCAGCGAAACGCGAGTACGCTTCATTATGGGCGAGTTGATAGCGGCAGATTTCGAGGGCGAGGTCCTCGAAAACGGCGTCATCAATCGACTTCCCGACGGTATGCCATGCGCGAATCACCTGGAAAAGGCGTTCGTCGAGGGCGCGGATCGTGGTCAAGGGATTCACGCGTTGGAGCGGTCGATCATAGCGCGTCTGTTCGCCGAACTATCGCCGAGATCCTTACGACGGAGTAAGTCAATGCTTCGATGAGGAGGCCCCGTTCAATCGTGCGTTCGTCTGGGACTCCACCGAAGACGTCACCTCGTCATGCGAAAAGTTTTCTCCCGCCTCCATCTTGTACAAGAGACTCGATGTGCTGATCGCTCCAACGTGTGCTGCTTATTCGAACCATCAGGATGTCGTGAAAAGCTGCATTAGCTTTGTAGTTATGCCAAAGTGCGGCAGATGGAGTTTTGTCTCTATAATTCTGGATGCTCGCGAAAGTTTGATCTGCCAACTGCAATGCTTTCTTGGGAATATATCCGGGAAGGTCCTCGGCATTTTCCAAATGCTCGCGTGAGTCGCCGTTATTTCCGATCAACGACTCAAGAACCCCTAACCCGAGCAAAGCTCGCTTACTTTCACACCCTTCCTTTTCCATATCGATATACGCAGTTTGAGAATAGCATTCAAGGGATTTCTCATAGGCCGTTTTCGCACCGAAACAAAGATGTTCAAGGGAAGATCGATCGACGAGGGTATCATCGTCTTCGAGTTTCGCCAAAATCATACGTTGGAGTGTCTCGCCGAGGATGCAATACGCACGACCAAGGTCGGTACGCTGCGCCAATTTCGGAGCGTCGAAAGGGGCGAGCGCTGGACAAATGGTTCTGGGATATTCCTGTCCTTGCGCCTTTTCCGCGAATTCGCAAGCACGTTCCGCATACGAAAGCGCGCGCGCATTCCTCGCCGATAAAGAAACCGGGGATGGATTATCCAGATTCGCGAGTCGTTCTGCGTATATCCTGCAGATCTCGGCCTTCCGGAAATTCACGGATCCGGGCGCGCTTTCGCAAACATGGAGCGCCGCGTCCATCACGCTCTCGCTTACTATTGTCGCCGGGAGTTGTGCCAGAAAAATGAACGTATCCGCTTCACGTTCCGTGAATGGCCGCTCAGGGAGATCCTGCAAGTCGACGCGCACGATTGTCGAGCTATTCTGTTGAGACCATGGGGAACCGACGCCAAACAGAATATCGGACGGGAGAGCCCGAAGAGCGAACGTCGCGAAGAGGTGATTGACTCCCTCGATCGTCCACTTCCGCGTCGTGTTGCCGATTGCTCTATCCATACGAGACGGGCCCTTGAGCGACGTACTCGCTAAATCTGACGGTCGCTCAAGGATCTCCCGAAAAGAGAGACACGCCGCCGCCGCCCGGTATGAGACCTCCATGGTCTTTTCATGATGATCCCCATCGCGTTTCGATAGGAAGTCGACGTAGCGTACGTACTCGGCGACCTTCTTCGCCGGATTCGTGGTCCCTTCGATTTTTCGCTCGAAGGCAGATTCTTTAAATTCTCTTGGGATAATTTTGATCGCATTAAAGACGTCCATCACGTTCCCTTTCGCAGGTGTTTATGGTTGGAAGGCGCGCTCCGTGCGCACATTGAATCATAGTACATAGTGACAAAGATTACAATACTCAGGCAGGCGGAAGTTGATGCCGAAAAACGGTTTTCGCGATGATTCTTTATTGCGAGTGCTGCGCTGCGTCGAGCATTTTACAAACTGGTTTGAATAGTGCACCTGGAAAATAGTTCCGTCGAGCTTCGGGCGAGGTGAAAACTATAGCCGCCACGATCCTCATGCGTTGCTTTAGGCCGGCGAGCCGTCACTCTTTATTGTTAGTGCGCAATAAGATATTCATGGGGTCTTCTTTCTTGTTTTCGGGGAGGGTAGATCACAAGTCTTCGCGGGAATGGCGCATTGCGGCGAGGATCGGTCGATTGATTCCGCGGATCCTGATATTTCCCTCGCGGCGTGTCCGGGTGGGACAGGACGCCGCCGGGACGTGATAATTCCGCTATTGAGTCCGCCGATCGAGAGTCCGCCGTCGAATCGTGCGGATTCGACTTTGATGCAGCGATCGACAACGACATCAAGCCCCGCTTCATCGGCTACGCGGATTGCTTCCTCGTTTATTACGCCGTATTGAAACCAGATTGCTTTGGCCCCGACGGCGATCGCTTCGCGCACGACGTCGAGCGCTTGTTCAGGGCGGCGGAACACGTCAACGATATCCGGCGCTCCTTTTTCTGCGGCATACGCGCTCAGGGTGGGATATGCGGCGACCCCGTCGATTTCCGTGATTGTCGGATTGATAGGCACGACGGCGAAATGTCCGCTCGTTCGCAAATAGCTGAACACGAAATAACTCGGACGCGTGGAGTTCGGTGAAGCACCAACCATCGCGACCGTTCGCGAGCGATCGAGTAGTGCGCGGCGCTCCTCCAAACTACGGAGAATCATCGAGGTATCTTTCTCATACGCCGACGGCGGCGACGTCCGCGGCGGCGCTGAGTCCGCGTTCGAGGTCCCAAAGCAGATCCTCGGGATCCTCAAGGCCCACCGAGAGGCGAATCATCTCCGGCGTGACGCCCGATGCGCGCAGATCCTCATCGGTGAGTTGCTGGTGCGTCGTCGTAGCCGGGTGGATCACCAAGCTCTTCGCGTCGCCGACGTTGGCGAGATGGCTCCACAATTCCAGCGCTTCAATGAATGCGCGTCCCGCCGCACGTCCGCCGCGCAATCCGAACGTAAAGACCGCGCCCGCACCGTCGGGGAGGTAGCGGCGAGCTAACGCGTGGTACG
>DASZHL010000023.1:0-64764 GCA_035937855.1 Vulcanimicrobiaceae bacterium
GGGCGGTCGAGCTTTTCGCGGAGCCCTGGAAGGGCGAGAGCGAAAAGTCGTCGAGCAGAATTTTCGCACGATGCGAAAATTCGGGCGTCCCCGTGAAGGGATGCATGTTATCCCGCCTCAAAGTCCGACACATTCCTAGACTCCATCGTAGCACTTTGCTATCATCGTGATGAACGATTGATTCGATGCCGAGCATCGAAAGAAACGATGATATGTCGATGGAGTTACGCAATCTCTCCTCATTTCTCGCGGTCGCCAAAGTGCTGAGTTTTACGCGCGCGGCTCAAGAGTTGAATTATTCGCAATCGACCGTGACCGCGCAGATTCAGAACTTGGAGCGGGAAATCGGTTCTCCGCTCTTTGAGCGTTTGGGAAAGCGGGTCACACTGACCGATAGCGGACGTCGTCTCATTCGTTACGCCGAGAAGATGATCGGACTCGAGCGCGAGGCGCTTACTGTGGTTTCCGGCGATTCGGAACCGGCCGGAGCGATTTCGATCGGCGCCTGCGAATGGCTCTGCGGAGATTTGCTTCCTCGGACGATTCGTACGCTGCGTACGAGATATCCGCTTGTAGCGCTCTCGATTCGCGCGGGAGCGTGTATCGATTTGCGAAACGCGGTCTCCGACGGGGTGCTCGACGTCGCCTTGCTTGTTGAACCGAAGGTACGCTTACCGGAGATTACAGTGGATGTGCTCGAGTCGGAGTCTCTGGTCATTCTCGCGCCCCCGGATCATCGCTTGGCCTCGCGGCGGCGTATCCGTCCCACGGAACTTGGTGCCGAGTCCTGGTTGGTCATGCGGACGGGCTGCTCGACGCTCGATCTTCTGTTCAAGGCAATCATCGCAGCGGGTGGTTCGCCCGGGCCGGTCATTGAATTCGGCAGTTTCGAGGCGATCAAGCGTTGTGTCGCTGCCGGGGTCGGCTTGACGCTTGCCATGCATTCAGTCGTCCGGAGCGAGATCGAGGCGGGCAGTCTCACCGAACTCTCCTGCGCGGTTCCGCCGACGCGGATGTACGTGCAAATGGTCCGGCATCGCGACAAATGGCTCTCCCCGGCTTTAGCCTCCTTTTTTGACGCTGTGCGGGAAGAGGTTTCGCAAATGCCCTGGCGCGGTCGTGCCCCACAGCCCGAGTCCCCCTCTTGTCGTGGGTGATATACTGAGAGGGTTGTGAAAGACAAGATCCATCCCAAATGGTTTTCCGATGCCCACGTCCATTGCGCGTGTGGTGCGACGTTCTCGACGGGCTCGACCTTAGCGAAGATCTCCGTTGAGATCTGTTCGGCCTGCCATCCGCTCTATACGGGGCAGCAGAAGCTGATCGACACTGCGGGCCGCGTCGATAAGTTCAATCAGCGCGTGGCCGCAGCCGAGAGGAAGAAGGCTGAAGCCGACGAGCGTAAGCGTGTCAAGGCTGAGCAGACCGGAGCCTAATTCCTCATTCATTCCGTCGCGGCGAGTCGTAGCAATACGGCTCGTCGCGTTGCATTTTCCGGGCATTACATGCTGAACTTCGAACGGCTCGAAGCCTTAGACAAGCGCTTCCGTGAGATTGATCTCGAACTCGCCAACGTCGGCGAGTCGTTCGATCATGCCCGCTTCACCGCGCTACTCAAAGAGCGAAGCGCGCTCGAAGAGACGGTTCTCGTCTACCGGACGTATCGCACCGTCGAGGCGGAGATCGCAGTGAACGCGATCCTGCTTTCCGATCATAGCGATCCGGATCTGCGGATACTTGCCGACGAAGAGGCCCAAGAACTCGAGTCGCGCCGTCGTTCGCTGGAAATGCAGCTCACCGAACTGATCCTACCTCGGGATCCGGATGACGTGAAGGATATTTTCATCGAGATTCGCGCGGGTGCCGGTGGTGACGAAGCGAGCCTTTTCGCGGCGGAACTTGCCCGCATGTATATCCGTTTCGCGGAGTCCCTGAAAATGACGGTCGAGATCGTCTCGGAGATGCCCAGCGAAGCCGGAGGTTCGAAGGATCTCGTGCTCGCGATCAAGCGGGGGGAGCCGTATCGGCACTTCAAGTACGAGAGCGGCGTGCATCGCGTTCAGCGAGTTCCGGTAACCGAGGCGCAGGGTCGCATCCACACCAGTACGGTGACGGTCGCCGTGCTGCCGGAGGCACAGGAAGTCGAGGTCGAAATAAAGGGCGCCGATCTGGAGGTCGATACTTTTAAGGCGAGCGGTGCGGGCGGTCAGCACGTCAACAAGACCGAGTCGGCGATTCGCATCACGCATAAACCAAGCGGCGTCGTCGTGTCGTGCAGCGAAGAACGTTCACAGCTGCAGAATCGCGAGCGCGCGATGCAGATGTTGCGCAGCGTGCTCCTCGACCGCAAGCGTCGCGAGGCAAAAGAGGCTCAGGACAGCAAGCGGAATAGTCAAATCGGAACGGGCGATCGTTCGGAGAAAATCCGGACGTATAATTTCCCTCAAGATCGCATCACCGACCATCGCATCAATGAGAATTTTCAGAACATCCGTGTCATCCTCGAGGGAGATATGGGGCGTCTGGTCGCACGTCTGCAAGCCGACGAACGTATGAAAAAACTCGCCGGAGAGTGAGCGTGACGATCAGCGAAGCGCTCAGCGAGGCGCGGGCGCGTTTGTTGCGTGCGTCGAGGGCGATTCCCGCCCTTGAGGAATCTCCCCGCGCGGATGCCGATTTGTTGCTGGGGTATGTTCTAGGATGCACACATGCGCGGCTATTGGCGCATGGTAGTGAAATGGTGGAACCCGAGCGGTACGAGGCTTTCACGGCACTTGTGGAGCGTCGCGCGACGGGAGTTCCGGTCGCGTATCTCTTGGGAGACGCGGGGTTTTATGGACGGCTTTTTCGTGTCGACGAGCGCGTCTTGATTCCGCGGCCGGAGACGGAACTCATTATCGAAGCGGTGCTTTCCGATCTGCGTTTACGCCGTGGGCGTGAGTTGCGTGTCGCGGATATCGGGACCGGCAGCGGTGCGATCGCGGTGACGCTTGCGTGCGAGCTTCCCACGCTTCGTGTCTGGGGAACCGATTGCTCCGCTGATGCGCTCGAGGTTGCGCGCGAGAATGCGCTGCGACACGGTGCGCAGGAGCGTTGCGTGTTTGTGGCCGGTGATCTTGCCGTGCCGCTAGCCGGGCTTGCGCCGTTCGATTGCGTCGTCGCGAACCTGCCGTATATTCCCACTGCGGAGGTGCCTGCCGCTCCGAACCCCGTCGGTTATGAGCCGAACGTCGCGTTCGATGGTGGTGACGACGGCTTGGTGTTATATCGCCGCTTGTTGTGGGATCTCCCGTCGATGCTCGCATCGGGAGCGAGTTGTTTCTTCGAAGCCGCGCCGCCGACGATCGACACGCTGGCGGCGCTTTGTGAGCGCGCATTTCCCGGAGCATACATTGAGATCGGTGAGGATTACGCGAGCCTCGAACGCTACGTCACCGTAAGCGTCGAAGCATCATCCTAAAGCGGTTTGCATTGTGATGTAGGCTCAAGGTACGTCGGACTCTGGGACGGCCGTTATCGCCGCACCTAGTCAGGGGACTTTTTATTGATCATTTCGGTTTTCGCATAAGCGGTCTTATGAAAATCTTTAAGTTCAAGGAGAGTTAAAGGAATCTTATCTTATAAATTATTCGCGGATGGACGTGTTTAGCGACGCGCCAAACGTTTCATATCAGACATCGGAATATAGCCTAACTTGCGCATTTCGGGCTGATGATCTTTGACAAATTCAATAAATCTTTTAGCGTCACCAACAGGAGGGCCGTTGGTGAGCAAATGCTCATACCCCCAAAACGTATACTTGCCAGAGATGACGTTTTCATTGGTGGGGGCTATTCCGTCAAGCACCACCGGAGTTATTTCTTTCTCCCTAGACATGCTGGGAGGAAATACCGCATACGAAATCGAGCCCGGAACCATTTTCATGGTTTCGGTTAGGCTTTTGGTCGAGTCCGCCAGTAATGCATCGACGATGATTCTGCGATTTTTCATTATCGAATTCATAAACTCGGCGCGCGTTCCCGAACTGATGGGACGGGTGATAACATAGATGCGCAGATCATTGCCGCCGACCTCCTTCCAGTTCTTTAATTCGCCGCTGAAAATACGCTGAACCTGCTCTCGAGTGAGCCTGGAAACACCGGAATCCCTCTTGACGATCACCGCAAAGGTGCTCGCCGCGATCACATGATCGACGAGCATCTGAGAATCCTTGCTGGAAGCGGGAAAATCGGAAGCACCGATAATGCGAGGATCCGTCTCCGCCTGTGCGATGCCAAATCTTGACCCGCCTCCGGTTGCGTTGATAACTGTTATGTTGCATATGGTTTTTCGTTCTTTATGTTGGTTTTCGTTTTTTTTACACGTTTGTTCTTGTTCTTCTTCGAAGAGTGCTACGTCGGTAAGCATCAGGGGGAGTAACGCGGTGGACCCGGCCACAGTGATTGGTGGGGGATTACAGCCCGATAATGCGGCTGCTCCCATTCCTAACGCTGCAATCCTTTCCGGATGAGTCGGACCGGCCTCAAGTATTTTTAACAGTCCCTTAAGGCGTTTCGCATCGCCTGAGGAGCGGCGTGCGCCGTCCGGATTACCTTCAGTCATGAATGAACCCTCATTCGTTCTGAGTTTTTCTCGCCGGCTGATTGAACCTGCCTGCGTGGCGAGCGTGTCGCATGCGATGGAATTGCCCGAGCAGCCTTGAGGGCTCTCTCGCACCGGGGCGGGGAGGCTAGCCCCGCTCTTCCGGCGAACCCCTCTATCCCATCGTGGCGAAATTCGTATTTTTCACTGGTGGCGTTGTTAGCTCACTCGGCAAGGGAATCGCGGCGGCCTCCCTCGGTCGCCTCCTGAAGAGTCGGGGCCTGAGCGTCTCGATCCAGAAGCTCGATCCGTACATCAACGTCGATGCCGGTACGATGAACCCCTATCAGCACGGGGAGGTCTTCGTCACCGAGGACGGTGCCGAGACGGACCTCGATCTCGGACACTATGAACGCTTCATCGACGAGCCGCTTACGCGCGTGAACAATGTAACGACGGGGCAAATCTACGCGGCGGTAATCGAGCAGGAGCGCCGCGGCGACTATCTGGGTGCGACCGTGCAGGTCGTTCCGCATATCACCAATGAGATCAAGATGCGGATTCGCCGCGTCGCCGAGCAGAGCGGCGCCGACGTCTGCATCGTCGAGGTCGGAGGAACCGTCGGCGACATCGAATCGCTCCCGTTCCTTGAGGCGATCCGTCAGATCCACTACGATCTCGGCGACGAAAACGTCATGTTCGTCCATCTGACGCTATTGCCGCACCTCGGTGCCGCCGACGAGCTGAAAACCAAACCGACTCAGCACTCGGTGCGCGAGTTGCGCGCGATTGGAATTTCGCCCGATGCGATCGTCCTCCGCACTTCCTCCGAGCGCTCGATCTCCCGTGAACTTAAAGAGAAGATCGGCCTCTTTTGCGATGTTTCACCGGATGCGGTCGTGCAGAACGGCGACGCTCCGACGATCTATCGCGTGCCGCTCACATTAGAGGCGGAGGGTCTTGCCGAGGCGACCGTCCGGAAGCTGCGGCTGTCCGCACGCCCCTCGGAAATGAAGGAATGGGAGGCGATCGTCGAGCGGATCCTGCATCCGGCGCGCCGCGTGCGCATCGCGCTCGTCGGGAAATACGTCGAGCTCAAGGATGCGTATATCTCGATTAACGAGGCGCTCTATCACGCCGGAATCTTTCACGATGCCTCCGTTGAAATCGTGCGTTTGGACTCCGAGACGATCGAGACGGCGGGTGTGGGCGCTTTGGCCGATGTTGACGGCGTGCTTGTCGCGCCGGGTTTTGGCACGCGCGGCGTCACCGGAAAACTACGCGCGATCCGATATGCGCGAGAGAAACGTTTGCCGTTCCTGGGAATCTGCTTCGGCATGCAGTTGGCTTGCGTGGAGTTCGCACGGAATGTGTGCGGCTTGACCGACGCGATGACGACCGAGGTCGACGAAGCGACGCCTGATCCGGTCATCGATTTCTTGCCCGAGCAGCGGAATATCGAGGTACTCGGCGGCACGATGCGCTTGGGAGCGTACGATTGCACGCTCGTTCCCGAGACGGCGGTAGCCCGAGCGTACGGGACGCTTGAAATCAGCGAGCGTCATCGTCATCGATATGAGTTCAACAACCGCTACAAAGCGCTCTTTGAAGAGCGGGGAATGATCTTCTCCGGCCGGCACACCCTCGGGCGTGCCTCTCTCGTCGAGTGCATCGAGCTACCACGCGATGTTCATCCGTGGTTTGTCGGAACGCAGGCGCATCCGGAATTCAAGTCGCGTCCTAATCGGCCGTCTCCGTTGTATCGAGACTTTGTTGGTGAAGCATTGGTGCATGGTTCCACGCGCGGGGAGGCGCGACGAATCGGGCATGTCGGCGTTCGCGCGCCGATCGCATCAAGCTGAGCCCGCAGGAGGTCACGGTTGTCGTTCTCACCCGGAACGAGGCGCACAACGTGGGAAGGCTCTTTGCAAGCATACCACCGGGAGTTCCGGTGCTCGTCGTCGATGCGCAATCGGATGACCGGACGGTCGAGGTCGCTCAGGCATTCGGAGCGACGGTCGAGATTCGCCCGTGGGAAGGCTTTGTGACAACGCGCCTCTATGCCCTCTCGCGGGTGGAAACCCCGTGGACGCTGATGCTCGATGCTGATGAGGAACTCGACGCCACAGCCCGCGCGGCTCTCATCGCATTGAATACCCGGACATCGGCGGCCGGATGTCGCCTCGCCCGGACAACGTTTTTTTGCGGACATGCCATTGTCGGCTGCGGCTGGGGGGGAGAGCACGTTCTCCGCTTGTTCCGGACGAAGCGAGCGCGCTTAAACGCGCATCCCAGCGGCGGAAGTACTTCAGAGCTGCATGAGGCATGGGAAGTCGACGGCCCGGTGATCGATCTCCCGGGAAGGTTGCTCCATCATTCGTATCCGACGCTCGAGTCGTATCGGCGGAAATACGCGTACTATACGGCGATCGAAGCAGCCGGTCTTTCGTTTCGTTTGCATGCATTGGCGCGTGAGGTCTTGCGTGCGTTGGTGCGGGGACCATGGTTGTTCATCGGGCGCGATGGTTGGCGCGATTCCTGGCGCGGTGTTTTTATATGCATCGCTTCGGCATGGTATCCGGTCGTCGTGCAGTGGAAGGCCAAACGCGAATGAGCACGATCGATATCGCTCTTGATGTGCGATTGACCTCGCACATGTCGGTGGGCATGCAGAATTACTCCAAACGTATGGTCGAACTCGTACCTCGGAATGCGCCGGGATACAGTTTTGCGTGTTTCGGCGCCGGCGATAATTTCGATTTCGCCGAGCAATTGGAGATGCCGTCGTGGGTGGTACGCAATGATCCGCGGTTGGTTCATTATTTAGCGCCGTTTCTACCAGTCGTACAGCTGCGACCGTTCATCGTCACTGTGCATGATCTCATCGAGTTACGCTATCCGGAATTCAGCAAGCCGAAAGCGCAGCATTATTATCGTTGGATCTGTGCTCCGATTGTGCGACGTGCTGCCGCGATTATCGTACCCGATTCGCGCGTCGCTGTTGACCTGGTTCGTGAGTTTGGTGTCTTGAGTGAACGTATTCATACCGTGCCGTTGGGTTGCGACGCGGGCCTCTTCGAGCATGAACTGCCGCCGGAAGGCGACCGTCCATATTTGTTGAATGTCGGAAATCACCGTGGGCACAAGGATGTGGCGACCTTACTTGCGGCCTGGGCGCGCTTGCCGATCGATGCAGTGATCGATTTAAAATTTACCGGAAAAAATGACGTCCCAAATCTCGTGCGGAGCTTCTCGCGTCCCGACGCCCATGTGGAATTCCTGGGAGACATCCCCGATGCGAAACTCGCGGCCGTGTATGCCGGTGCTCGCGCGTATGTCCATCCGGCGATCCTGGAGGGATACGGATTGCCGATGCTCGAAGCCGCCGCAGTGGGAACGGCGGTGATTGCAGCGGAAACGAGCATTCCGGATGCGCTCGCGGCGCATGCGCTGACGTTCGCTCCGCGCGATATTGCCGCGCTGGCGAACTTGTTGGAGCGCGCAGTTCGCGATCCGGCGGCGATGCGTGCTTGCGGCATGCGTTTGCGGGCGGCGGCACGACCATTTACATGGGAACGCTGCGCCGCCGAGACAGCGAAGGTATATAACGAGATTTTCGCGGGACTGAAGTGATCGACGTTGCGCTCGATGTTCGCCGCACGCGGAGGATGTCAACGGGCACCCGTGCGTATCTGGACGCCTTGCAAACATGGTTGCCGTGCGTCGCGCCCGACCTGACGATCGCCTCAGTCGGGCGCGGAGAGCATTTCGGAATTGACGAATACGTGAGGCTTCCACTTGAGATCGCGCGGCTTGCCCCACGCTTGGTTCACTATCTGACACCCTTAGCGCCTGCTGTGCGATGGACGCCGTACGTCGTCACGGTGCACGATCTCATTCATCTCGCGTTTCCCGCCTTGCATGGAAGCGGTTCGCGCTGGTATTACGCAACGCTCGGTGCGCGCGTCATCCGAAATGCGCGACGGATTCTCGTCGGTGATGAACGCACCGTAGACGATTGCGTGCGGTTTTTCGGGGTGTCGCCCGAGCGTTGCAGCGTCGTTCCGCTGGGGTTTGATCCGGCCTTGCTCGCGAATACGATAGCCGAGTCACACGAGCGACCGTACCTATTGTACGCGGGGAATCATCGCGCTCACAAGAATCTCGCGACGCTCTTTGCCGCATGGCAAGCGTTACCACCGGAGGTCGAGCTGGATTGCTACATCACGGGGAAGGATGATTTACCCGAAAATGTCCTGCGGTATCGTACGGGTGGGCGGCTCCTCGTCCTCGGCGACGTTGATCGCTCACGTTTGTGGCGCTTATATCGGGGTGCGCTCGCATATGTGCATCCGGCGTTTGCCGAGGGTTTCGGGATTCCGATGCTCGAAGCGGCGGCGTCGGGAACGCCGGTGCTCGCATCGTTCGAATGCGTTCCGTCGATTCTGCGTTCGGTCGCGCGAACGTTTCCGGCACGCGATGTCGATGCCTTGAGGGACTTATTGGTGCATGCCGTGCATCACGCGGAAGAAGAGCGCCGGCGCGCGCGAGAGCTCGTTACCGAAATCTCCACATATACTTGGGAACGATTCGCAGGCGCGGTGGCGGTGGTTTATCGCGAGGTGCTGTCGGAAATGAAGTAGATTTTCCCGTGGAAGAGGCCGAGAAACCGGAAAGGCTGATTTGCCGAATATGGGTGCGATCCGTGAAAATGGATTTCGCAGAGTTTACTTAAAGATGCTTAACGGGGGGCGACCATCGGGAGTGCTCATATGCAGATCCGATTTGATTTTCTTAAGGGAATCTGTACGAAATGCCTCACGGAGCTTCGCTCGTTTCTCCGGCGGTAATTCCATATTGTAGCCGGTCGTCGGTATTGCTAAGGGTTTGGATGGTGTTGCTTCAATGAAGTTCTCATGAAACGAATACCAACGCAAATAGTCGTGGTAGGTGTAAATGGATTCAGCCAATAAAATGGCGACTGCAAATGCGAGGGTTTTGAGGGCATCTTCATAATGACAGTAAAGCAGATCGGTCAAAACCGTAAGGATCACATATTCGATTCGGTTAACCAGCCTCGGTTTCTGATAGCTTCCAGAGGCTCTGGGGCCGGCTTCAGAAGATCGCACGGAACGGTCAAACAAATCGATATTGACATTCCTTGCTTTTACCGCCTCTCCTCCATGTATCCGCTTGCTGGAAGAGCGAAGTCCGACTGCAGGAGGAGACGAGGAACGAAAACGGCATTGCGACAGAAGTTGTACGGAACACGGTTGAATGGTGGGTAAAACAAGCTGCGCCAAATCGAACAAGGAATCGGCGCCCGTGATACCTCACTTGTCCCGTAGATGAATCGGCAGAATAACGCCCCTGGAAGCGCACGCTTCGTGGCGACCGTGAATCCGCACGACCCAGGGGGAGAGCTCCGGCGGAATCGGCGATGGTTGGTCGGTCCCCTAGCGATCATCGTAGGGTGCACGATGGGCTTCGCAGTTCCCGTCTCAATTGGGGCGAAAACCGTCGTTCGACATCGGGTGCCTTCCGAAAAACCCGCGCAGACGATCGTGGTATTTGTGAACGGAACGCGTCTGTCACTTGTCGAGACGCCGGAAATCGTCGCGGGCCGACTGTATCTGCCCTTACGTCCGATTTTGAGCGCTCTGGGAATTCCGCTCATCATCGACCAGGGAATGATGATGGCGTCATTGCCGACGGGAGCGTTTGCGATACGCACTTCCTCTGGACAGGCGACGCTTGACGGTGAGCCGATTCCGTTTAGCGGACGGCCCTTCGATCGTCAGGGCGTGACTTATATTCCGTATGCGCTGATTTCGCGAGCTTTTGCCGGTGCCGTCAGCTTCGATCAACATGTAGGGACGGTGGAAATCGTGTCGCCCTATTTCGTAGGTGCTCCGCCGCCAGGGGGGTCGGCCGTCACCGGAACGGTCGCGGCGATCGACCGAGTCTCACGCGTCCCAGAACTCACGGTCATGACCGGGGGAAATCCGCGATCGATCGCGCTGACGACCGGCGCGAAATATTGGCTGGAGGATGTTTCGATTCGAACGCAGGTTCCGGCGACGCTTGCGGGCATCGTTGTCGGTGATGCTGTTCACGTCATTCTGGCGAAGAACGGAAGCGTGCTCTCCGTTCATGACTTCTTTAAATCGGCGAGCGGCTCGCTCGCGGCCGTTTCGCCCCAAGCCGTTGCCCTCGCCGACGGGCGGCTCGTCGTTCCCAAGAAGACGACGCTGATCACGCTCGACGATGTACCGGCGGGCCTTGGAGCATTGATGGTTGGTGATTTCGTGACGATCCGCAGCAATCCGCAGACCGGAGATCTTCGTCAAATCGTTGCGAGTCGTGCGGTGTCTTCGGCCGCTCCATCGAACGCGCAACCGAGCGACATTCATGCGGCGACGTCTGCCGCAGAGATCTCCGGTGTGACAATTTCCGCAATCCGGCCCCTGCGGGCAGGCGAAACACTGTCGGTGGACGTGAACGGAACACCGGGCGGGCGGGCGAGTTTCGATATCGGTGACTATCTTGAGGATTTGCCTTTGCGGGAGGAACGCCCCGGTCTCTATCGAGGACGCTTCGTCATTCCGGAACGCTTCAACCTCGCCGAGGTACCCGTCTATGCTCATCTCGTCGTCGGTGAGGTTTCCGCACCGCGTGCGCAAGCACGGCAACGTCTCACGACCCTGACGACGACCCCGCTCATCGGTGATTTCGCGCCGCGTCCGCAGGCTTCGGTCAACGACCGTAGGCCAACGATTTATGCCACGTTCTCCTCGCCTGCCGAAGATGGAATCGATACGCGTAGCGTTCGACTCAACCTTGATGGTCATGACGTCAGCGGAGACGCAACGTGTACGTCGAGCTATGTTATCTACATGCCCACTCACGATCTTCCCGACGGACCTCGGCGCGTAACCTTGCGCTTGCAAGACAAAGCGGGGAACATATCGGAAAGATCATGGATTTTCACGATCGCTCCGACCCAACGAGCAATGCAATGAAAACGATGACCGATTGTATTTTCTGCAAGATCGTTTGCGGTGAAATTCCGGCGACCGAGGTCGCGCGCAGCAAGCGCGTCGTGGCTTTTCGCGACGTCAACCCGCAAGCGCCGTCGCATCTCGTCGTCGTTCCAACGCGCCACGTCGCGGATCTGGGAAGTTTCGCGGAAATCGCCGACGACGGGGAAATCGCCGAACTCCTACGCACGGCTGCGCAACTCGGTCGCCGCGTAGGACCCGGCGGCTACCGCGTCGTCGCGAACGAGGGTGCCGACGGTGGTCAGACCGTTTTTCACCTCCACCTGCACGTCCTCGCCGGCCGCCACCTCACGTGGCCGCCGGGCTAAATGAGTGTAAGGGGGTCGCTTTCCGTTCGATTGTCCCAATGCTGATTGACCCTCTTGCCCGGATATGCTATCAATAGTCGGTTCGCTCGGATTCGAGCGGCTTACTATTGTGCGCTACGGCGCCCGACGAGGGGAGGGATTTCATAGATGGAGGTTCGCGTTGCTGTTGGAGAATCCATCGAAAGCGCGCTTCGTCGCTTTAAGAAAGCCACCCAAAAGGCCGGGCTTATGGCCGAGTGGCGCAAGCGTGAGCATTATGAAAAGCCGAGCGTTCGCCGGAAGAAGAAGTCGGCGGCGGCACGGAAGCGGAGAGCCTAAAAGTCCATGACGATCATCGAGCGTATCAACGCCGACCTCAAAGAGGCGATGAAAGCAAAGGATCAAGTGCGGGTTGAGACGATTCGATCCGCACTTTCCGCTTTTTCCTATCGAAAGATCGAAGCGCAGCACGAGCCGAGCCAAGACGAGCGTATCGAGGTCTTGCGCAAGCTGGTCAAGCAGCGTGGAGACTCGATCGTCGAGTTCGAACGCGCCGGGCGGTTGGACCTGGCCGCCAAAGAAAAGCGTGAGCGAGAGATCCTCGAAGCCTACCTTCCCCCGCCGTCAAAGACCGATGACGAGCTGCGGGCCATCGTCCGTGCAACGTTCGCGGCGCTGCCCGAAGGACAACGTACCGAAGGCGGGGCTATGAAGATCCTCATGCCCAAGCTCAAGGGTGACGCCGACGGAGCGAAGATTCGCGCCTTAGTTATCGAAGCGCTCTCGTCAGTTCAGGGCTAGAGCGGTTCGCGCTCGCTTCCTTGGGTTGTCTCTGCAACTCGCCCCGCTTCCTCATGGATAAGATAGGATAGAGACGACGCGCATTGCGAAATAGTCTTGGAAAAATCTAAATCTTATGGAGGAATCTCATTGTGGGTTGGCTTCTCCTCTGGGTCGCTTTTGCAGCCTTCGGCATCGAGCTTCTGACGCTTCGGGGTATCGCCGCACTCGTTGGTGTCGGGGCGCTCATGTGGTTTTTCGCCTCCCAGCCTGCAATCGTCGTCGGCAATCCCACCTACCTCGTGATCGCGGTGGCCGGTCTTGTGGGTCTTCTCGTGGAGTTTCATGTGATGCCGGGAAGCGGAGTGCCGGGAGTGCTCGGTATTTGCGCTCTGCTCGTGGCGGTAACGCTCTCTTTTGGACCCGATTCTCTCGGTCCGGCGGCCGAAGAACTGGGAATCGCGACGGTGTTGACCATCGTGACGATGCTGGTCATGGTCCGTGTTCTTCCTCGCAACGTGCGCTCATCGCGCTTGGCGTTCTTGTCCTCTCAGGGGAAGGACTACGTCGCCTCCCTCGATCATCGAAGCTTGCTCGGTAGGCAAGGGAAAGCAATCTCGTCGCTCCGTCCCTCCGGGGTGGCGGATATCGCGGGTGAACGGGTTGACGTTCTTACCGAGGGAGGCTACATCACAGCCGGATCTTTAATTCGCGTGACGAAAGTGGAAGGAGCTCGTATCTTCGTTGACGTCCTTCCCAAGGATCTCATCTCCAAGGAGTCTGCATGACGGCCCTCTTCGGCGCATTCGCGATTTTCGTCGCACTCGTTTTGTTCTTAATGTTTTCCTACTACTTCCCACTGGGATTATGGGTGCGAACGCTCGCTGCGGGCGTGCCGCTCTCGATGGTTTCGCTCATTCGAATGCGACTCATCGGAATTCAGCCTGGGGTGATCGTGCTCAACCTCGTGCGTGCGCGAAAGGCCGGCTTGGCGTTAACGGTCGATCAGATGCAATCGCATTATCTGGCAGGCGGAAACGTCGAGAAGGTGACGCTTGCGATGATCACGGCGCAACGCGCGCAGATCCCGCTGGAATGGCAGCGAGCGGCCGCTATTGATTTGGCCGGACGCGAGATCCTCGAAGCGCTCCAGACGTCGGTTAATCCACGCGTCATCGAAACGCCGATTTTCCAAGGCGTCGCGCAGAATGGTATTCAGCTAAACGTCAAGGCGCGGATCACCGTTCGCGCCAATCTCGACCGCTTCGTCGGCGGCGCCGGCGAGTCGACGATCATCGCGCGCGTTGGTGAGGGTGTGGTTTCAGCGGTTGGCGCGGCAGTCGATCATAAAGAGGTTCTTGAATATCCCGATCGGATCTCAAAAACGGTTTTGGCCAAGGGACTCGACGCGGGAACCGCTTTTGAAATCGTTTCGATTGACATCGCCGACGTCGACGTCGGCAGAAACATCGGAGCGGAATTGCAGACCGCGCAAGCGGAGGCCGACCGTCGTATCGCCCAGGCAAAAGCGGCTGAACGCCAGTACAGCGCGCAAGCGGCCGAACAAGAACAGAAGGCCGAGACCCAGCGTATGCGTGCGAAAGTCGTTGAAGCCGAGGCACAGATTCCTCAGGCGATCGCTGATGCGTTTCGTAACGGGAATCTCGGGGTGATGGATTATTATCGCCTCAACAATATCAAATCCGACACGGAGATGCGCGGCGCGATTGGCACGAGCATCGGGACCGAACCCGTTCCACAAGTGCCTTCGGCTCCTCCGCAAGCTCCCCCAATCACTCCGCCGGGCTCCTAGTATTCCCGCTTCTGCTTCGTGAGGAAAGGTTCGAAAGATGAGCAATAACAACAACAGCAATGCGCTGCATGGAGCTCAATTTTCGCATGAGTCGCTTGGGTATTCAAAGCAACAGCCGATTTTCGAGCTGCCGGCGCAGGCGTCTCACGTCCCCCACTCCGCTACGGCAGATCGACTCTTGCGACTTTTGAGCAGCGGTCCGATGTGCGCTGCGGCAATTATCGCGAAAGAATTATTGGATCCGCCTCTTTCCTTGCGCGACCGCCGATGAATTCGGCGTTTGGGTGATGTCTCGAATCGACGGCGAGCGAATCGTCATTTCCGAAGAAGCGATTGCCGTCGTCCATGGATGCCGAGCATGAGCGTCAGTGTGCGAATTACAACGCGGAGTCGTCCCGTGCGGGCACGCCGCATAGCGCAGCGCACCGATCGTCTCCTAGCCGCGACGGGTTTCGATGGGGCGGAGCTCGCGGTGAGTTTGGTCGGCGATCACGCGATTCGCAGCCTCAATCGAGTCTATCGAGGAAAGGATCGAGCGACGGACGTTTTGAGCTTCCCCTTGTTCGAACGCGAAGAGATTCCTCAGTTGAGGCGCCGGAAGGCACGTCCGTTGCTCGGCGATGTCGTCGTAAGTATCGATACCGCGCAACGCCAAGCGCAGGCTTACGATGCGAGCCTTGAGCAAGAGCTTGAACGGCTGCTTATCCATGGAGTCTTGCACGTTCTCGGGCACGACCATGAATTTCCCGAAGAGGCGCGGTTTATGCGGCGTGAGGAGCGGCGCTTAGCTCGCATGATCGGATTACCCTGGCCGTACCAGGTCGGCGAGGAGCGCTCTCGGCGGAGAACGCCCGGTCGGGACTAGGCGAGGCCCGCGCGCGTGCGTCCCGTTCCGCTTCCGCCCAAGGTTCGGCGTCCCGGAAACATTCGTCTCCTGCGGGCTTTTCAACATGCCTTCGAGGGAGTTGTCTATGCGACGCTGACTCAGCCGAACATGCGACTTCACCTGATCGCGGGTGCGGGCGTCCTCATCGCGGCGCTCTATTTGCGGTTGGAGCGCTCGTATATGTCGATCCTGGTCGTCCTCGTCGCCGTGGTGATCGCTTTGGAACTCTTAAATACAGCGGTGGAGGCGATCGTTGACCTGATGACCTTGTCTCACCATCCCTTGGCGAAAGTGGCTAAAGATACGGCGGCCGGAGCGGTGTTGATCGTTTCCTTAGCGGCGATCGTCGTGGGCTATCTGGTTTTCTACGAGGGAATTACGGCGGGCGGTGCTCGGGTGTATACCGCGCTCGCCCAGGTGCCGGCACATCTCGTGTTTATCACGCTCGCGGTCGTGGCGATCGGGACAACCTTCGGAAAGGCGTATTTTCGGCGAGGTTCGCTTTTGCAGGCCGGAGCGGTCTCCGGACACGCAGCCATCGCATTTTCGTCGGCGACGTTGGTGGCGCTGCTCGCTCAGAATCCGCTTGTTGCGCTGCTTGCCTATCTCACGGCCTTCCTTGTTGCCCAGAGTCGCGTGGAGGGAGGCATCCACAGTCTTTCCGAGGTTCTCCTCGGCGGAGTGTTGGGGGCGGGTTTAAGCTATGCGATCTTCCTCCTGGTTCGTGCTCCACATGTGTTATAATCAATTCGATTTGATAACCCACCACGGTTTTGTCCCTTTCAAAATCTTCAAGAGCGGCGTGTTGGATGAGTGGACCCGAGGATGAATCTCTCTTCATTGTTTAGTTCCGTGAGCAATCACCTGCCGGAGATTTCGGCGCTGGTCGTGCTCATCTTCGGCTCGGCGTTCTTTTCCGGTTCCGAAGCGGCACTGATCTCGATATCGCGCATTCATGCGCGTGGGATGGTCGAACGTGGACTCAAGGGTGCCGACGCCGTCTTGCATCTGCTCGAAGACCGGAATCGCTTTCTAACGGCGACTCTTATCGGGAACACGGTTGTATTATTGGCGGCGGATTCGCTTGCCACGCTGCTCTTCATTGAGGCGGGCATTCCACATGCGGCGCTCTGGTCGACGCTCCTAATGACGGTGCTGCTTCTGACCTTCGGAGAGATCATCCCCAAAACCGTGGCCGTCGCGGACAATGAACGCTGGGCTATTCGCCTTGCGCCCATGCTTGACCGAATCGCTTGGGTGTTGACGCCGTTTGTAAAGGGCTTTCTCACCGTGACCGGAGCGCTTGTACGGCTCTTTGGGGTATCGCCGATTTCCCACGGACCCTTCATAACCGAGGACGATATTCGCAACCTTGTCAACGTCGGTGCCGAACAAAAGATCCTTGAAGAGGTCGAGCGCGAGATGATCCATTCGGTAATTGAATTCGGCGACACCTTGGTTCGCGAGGTGATGACGCCGCGCACGGACATGGTTGCACTAGAGGTAGGACAATCGGCACGTCGCGCACTCGATTTGGTGATCTCCGAGGGATATTCGAAGCTGCCGATTTTCGAGGACGACATCGACGACGTCATCGGTGTCGTGCATGATCGCGAGTTATTGATCGCCCTCGCGAGCGGAACGATCAACCAGGTGCCCTTACGTGTTTTGATGCGACCGATCACGCTAACCCCGGAGAGTAAGCGCATCTCGGAGCTCTTGCGCGAGATGCAGCGCGATAAGTTTTCCTTGGCAATCGTGGTCGACGAATACGGTGGGACGGCCGGTCTGGTAACGCTGGAGGACCTTATCGAGGAGATCGTAGGCGAAATTCGCGATGAGCACGACGAAGGGGAAGAAGAGCCGATTCGTCTTCTCGCAAATGGTGAAGCACTCATCAAGGCGGCGACCAACATCGAGGATGTCAATGCGCGCTTGGGCATGGAGCTTCCTCACGAGGAGATCGAAACCATCGGGGGTCTTGCGCTCGGACTCTTCGGGCACGTTCCCCGCGAGGGTGATGAAATTTCAGCGATTCCCGGAGTGCGTTTGCGAATCGAGCGTACCCGCGGTCGGCGGATTTTAACGATTCGCCTCATTTTCAACCTTCCGCCGGAAAATGATCAACTCGTTACCCAGGCCGACTTGGCCGATTCCGAACATGTCTGAGCGCGGCTATCGCGGGAGAACCTCGAAGGCTCGCGCATATTTATTACGTGCCCGACAGCTCGGTGAAGCCGATCGTATTCTCACCTTGTTCACAAGGGAGAGGGGAAAGATCGATGCCGTCGCCAAGGGTGCGAGGCGGCCCAAGAGCGTGCTTGCGGGGTGCTTGGAATTCGGCAGTGAGCTGGACTTGGGTTTTCATCATGGACGTTCGCTCGATGTTGTGGTTAGCGCCGACGTGCGGCGTCTGGGGTGGTCGGGGATCGTGCGGCCTGAAGCATTCGCTACCGGCCAACTCTTTGCGGAATTGGTCGATTTATTCTGCGAACCGGAACTCGCACAACCGGAGATTTACACCTTGCTGGATAGAGGAATGCAAGCGGTCGCCTCTGATCCCTCGCCGGGGCGATTGGTAGCGCGTTTTGAACTGCGGTTACTTATTGCGCTGGGCTTGGCTCCCGTCACGGATGGATGCGTTCGTTGCGGAGAGACGTTTGTGGATCGGCCCGCATGGGCCGACCTCGAAGCTGGAGGACTCGCCTGTGTATATTGCCGCCCCCATCGGGCCGACGGCCTTGCGCTCGATGCCGCCGATACAGCGAACATGCGCGGCCTAGCGGCGGCAAGCTTCGAACTCGGTGCGCTCCTTGAATCCACCTCCACGACAGGACGCGTGATCGATGCGTTCATTAGCTATCATCTCGGCAAGCGGCCCAAATCCCTTCGGCATCTTGACGAGGTCCGCACATTGAACGAACGCTCCGAGGCGGGATGATCTAGCGGTGTGTCGAAGAGAAGCTTGATTATGCCGATTCTCGCACTTGACGTTGGAAGCCGCCGTATTGGTTTAGCTCTTACTGATTCATCCGAGCAGTTTGTGTTTCCGCTGCGCGTCCTCGACTGCACGAATACCCACTCCGATATCCAGGCGATTCTTGATGTCGCGGCTGAGTATCGCGTGGATATTATCGTCGTCGGCGACCCGCTTGGACTCAACGGTGAGCGAGGGCCGGCTGCGCAACGGATCGATCAGTTTTGTGACGTCTTGCATCGCGCATTTTCCGGGAAGCTTGAAAGAGTTGACGAACGTATGACGACCGCGCAAGCGACGAAAACTCTGATCGCCGCAGATGTTTCGCGCAAACGCCGCCGCCGCGTTGTTGACGGCCTGGCGGCCGGCTTGATTCTCGAATCATATTTATCGCGTCGCCGGCTTTCGGGTAATCCCTCATGAAGAAACGTTGGCTGGCGCTTTTCGTCACAATGTTCTTCCTTGTTGTTTGCGGAATGATCGGCATAGTTCTTCTTGATCGCTCGTTCCCGGATACGTCGACGCTCGTGGACGTTCCCGTCGGCGCCAACGGAAGCGAGATTGCACGGTTACTCGCTCAGCGCGGAGTCGTGCGCAGTGCACTGACTTTCGAAGGACTTGAACGTGTCCTAAAACTCCAGGATCAGCTTCGCGCGGGAGAATACCGTTTTTCCGCGCATGAGACGCCACTGGAAATCCTTCGGCAGGTAACGACTGAAGGGGCGCAACTTGCGGTCTGGGTAACGATTCCTGAAGGTTTTACCGCTCGAGATATTTCCGCCTTGCTTGCCCAACATGGAATTGGTTCTGAGGAGGCGTTCGCCCGCTATTTTCTTGATACGGCGACGGAGATCGACGGGGTACGAACGAAAAATTTTGAGGGTTTCTTGTTTCCGGACACGTACTTGATTCCGGTTGGAGCTACGCCTGAACAAATCGCTCAGATCATGACTGATCAATTTCGAGCCGAACTTCGGCCCGATGCGCTTGCTCGCGCGCACGTACTGGGTTTGACGCTCGATCAAGTCGTGACGATTGCCTCGATGATTGAGCGTGAAGCGAGGTTTGACGACGAGCGGCGCCTCATGGCTGGAGTTTACGAGAATCGTTTGCGTGCAAGGATGCCGCTCCAGGTCGATGCGACCCTCGAATACCTGTTCTCGCGCCACCATGCGGTCATCACCGAGGCCGACTTGCACGTGGACTCGCCCTATAACACATACCGCTCCCTTGGCTTGCCGCCGACGCCTATCGCAAATCCGGGGAAACCGTCCCTTGACGCAGCCTTCGATCCGCAGCCGACAGAGTATCTGTATTATGTGTCCAAAGGGAATGGACGCCACGCCTTTTCGCGAACACTTGCCGAGCACCAAGCCAACGTCGCGCGTTATCTGCGCTGACGCCGTAAGGAGGGTACCATCGATAGTCAGCACCAAAACGGGAGCCTCCCTTCGGGAGAAAAAATCTTGGGAGATAAAATCCAACTTCAAGAGAGTGTCGTTGTTGAGACCGTTGAGGGGCAACGGATCGAATTTGAGGTCGTGGGTCTGGTCGAAGACGATGAGCATCACGAATACGCGGTCTGTTACTGTGAGGAGACGGACGAGTTCGTCGTCACCGATGCCGGCGGTAATCTTCTTGCCGACAACGAGCTTGCCCAAGAAATCCTCGATGATTTCTTCGTTCTGGCCGAAGAATCATCACCAGAAGAATCCTAGATTTGCAACACAATCGGGCCAACTCTCCGCCGGACGAAATTTTTTTGAAGGCCGGGAGGGCTTGTGTGGCATGGGAGCAAACAACTGCCGGTCGCCAAGGGGGACTTTGACATTAGAGGATGGCCCTAGCACGCGGAGAGGTGGCCGAGTGGCTGAAGGCGGCGGTTTGCTAAACCGTTATACGCGTAACAGTGTATCGAGGGTTCGAATCCCTCCCTCTCCGAAGGAAAAGGCGCACGGGCGACGTGCGGTCGTAGCTCAATTGGATAGAGCAACAGGCTACGAACTTGTAGGTTGGGGGTTCAAGTCCCTCCGACCGCACAAAGACCCTCACAGGTAATCTCCTCCTCTCCGAGCGGTCGTAGCTCAATTGGATAGAGCGTCAGGCTTCGAACCTGTAGGTTGGGGGTTCGAGTCCCTCCGACCGCAGAGGTGGGGAGAGGCATCCCCGGTGGGGAAGAGCGGGTTCAAGAATATGCCGGCAGTTCCGAATCCTTCGATCTAGGGCTCGGTAGCTCAGCGGTAGAGCAAGGGACTCATAAGCCCTGGGTCGCAGGTTCAAATCCTGCCCGAGTCACGAAGTTTTCGAGGTGCCACGCGTACGATGTCGACGATTCCCTGTGATTTCTGCCCACATCCGGTCGACCGGACGCAGATGGAAGAAATCGAGATCTCGCACTACGTCCCGGATTCTTCCGGAGACGATCTTGCGTATGCGCGCACGTATTTTTTTGGCCACCCGGACTGCGTGCGAAAATTTTACAGAGGTTTGGTGGAGCATAAGCTCGATCTCTTCAAGCATCTCCCCACAGCGTCTCCGGTCATTCCGGAAGAACCCTTGTGATTTGCGCCTGTAGCGTAGCTGGATAACGCACAGCCCTCCGAAGGCTGGGATCGTGGGTTCGAATCCCTCCGGGCGCACCACTCATCTCTCATCATGCACAACGATACTCCCGATGCTCGCGATACCTTTTGGATGGAGCGCGCCATCGCTCTCGCGGAGCGCGCCGCTGCGGCCGGGGATGTTCCAATCGGTGCCGTCTTGCTCGACGGTGAAACGGTCGTGGAGACCTGGAATGAGAAGGAGTTTCGGCCTGATCCGACCGCACACGCCGAGATGCTCGCGTTGCGGGAGGCTGCTCGACGGAGAGGGGCGTGGCGTTTGCATGGGGCGGTGTTGTATGTCACCAAGGAGCCTTGCGTCATGTGCGCCGGAGCGATCGTCGCGGCACGCCTGGACCGGCTCGTCTTCGGGTGTCGTGACCTCAAGGGAGGGGCAGCGGGGAGCGTGCTCGATCTCCTGCGGCACCCGGCGCTGAATCACCGAGTCGAGGTTCTTCCCGAAGTTTTGGCCGAGCGAACCGCCGAGCAATTGCGAGCCTTCTTCGCCGCTCGTCGCTCGTGAGCGGATATTCGACTGCTTGCAGGGTTCTCAAGGACCGATACCGATTAAGATTTGTTGCCGCGCTGGTGCGCGGGAATGATCCCGATCACGGAGAGGTGGTCGAGTGGTTGAAGGCATCCGCCTCGAAAGCGGACAGACGCTATAAACGTCTCGAGAGTTCGAATCTCTCCCTCTCCGCCATTACCTACAGCAGGCTCGATCGTGACGATCGCGCCTGCTGTATTGTTCAAGCGACCCACGATATAGAGATAACATCATCGTGATGGCGGATACGGCGTAAAATAGTCACCTCTAATATGATCGTCTTTGCGAGGCACTACGAGAACGACGCAGTGATGCTGCCGTTTTATTGATGGCGTCATGGATGGCGATCATTCTTTCAACGGGGTTTTCCTGTGAGAGTTCTTCATTGCTCAGGGGGAATATGAGGGGAAGAGCGCTGTCAGCGAAGTACTTTCGGATTTTGCCATGGGTGTCGGTCATGACTCGATCGAGGTCATCGAGTGAAATGATCTCCACGCTGCCTTTTACGAGACTAGAAATCCGATAAAAGTGTTGATAAATCCGCTGGTAGGCAGAAGGCACTCTCTCATGGAACGATGAGTTCATTTCGACGAGCGCAGCGAACGCGTTTGCGTTTTTTTTAAAAAATTTATCGACCTTCGCAGGAAGTCCGTGTCGAGATTTATTTTTTGCCTTATATTGGTCCGTAAGCGTAAAAATAAAGGCACTTTGGAGCTCTTTGATCTTCGATGAGACAAGTCGATCGTTCTGTACCTTCGATTCTATGCGTGTGATAACCTCACGAGATGACTGAAGCTTCCGGTAGAGGTCGACGACCTGCTTTTTGGTTCGTAGGAGGACTGTTTCTATGCAAAGCAATTGGAGGCCGCCGAAGGGAGGCGGCAGTGGGAATTCATCGGGAACGAACGCATCGACGGCCACGGATGCGCGTTTTTGGGGATTTGTTTCGGCTTCGGGAAGTTCTCTTCGGCAAGGGATTTGCGGATTGCTCCCGTTGTTCACAGCTTTGAGGTGAACAAGCATTTGCTTGCAGGCCTCAAGGAGGAGGTTTTGCTGATAATCGGGTGAGTTGTCTTGCCCTTCAAGAATCCGTTCGACTCTCCGGAGCTCGGCGTCAACCGCGGAACTCCGAGTTCTAAGATATTCAAGCGGAGTGATGCCGATAGAGAGGGTCTCGATCAGCATATCAGATGGCGACGCCGTGTATTCGTGTTCGGCTTCATTAAACAGAAAGATAGTTTTTTCCAGGAATTCTCGAAGTTCGAGGGCGCCGATCGTGGAGGGTACGGAATTCGACATTGCTCGCACAATACCTTATACTTCAAGGGGTTTCGAAACGTAACCTCGCCGCTGTACGCGGTGCTGATTTCCTCGCGACCAATGAACTCGCTCGCCGGGCCGCTAAGCGTGATCGTGCTGCGTTTAAGGAGATGGGCGTCGTCGGTGATTTCGAGTGTGTGTCGCGTACTTTGTTCGACGAGGCAAATCACGAAGATGCGATCGAAGAGTTTGGACGAGAATCCCATCAAGGGTTCGTGGGACGGAAAGCCCTTCGGACGCATCCGGACGTTGGTTATTATTTATAAATACGAGTGATATACTGGTGCTGCCTGCGTTTTGAGGGGGGTTCTCATCTCAACTCTCATAGCTCGTTCGCCAAGTCGATCCCGGCCGCAGTGCCGGAAAGATACGCGCCGGTGACCGTCCCAGGAAACCAGATATCGAATGCCTCTCCAGCTAGCATGATATGCCCATTCCTCACCGGACCGCTACGTTTCCCTCCGGGAGAACAGAACGAGTAGCTTCCGCCCATGTAAGGCTCATGGAGCCACCCACTCACCAGAGGATCACCCGTCACATACTTATGATATCCGAGAATTTCTTTGGCTGGACGAAGCTGCTCGTCGAAATAGGCGCGAGCCTCGCGAGGAGACATCTTCTCTACGCGTTGTCCCTCCTCACCGCCGATGAGAAGCGTGATGAGCGGCTCATGAATGTTCGCAAAGGCTGACGGAGGGCCGATAAGATCGATATGGAGATGCTCGAGATCTGCCCTCTCCCGAAAGAAGTTTGGTGAAAGTTCAAGGACGATCTTGGTGAGCGTTCCCAAATCGAGGCGATTGATGCTCTTCTGAACGCTCCTCGAGAATGGCGGACTGAACGCAACTTCCCCGCTCTTGAGAATCTTCAGTGAACCGGTGAAGATCACCCGCCCGGCGGTGAACCTTTGCCCATCGTTGGTTGTGATCCGTACGCCGTTGGACGTCTCCGCAATGGTCCCAACGGCTGTGTTTAGACGTATGCTCTCCCTTCCAATCACATCGGCTATTCTTTCTGCGAGTTCTTGGACTCCATTCTCCAAAACCAGGCCCCCGGGCAAGCTCTTATCGATCCCATACTCGCGCGCGGAGACCGGAGTATGAGGATCAACTCCGTACCATGTTGGGAGGTATCGTGCGAACTTCCAGGATGACTCAGGGTTCACGAGGTCGAGCAACGACCGATCCCGCGCTTGCCCCGCAACGATGCGCTTGAGCACTTCATGATTCAACCCGTCGTCGTTACGCCAAGCGTTCCCGTGAGATTTCCCGTCGAGTGTATAAGAATTGAGATTTTGCACCATGTCGACAAAATACTTTATGTCGAATCTATTAAGCAGCGCTCGAATGGGATTCTCTGATCCGCCCACAACGTTGTGGATCCAGTGCGCTCCGATATCGACATACGCTCCGGATACGGTCCTCAGGGTGCGCATGCGGCCGCCGACGCGGTCACCCGCCTCAAGCACCAGAAAGGGAATGCATCGTTCACGCAAGACGAGTGCCGCCGACAAGCCCGCCATACCCGCTCCGATGATGACGACACCCGCGCGCAAGTCATCCTGTGAGCGATAAGACAACTGATTCATGCTATAGCTCCATCAAGGGCTGATATACGGTTCTGTGATGCAAAAGTGGAAAACGCTCTAGGGCGGCGTTCCTAGATATGCCGCGGTGATTTCCTCGCGACCAATCAACTCGCTTGCCGGGCCGCTAAGCGTGATTGTTCCGCGTTCGAGGACGTGGGCTTCGTCGGCGATCTCGAGTGCGCGGCGTGCGTTTTGTTCGACGAGGAGGATCGCGGTTCCACGAACTCGCTCGGAGACGATGATCTCGAAAATTTGGTCGACGAGTTTGGGTGAGAGGCCCATCGAAGGTTCGTCCAATAGTAAAACCTTCGGATGCACGATGAGTGCGCGTGCGATCGCGAGCATCTGTTGCTCGCCTCCCGACAAGGAGCCGGCCGCGAGCGTACGCCGCTGAGCGAGGATGGGGAATCGCTCGAAGATCGCATCAATCTCCGCATGTGTATCGCGCAGACGGTGAGCGCCTGCAGCGACCAAGAGATTTTCGTGCACGCTCATTCCCGCGAGCATGCGGCGGCCTTCGGGAACGTGGATCATTCCGGCGCGCACGATTGCGTGCGAAGGTTTGCGGGAGATTTCCACACCATCGAGTCGCACGCTGCCGCTACGGATCGAGAGGATTCGCGAGAGTGCGAGTAACAACGTTGTTTTCCCCGCACCGTTTGCGCCGATGATGGTGCAGAGCGAGTCAGCTCGAAGATCGAAGGAAACGCCGTGCAAAATCTCGATGCGGCCGTAACCTGCGCGAAGATCGCGTACCTGCAGAAGAGGATTTCTGGATTCAGCGTTCACGATGGGCTCCGAGGTACGCTTCGATGACCGTCGGATCGGCCATCACGTCCTCGCAATCTCCGCGCGCGATCACGGCGCCGAAATTTAGGACCGTCACATGTCGGCAGACGGATCGAACCAGCGTCATGTCGTGCTCGATGAGCAGCACGCTCGTGCCGTCTGCGGCGATATTGTCGATGAGCGCAGCAAGGTCGGCGGTTTCCTGCGGATTCATTCCGGCGGCGGGTTCGTCGAGGAGCAGAAGGGTCGGTTGCATCGCCAACGCGCGTGCGATCTCCAGACGCCGTTGCTCGCCGTAGGGTAAAGTTCCGGCCCGACGCGAGAGATCGCGTTCGCTCATACCGACGCGTTCGATCGCCGCGGATGCGTCCGCGTGCGTGAATCGGCGCGGATGAGCGAAGACGCCGGAGCTGACGTTCTCCCAAATTGAGAGGTTTGCAAATAAACGGATGTGTTGGTACGTGCGCGCGATGCCGCGCCGAGCGATGTGATGGGTCGCTTCGCGTTTGATACTCTCTCCGGCGAAGATTATCGTTCCGTCGTGCGGGCCTGCGACGCCGGTGATGACGTTGAGCAGGCTGGTTTTTCCGGCTCCATTGGGTCCGATGAGGCCCGCGACGCCGGCTCGCGCAACGTCGAGATCGAGGGAATTGAGCGCCGTAACGCCTCCATAGCGGAGCGTGAGTCCACGGATCGAAAGGAGTGCTATCGGCGTTTCCATAAACCTGCGATTCCCGAAGGCGCGAAAAGGATGACCGCCAATAAGATCACGCCGATACTGACTTCGCGGTACTGGTGAAGAAAGCGGATCGTCTCAGGGAGAACCGTAAGAAACGCCGATCCAAAAATCGCGCCGAGCGAACTGGTGACGCCGCCGATCACGCAGGAGACGAGAATCTGCTCCATGCGCGTGAATCCGAAATCTTCAGGAGTAATGAAGAAATTCGCATGGGCATACAAGACGCCCGCGATGCCTGCGATTGCAGCGCCGAGAACCAGCGTGAGGATGCGAACGCGTGCGACGTCGATGCCGATGGTACGCGCGGCATGCTCATCTTCGCGCGTCGCCGCCATAGCTAAGGCGAAACTGCGTGAACCTGCTTGCAAGGCCCATACACCGCCCGCGCACGCGAGCAACATGGCATAGATCAGAAACGTTCCTGCGTCGTTGGGAATGTTGGAAAGACCTTCGGCGCCGCCCGTGATCGGAAGATTGATTTCGACGATGCGGGCGATCTCTCCGAACGCGACGGTTGCAATCGCGAGGAAGACGCCCTGCAATCGCCCGATCGGCAAAGCCAAGAGGGCGGCGACGAGTGCCGCTGCGAGAGGTCCCGCGATTAAGGATTCGGCAAGGTTCCAATGCGCGACGAGGGAGCCGATCGATCCAACGTATGCGGCGATTCCCATGAAGGCCGCTTGCGCGAGTGCCAACTGTCCGGCGCGCAAAGAGAGCGAGAGCGAGAGCGCGAGGAGTGCGTCGATGCCGATCTGATCGAAGAGCTTGGAATGTGCCGCGAGAAAACCGAGAAGCGACAATGGTTTAGCCCGTGCGCTGCGCGCGCCGACCGAACAGGCCTTGCGGTCGCAAAATGAGGATGAGGAACATCACCAAGAACGCGATCGCATCTCGGAAATTCGATGAGATATATGCAACTGAGAGCGATTCGACGATGCCGATGAGGAGCGCCCCGAGAACGGCGCCGCTCACGCTTCCCATGCCGCCAAGAACGATAACCGCTAAACCTTTGAGTTCGATCTTGGCGCCCATATCGACGCTGACGCTATTAAACTGCAGCCCCGTCAGAATTCCCGCAGCGCCGCCGAGGGCGGATGCGAGAAAGAACGTCATCCAGATCGTTCGTTCGATATCGATGCCGAGCAAGGCCGCTGCGACCCGGTCTTGCGCGACGGCCCGAACGTTGCGGCCGAACGTCGTCGCCCGCAGGACGAAGCTCAATATGGCGACGAGCAGAAGGGAGCTCGTTAACACGACGAGATCGAGAATCCCGAAGGTGAGCCCACCTACGTGAAACGGCGGCATTGATCCGAAATTGCCGAAACGAAGTTCATCCGATCCCCAAATCCCACGGATGATTCCTCGGATCACGATCGCTACGCCGATGCTTGAAATGAGCGGAACGAGGGTTCCCGCGTTGCGCCGCCGGAGGGGTGCGAACGCAACGCGGTCGAGCAGAATCCCGAGGATGCCCGCGAAGACGATCGCGCATGCGAGCGCGAGCGGAAGAGGGAACCCCGCCGCGGTCAGCGCTAATGCGCTGAATGCGGCGGCCGTGAAAATTGCGGCATGTGCGAGATTGAGGATGTCGAGGACACCGAAAACGAGCGTATAGCCGACCGCAAAAAGTGCGTACAGGCTTCCGCTAAACAGTCCGTTTACAAGTTGTTGAATAAGCAAAAGCGAAGGTTCCCGTCGGGTCTTTATTTGAACGAAACGAACGTTCCGTTGTGGACCTGCATGATGGCGCTCGGAGCATCCGCGTCACGGGTTTGGGTGAAGGAGAATCGTCCAAGTACCGTTGGAATTCCACGATTTGCGAGCATCTGCTCGGCGATATTCTCGCGGGAGGTTGCCCCCGACTTCACGGTATAGGCGACAATTTGAACGCCCGCGTATGCTTGGGCGGCGAACTGATCGGGCGAGGTGCCGAAGCGCTTCGTGTAGCGCGTCACGAAACCGGCATTTCCCGGGTACGTATTCGCCGCGTCATAAGCGGCTCCGACGACCACGCCTTCGGCATCCTTGTCGGCGATTTGGATGAGCTTGGGCGAGTTGAGGCCGTTTCCGCCGATGATGTGCGACGTGATCCCAACTTGCTTGGCCTGCGGAATGATTTTCACGGCTTCGGAAACGATGGAACCGACGACGAGGAGATCCGGAGAGAATGAGGCGATCTTGGTCAGTTGCGGTTTGAAATCGACGTCGCCGGTATGATACGTCTCGATGTCGACCACCTTGATGCCTTCCTTCGTGAGCGAATCTTGGAAGATCTGGAAATCCGTTTTGGTAAAGGCGTTGTCGTCGCCGTAGATGATCGCGGCGGTTTTCGGATGAAGGATCTTCTTGACGGATTTGACGGCCTCGGGAACGACTTGTTCTTCGGCGAGAGAATCCCGGAAGACGGAGGGGCCTTGTTCGGGAATTCCGTGTGCCGTGTTCGAGATTGCCAGCACGGGAAGGCCCGCACGGACGGCGATCGGATCGCTTTTGAACGCTTCTGACGAAAGCGTCGGACCGATCAGCAACGCCGTGTTATCCGTGGCGAATTTCTGCGTGAGGGAGACGACTTGCGCGGGATCTGATGCGGCGTCTTCGATATCGAACGTGAGGTTCGACTTTCCCGTGTCGATAAGTCCGTTTCGGATATCGTCCACGGCGAGTTCCACGGCGTTGCGTTGCGCCGTTCCGTAGGCGCCCGCGGATCCGCCGGCGTCGACGATGACGCCGACGGTGACTTGAGCTTTTGGGGCAGGTTCCGCGCTGAGAACGGAGGTTGATGCGACGAGCGTCAACGCTGCGGCGGCAACCAATGAGAATGATCGCAAGTTTCGTACTCCTTCAAGAAGTCGGCGGATGCGAGAAAGACAAGTTTCCGCGCTTTGACGGAGATCGCCTTACTCCCCGCCGATCATCCGGCACGGGGGTCTTTTTTGCACATCGCGGTTTCTAGTTTCACAATACGACGAGAATCTGGCGCGACCGGCAAGCGAAAAAAGTGCCTTTCGGCAATGGCGTCAGAGATGTGTGCGGAGATTGTGCATATAGGCTTGGAACGCTCCATCTCCATCGTGTTCGGTGAGCGCGGTGTATGCAACTATGACAAAGGTTTTGTCCGTATTTGTCGTCAGGATACCCCCGTCGTGCCGAAACTCGTCCGTCTCGCCCGTCTTATGGAAGAAGCGATCGCCCGGGAGGAGACCCGTGGAGAGCTTGTCGTTCCAGCACTGACGGCCAAGGGTTTCCTTTAGCCAATGCGCACCGGGAAGTCTCCCATGCGCGATGGATGCAAAAAGCAGGGCTGATTCCGCGGCGGGATGGCGGTTGCGTCCTTGGGCTGCGGGGTCGTTAATCAACGGGAGCGATCCGGAAAGCTTTCGTCGCATAAAAGTCTGTTCTAGACCGAGACCCTGTGCGAATTCCGTGATCGAGTCACGTCCGAGGAAATCGATGAGAACGTTCGCCGCGACATTATTGGAGCGAGTGAGCATGAGCTCGCAAAGCTCGCGCGTCGTTGCGAAATACCCGGGTACAAAGGGCGACGGCATGTCCTCGGCCGTCATGTTTGCAAGCGTGATCTCAACTCGCTCCTCCGGTGCGGCGCTCCCTTCTTCCCAACGGGCGGTCAGAGCGGCGGCGATCGGAACCTTGATCATACTGGCCGGATAGAGATCGCGATACGGCTCGAAGGTCCACGCCGCTCCGGGCGGGTCGATTGGGAGCACCACAAGGGAAGCCTGCCGAAGAGTGGCTCGCTCGGCAAGTTCCGCTAAAAGCAAGGACTTTTGCGGATCAGAAATTGCAAGCATGTACTTGCATTGATTCAGCGAGAAGCGTAGTATTCCTTAGAGTATGATCCAACTTCGTTTCTCCGGTAGAAAGATTTGATGAAAGGTTCGATTCGCACTCCGACGCCCTATGTCGTTCCACCTGATCGCGTCATCGAGTTCCTCGACGCGCGGGCAGAGAGTCTCGCCAAGGAGCATCCGAACCTGACGCTGATCCTCGATGAGCTTCCGGTTCTGGACACGTTGATTATCGCTCGCTTGATTGTCCTGCTTCGCGAGGTGCGTGAACATGGCGGAACGGTTCGATTAGCAGTTTCGCGACCCGGGTTGCTGGAGACGATTCGCATAAACGCTTTGGACCGCATATTCGACGTGATTCCTGTCTTGGGGCTTGTCGGGGGTCTCTCCGCGTGAAAGTGCGCATTCCGGAAGTCGGCGCTGAAAGCTCCGTCGATCAAACGCGCTTGCGAATCGTCGAAGCGGCGCGCGAATTGTATGCGCTCAAGGGAAGTCGCGGGACGACGACGCGAGAGATCGCCGAGCGAGCAGGCGTGAATGAAACGACGATATTTCGCCACTTCGGAACAAAGCTCGCTTTGCTCGATGCCATGCGCGAACATTTTTGTTCGGTTTCGCAACTCCGCGAGACGCTTGCCGGCATTGACGGACCCTTGGAAGAAGTACTCGAGGCGATTGGTTTGCAGGTGCATGAACAGATGGTTCGCGATCAGGATCTGATCTGCGTGGCGCTTGCCGAGGCTCAACTTGCTCCGCATTCGGCCGAGATATCTTGGCGGGTTCCGCGTGAGAAGAAAGCCTTAATCACGGAATTTTTTCAGCGTCGCATCGCCTCGGGCGAGCTGCGCGGCGAAGCTCAGGCGATCGCCGGGATCTTCCTTGGGACGATCTTCTCGCATGTCATGGGTCGTCACGTTTGGAAACTCGACCAAATGCCCCCCGAGCGATTCATAAAGTTGTTGGTGACGTATCTTTTGGACGGAGTGCGAGTGGGATGACGACAACACAGACGCCTCAAGCCCCGGTGCTTGGATCTGACGGACACGGCGGGGAAGCGCCTCCCGTCGTAAGCAATGCGCCGCGCCCATGGATACGAGCGGTGCTCGCCGTTGCTCTTTTGGTCGTGCTGATATTCGGAATCCGGTATGCAATCTTCGCATGGAAGCATGCGAGTACGGATGATGCAACGATCGACGCCGATGCGGTTGCGATCACGAGTAAAGTCACCGAACGCGTCGATCGGATTTTGGTTGATACGAATGAGCCCGTGAGAAAGGGTCAGCTTCTGGTCCAGCTTGACGATCGTGACGAGAGGCAGAAATTAGCACAGGCTATTGCTGAGCGTGACGCGGCTGTCGCTCAAGCTGATGCGGCGGAGGCGAACGTCGCGCTCGTGCGTGATCAGCAAGGTGCGCAGGAACGCCAGGGCGTCGGCGCGATCGCGCAGGCGAATGCAGCGATAACTGTCGCGCACGAACAAGACGTGTCCGCGGAACTTCAAGTCCCGATCGCGCAGATCGAAGGGATGGACGCGACGCGGCAATATCAGGCTGCCCAAAGCGCCACGCAATCTGCCGTCGAGAATCTTGCCAAAGCGAACGCCGATTTCGAGCGTGCTTCGTCCCTGGTCGCGACCGGCGATATGCCGCAAGCGCAACTCGATTCGGCCCGCGCCGCAAAGTTTGCGGCAGAGGCTTCCGCCCAACAGGCGACCGTCAATGAAAAACAAGCGAGGGATAACGTCACGGCTGCCGAGTTGAAGTTGCGCTCCCAAGAGGCGAATGCGCGGTCAGCACAAGCCGGAGTTCCGTCTGGGCGCGGGCAATTAATCACTGCGCGCGGGCACTATCAAGAGAGTGGTGCGCCGAGTCGGGTGCCTGCCGCGCAAGCCGCGGCGCAGGCGGCGCGAGCTCAGATTCAGACGGCACAAGCGCAGCTTCGTTTCGCCCAGGATCAACTCGTCGACACGCAAATCCGCTCGCCGATCGACGGATATGTCGGCGAGAAAGACGTCGAGACGGGCGTCACGGTTTCCCCCGGACAAGCGATCATGCAAGTCGTTCCGGCCTCGCATATTTTCGTGACGGCGAATTACAAAGAGACCCAACTCGGAGACATTCACGTTGGCCAGCCGGTCGACATTACCGTCGACGCATATAAAGGCGTGAACTTCCGCGGTCAGGTCGAGGCGATCAGCCCGGCTTCGCAAAATCTGTTCAGCTTGATTCCCGCACAAAATGCGACGGGGAATTTCGTGAAGGTGACCCAACGGGTTCCCGTGCGCATCGTCTTCGATCATCCCGATTCACGCTACGCCCTTCGTCCAGGAATGTCGGTCGAGACAAACATCAGCATTCGTTAGGAGTGAAATCAAACGATGGTCTTGAGTCTGAATGTCATCGCGAGTGCCGTGTTGCTCGCTCAGTTGACGCCCGTTCCGGCTGCAACGCCCGCGCTCAACCCGGCGCCGATTCCCGCGACGGCCATCGTTGCGCCTCCCGTGCCGGAGAGCGCACCGAGTTTCAGCGCACTTCCTTCGACGCTTCCTTCGCCGGATATTCCGGGAGTCGTCGCGCAACCTTTCGTCGGGATCAAGCTGGAGGATGCCGTCTCGATGGCCTTGTCGAGAAATGGAGATCTCGCCGTTTCTCAACTGAACCGTCGGGTCGCGGGATATCAGGTCGTCGCCGCCAAGGGAGCTTATGATCTTCGTTTTCAGGTTGCGCCGACGTTTTCGTCTACTCAGTCTCCTCCGGAGAGCGCGTTTGAAGCGGGACCAAACGGCGGACCGATTAGCCAGGTAACGCTCGGCGGCAACGCCTCGCTTTCCGGAATCACCCCGGGCGGTGGGCGCTATTCCTTGGGTCTATCCGCGCAACGGATCAACAACAACGCGACGGTGAATTCTTTCAATCCATTTTATCTGACCTCGATGGGTCTTACGTTCACGCAGCCCCTGGGACAGGGAAGCGGCATGAATCAGACCCGGGAACAGCTTGCGTTGGCGAAGATCGGGGTCGATCAATCGGATGCTCAGGCTTTGCAGTCGGCCTCATCGAAGATCACGGAGGTCTCGAGTGCGTACGATGATCTTCTCGCCGCTTGGCGGAACGTCGGAATTCAGGAGGATGCTTTACGGCAAGCGCAAGCGCAGAGCGAGAGTAACGCCCGACTCGTGCGTGCCGGTCAAGCTGCGCCGACGGACGTCGTCGAATCGAACGCGCAGGTTTCATTGTTCCAGAACAACGTCTACGCCGCACTTCAAAGTGTTGGATCCTTGCAGAACCATCTCAAGTCTCTGCTCACGACGGACGTTCAGGATCCAATTTGGCGGGCGAATCTCGTACCGACGACACTCGAGACTCAACTTCCGCCGGAGCCCAACCTCGCAACGGTCGTCCTCGATGCGATGCGTAATCGTCCAGAGATCTCGCTCTTGCGAGACCAGCAGCGAAGCGTCGCAGTAGCTTTGGCTAATGCGTCGGATGCGGCCAAGCCGCAAGTTGACATTCAACTCGGCGTGACTGAGAATGGTTTCGCCGGTACTGCCGAGTCCTTGTCGGCGAATCCGATCTTCCAGATTTTCGGTTCGGAGTTCTCGACGATCAATCAACTCATCGCAGCTGCCAATGCCGGTCTTCCGTCCTCACAGCAGATCGCCATGCTACCGGCACCCACTCTTGCCGTTCCACCGTACACGGTTGGCGGCCTCAACACGGCGATCTCCTCAATGTTCAATGCTCGTTATCCAACGTATTCGGCTGGTCTGGTCATCGGTCTGCCGTTGGGAAATCGTACGGCGAAGGCGGACGTAGCTGCCGTTCGAGCGCAACAGCGTCAGGTGCAGATTCAAGAGGCATCGTTGATTCAGCAGTTTACTGTTGAATCGCGCAACGCCGTACAGGGGTATCATTCAGCGATGGTGCGGATGCTTGCCGCGCAAGCGGCCCGCAAGGCGGCTGAAGACGTCGCCGCCAGTGAGCAGCGCAAGTTCAAGGCCGGCGCCTCGACGACGTATCTGGTATTGCAGCGGCAGGTTGCGGTTGCCGACGATCGCGGAGTAGAACTCACCGCCCAGACTGATCTCGAAAAAGCGGTCGTCGAACTCGATCGCGTGAGCGGACAGACCTTCGAGCGCCACGGGATCAATGTCGGAACGCTCGGGACGGCAACCGCCGATCAGTCTCGCTGAGGCTTTTTTCGGACACTGGGGAATTGGGCATCGGAGCGAGATCTCGTCAATCAAAGGAGCGTGTAAGCTCCGGACGAAGGGTTCTGTTTCAGCGAAGGAGTTCAATGTGCTAAACCGCGCGCTGAGGTTCGCAAACAATGCTCAATAGGAAAGATCCGGAGGACTGGCCTATACGAAGAACTCTTGCCGCTGTCCCTGATGGTGGCGGGAATGGCCCGAATGGCCCCCAGTTCAGCAATAGCCTTAAATTATTATTTGTTGCCATGTATGCTGCATCTGCCGTGATGGTTACGACTGCGGGTTATATTTTCTGGAAAACGAATGATACGAATAAGCATTTTGATGATCTGCGCGAAAAGAGCGGTCGAGTCGTAATCCAACAGTCTGAAATCGCCGCTGAAAATCCAATTACCGGCTATATTCAAGCCATTGATTCCCGTAAATATGAAATCGCGATTAAGACTCTTGGAACGAACCTCGTAATGGTGACGTATAATCCGCGCATTTTTCAAAATCTGCATCTCGGCGACCTTGTCGAAGCGGAGATTCTCAGTGACGGCGATCGTATTCCGGAACTCACCAAATGTCTTTGGAGCAAGCCTTCGAGAGTACGCGAGACGCTCCCATCAAACAACTGGGCAAGCCGAACCAGAGTGCCGTGATCCGCGTCCGTGTCGAAAACCTCAAACGATTATGAGATCATGGACATCCTGGGCCGTCGGGGACGACGCGAACCGTCGTTGAGACAACCGTGTCGGGCGGAAACCACCATTCGGCGCCGCCGCCGCGTTGGTCGAAAGCCGGTGCCGTGACGCCGAGGTATGCGCGTACACCGGCTTGGATATGATCGGCATAGGCGATGCAGGCCGGGGTATACGTCAATGCGAGGACCGAGCGAATCTTGTCCGCGCTCAGTAATTTGCCGTTGGAGCTAACCTGGTCAAGGGTCGTCCACCACGAGCCGAAGCGTGCTCCGTTCCGGCTCAGCGAGACTCGAACGAGTTGCTGCGGGCCGTGTGCGAAAAGGTCGAACTTATCGGAGACGACGAACCGCACGGCCTCGGTACCCGGCAAGAACGCGGGATAGAGTACTCCGGCAAGTTCGACATTCATTTGGCGAGCCGAGATCAGTTCAACGTCGGTTCCGCCTCCCTGGAGTACGTCGTCGTACAGCGTGCATACCGGAGCAGTGTAGTCCGGCGTCCCCGGCGTTGAGATCCCAGGATCGGAAAGACACGATGGAATCGAGGGCCAAGCCCAAGGCGTCGCCGTCGGCGTCGCGGTTTGTGCCGATACGGTGCCGACGCAGAGCAGCGACACCAGTGAACAAAGAAGCGAGCGAACGCGCAGTCGCGACGTGCGGAAGAAGCGATGAGTTCTCATGCTCGGGGTATACGCGCTCTAAAGTATGGGACCTTCTGATTCGTTTAGGGTGAGACGGAAAAATCCCCGATCCTGTAGCCGCTACCGAAATCACCGCTCATATCGTACACGGAGCCGACGGCAGCGCCGGTGTCGGTGAACTGGAACATTCCGTTCGGGTTTTGGGAAATGAGAATCATGAGATTGCCGTTTGAAAGGAAGTTCATCGACTCGAAAGTGTAGAGAGTCTGCCCGGCGAGCGCGCTACCGCCGGAGGCCAGGGACCAACTGCTCCCATTGTTGTGGAAAATCGACACCGACGCGGAGGGAAATGCTCCCGAATAAACCGCGAGGTTGTTTCCGTCTTTGGACAAAGCGATCGACTGCGGAAAGTTGGTGACGTTCAAGATCGTTGTCGGTGACGTCTGCAACGATGCGCCGGTGGTTCCGTTCCGCGGGAACTCCAGGATCGAGTAGTTTCCGCTCATATCCGCTTGGTCGTTCGCGTAAATGAGCGACTGACGCCCTTGATCCCATAACATCTTCGGAAAGCCGGACTGGACGGGACCGTTACTGGTTATCGCATTGCTGTTGACGTCTTGTTCGGAGGTTCCGTCGGTTACCACGATTTGATCGTGAGCCGGTCCGAAAGTACGCAGCCCATACGCATAGCCGAAGACGTTCGCGGAGCTGTCCGTGAGGATCGCGACGGATCGCTGAGAGGTACCGTTGAGGTCCGTACGCCAGTTGCTTGGGTCAAGCGCGCTCGTGAAGTTGATCGGGCCGCTGGTCGTACCCGCGGCGAATACGGTGAGCTGCGGGTACGTGCCGCCCATGAAATCGTACCCCGCATTCAAAATTGCCACCGTCCCGTTGCTTGAGACGTCGGCCCCGTAGTAACCTCCGGGTGCCTCGATAACTCCCGAGAATATGGTGATCGAACCGAATCCGACCCCGGGAGTGTAGGTTGTTCGGAAGCACTCAGCGGCATGGCCGTCGAAGACATACAGGTTGTCGTTCACATCGAGCCGCACGACCATGCCGCTCAGCGTAATCGATCTCGTCAAGTTGCCGGGCAGTAATGAGAAAGTGTTGTCATACACCAACGCCTTCACAGTCGGAGGGCTGGCGTTTAAAGCAATCGGCATGATGAGAATCGGGTTGATTGCCACGGTGAAGGAATCGGCCGACGATACCAAATTGTCGGAGTAGTGGAGGACGCTCGCGCCCGAGGTATGCGCATGCACGAGCCCCGGCGCAACGGTGATCGTCGTGCCGCTAACGCCCGCGACCAGTACCGATTCTTGCAGAAATGTCGTGATGCCGAAGGTATCGTAATCGATGATCAGGTTCGCGCCCGGATAAATGCCGCTCGCCGAGGAGACGGTGAAACTCGTCGCACCCGAGTCCGGAGAAGACGTGAGGGTCGTCGTGACGTCTTGCGTTCCTGCCGGATCGGCCTCGACCGCGACGTTGGTCGTCGAACCGGCGGAACTGGGCGGGGTGAGCGTGAGCGTTGATCCGCTGATGGATGCGCTTGCCCCGGCGCCGGTCGCTGAAGCGTGAATGAGCGTCGGGAGGCCGGGTTGCAATCCGAATGCCGTTCCATGCGCATCGACTTGACTGAGCGTGAACGTCTTTGTCCCCGCAACATTGACGGTGAAGTTCGGTTGGGATCCGATGACCCCGCTTCCGCCGACGGCGGTGATCGTACTGGGAGCGGCGTCGAGGGTAATCGGAGAAAGTGAAGTCCCAAACGTGTTCGCGGTGCCCGCGACGACGGCAAGGGGCGAGCCGACTTGTTGTGAGAGCAAGTTCGCACTGCCGTCGAAGGTGCTGATTTGCGTGAGGTCGTTCCCAACGGGCATTTGGACCGGGAGCGAGCATTGGTAATTGCCGCTTGTAAGCGTGCAAACTGAACCCGGAATTGTGAAAGAGGCCGGAGTCGGAGCGGGGACGGGAGGGGAACCGTTCACCTCAAGGACTTTGAATTGGACCGACTGCACCGATGCGGGGATATACTTCGGTGAATGGTGAGAACCCACGGCGTTGCTTCGTTTGGGAACGGGAACGAGAAAACTGAAGACGGCCGTGGCGGAGCCGCGATTGGGTGAGGGGGAAGCCGATAAGACAGGTCCCGGATGCGACAGCGCAAGGGGAAGGGACGAGGAGTGCGCCCCGCCGCCGCAAGCGACGGCGAGGAGCGAGCCGATGACGATGAACCCGGAGACCATCGAGCGGCGAATCATATTCCCCAAGAGACGGCCCCCCCAGGAGCGACGGAACGAGGTACGTTCAAAGTCCGGCGAGATGGTCCTATCATGTTGTTTCTTCCTAAACGATAGTTTATGATTGCATTTCGATGAATCGAATCTGCTGATTTGTTCAGCGCGCGACGGCAAAATTCCGAGGAATGTAGCCGCTACCGAAATCACCGGTAAGATCGTACGCTGAGCCGACGGCAGTGCCGACGTTGGTAAACTGCCAGAAATTCGCGTTTTGGAAATCAAGAATCATGAGATTGCCGTTCGATAGGAATTGCATCGACGAGAAATAGAAAGTCTTGCCGGCGAGCGTGCTACCGCCGGAGGCCAGGGACCAGCTGCTCCCATTGTTGTGGAAGATCGATACGGCCGTGAAGGGAAATGCCCCCCAAGCGACCGCGACGTTGCTTCCATCTTTGGATGCGGCGACCCACTGAGGAACATCGGTAACGTTGCCGATCGTTGTCGGTGACGTCTGCAACGATGCGCCGGTGGTTCCGTTCCGCGGGAACTCCAGGATCGAGTAGTTCCCGCCGACTGCGTCAATATTCGCGTAGATGAGCGACTGGCGCCCTTGATCCCACACGAGTGTTGGATTTGCAAAGCCGGTGTGGAATTGGCTGGTGATCGAACTATTGTTGATGTCTTGTTCTGAGGATCCGTTCGTCACGACGATTTGGTCGTTTGCCGTTCCGAAGTCATACCAGACGTCGTACGCATAGCCGAAGACGTTCGAGGAGCCGTCCGTGAGGACAGCGACGGTTGGGTGGGGAATGTAATAGACGCTTGTTACCCAGTATTGGCCGAGGGCGCTCGTAAAGGTGATTGGGCTACTGCTCGTACCAGCGGGAAATATCGTAAGCTCCGGCGTTATGTTCCAGAAATTCTCAACGGCCACCGTACCGTTGCTTGAGACGTCGAATCCGAAATAACCATTGGTTTCAGCGGGGATGCCCGAGTACGTTGTGGTCGAGCCGAATCCGGTGCCGGGGGTGTACGTCGATCGGGTGACTCCATTGGCTTGGCCGTTGAAGATATACAGATTGTCGTTGGAATCAAGCCGCGCGACGAGGTAACTCGACGTCGTCGGAATGGTCAGGCTGCCGGTCTGTAACGTGAAGGTGCCGTCATACACCAACGCTTTTAAATTGCTGCCGTTTCCAGCGATAGGCACGAGGAGAATCGGGTTGATCGCCACGATGAAGGAATCGGCCGACGATACCAAATTGTCGGAATAATGCAGCACGCTCGCACCCGAGGTATGCGCGTGCGCGAGGCCCGGTGCAACGGTGATCGTCGTTCCGCTGACGCTCGTGACCAGCACCGATTCTTGCAGAAATGTCGTAATGCCGAAGGTTCCGTAATCGACGATGAGATTCGCACCCGGATAAATGCCGCTCGTCGAGGAGACGGTGAAACTCGTCGCACCCGAGTCCGGAGAAGACGTGAGGGTCGTCGTGACATCTTGTGTGCCGGCCGGATCGGCCTCGACCGCGACGTTGGTCGAAGCGGCGGAAGTGGGCGGGGTGAGCGTGAGGGTTGATCCGCTGATGGATGCGCTTGCCCCGGCGCCGGTCGCTGAAGCGTGAATGAGCGTCGGGAGGCCGGGTTGTAAGCCGAACGCCGTTCCATGCGCATCGACTTGACTGAGCGTGAACGTCTTTGTCCCCGAGACATTGACGGTGAAGTTCGGCTGGGTTCCGATGACCCCGCTTCCGCCGACGGCGGTGATCGTACTGGGAGCGGCGTCGAGGGTTATCGGAGAAAGTGAAGTCCCAAACGTGTTCGCGGTGCCCGCGACGACGGCAAGGGGCGAACCAACTTGTTGCGAGAGCAAGTTCGCACTGCCGTCGAAGGTGCTGATTTGCGTGAGATCGTTTCCGACCGGCATTTGGACCGGGAGCGAGCATTGGTAATTGCCGCTTGCGAGCGTGCAGACCGAACCTGGGATCGTGAATGAGGCCGGAGTCGGAGTGGGGACGGGAGGGGAACCGTTCACCTCAAGGACCTTGAATTGGACCGACTGCACCGTTGCGGGGATATACTGCGGTGAATGATGAGAACCCACGGCGTTGCTTCGTTTGGGAACGGGAACGAGAAAGCTGAAGATGGCCGTGGCGGAGCCGCGATTGGGTGAGGGGGAAGCCGATAAGACGGGTCCCGGATGCGAAAGCGCAAGGGGAAGGGACGAGGAGTGCGAGCCGCCGCCGCAACCGACGGCGAGGAGTGAACCGATGACGATGAACCCGGAGCCCATCAAGCGGCGTATCATATTCCCCAAGAGACGGTCTCCTTTGCTTCGTAGCGGAACATTATAATGATTTTGAATATTGTCGGCGACATTGCCGATGCCGATAAATTCATTCAGGGTGAGACGGCGAAATCGGTGATACCGTAGCCGCTTCCGAGGTCATTCTGCGCGTTGTAGGGTGAGCCGACGGGACTTCCGACACCGGTGAACTGCCAGAGATTCGCGTAGGTAGAACCGTCGCTATCGGCGATAAGGAGATTGCCGTTCGCGAGAAAATGCATCGCTTGGAAGTTCGCGAACGTCGTGCGTTCAAGTGTGCTGCCGCCCGAAGCCAGAGACCAAGCGCCGCCGTTGTTGTGGTAGATTGATACGGTAACGGGGGCGGTATAGGTGGTTCCCCAAGCGACGGCGACGGAGCTGCCATCTTTGGATGCGGCGACCGTCCACGGATCGAGGTTCATGGTGCCGACCGTTGTCGGTGTAGTGAGCAGCGATGCGCCGGAGGTTCCATTTCGTGGAAACTCCAGGATGCGCGAGCTGATCCCGCGATTTGCCTGAGAACTGACGTAGATGAGCGACTGACGTCCTTGATCCCACGTGAGTGCTGAGGGCAAATCCCCGTAAGGACCGTAGAACTGCGCCATGATCGCACCGTTCTGGATGTCTTGTTCGGAGGAGCCGTCCGTCACCGCGATTTGATCTTGAATGATGTCGTAATAGTAGTAGTTAACAGATGCATCCCCGTTGAGTATGCTGACCGCATAGCCGAAGACGTTTGAGGAACCGTCCGTCAGAACCGCGACCGTTTGGCACCGGACATTGCAAAGGTTGTTCGTGTAGGGAGTGAGATTCCAGCTTACATTGTCATGAAAGGCGGGACTGAAGGTGATTGGGCTGCCGCTCGTAGCCGCGCTGAATATGGTAAGTTGGTAGCCGGTGAACGCCAGCGTTCCGTTGCTGGAGGCATTCACTCCGCTCGTCGAGAAATCATAACCGGCTGGGAAGGTTACAGGCGAGCTGAATCCGGAACCAGCGGTGTACGTCGAACGCAGGATAGCGCTGGAGAATTCATACATGAAGTATACGCTTCCGTTGGCGTCGAGCCCCGCGAGAGGGAAATAGGTCGCTCCGCCATAGTTCTCCGTTAAGCTGCCGGGCTGCAAATTTAAGCTCTCATTATACGCGATAACTTTCGTAACCCCGCTCTTGTTACCGACCACGACGATCAGAGGCGAATTGAGCGCCACGGTGAAGAGATTGGCCGACGATACCAAATTGTCGGAGTAGTGCCTGATGCCGGCACCCGAGGAGTGCGGGTGCGAGAGACCCGACGCCACGGTGATCGTCGTTCCGTTGACGGCCGTGACCAATGCCGATTCCTGGATAATATTTTGGTTACTTAATGTTTCGTAGTCGAGGATGAGGTTCGCACCCGGATAGATCCCGTTTGTCGAGGCGACCGTGAAATTTGTGGCGCCCAAATCCGGAGACGAGGTCAAGGTTGTCGTGACGTCTTGTGTGCCGGCCGGATCGGCCTCGACGACGACGTTGGTAAAGCCGGCGGAACTCTGTGTAAGCGTAAGAGTCGATCCGGTGATGGATGCGCTCGCTCCGGCGCCGGTTGCAGCGGTATGAGTCATCGTTGGTTGGCCGGGTTGCGCACCAAAGGCCGTGCCGCCGCCATCGACTTGGCTGAGATTGAACGTAACCGCACCGCTGAAGTTGACCCTGAAGTTCGGCTGGGCTCCGTTGACGCCGCTACCTCCGTTTGCGGTGATCGCACCGGGAGCGGCATCGAGGGTTATTGGAGAGAGCGACGTCCCAAAGGCGTTCGCCGTTCCCGGGACGACGGTGAGGGGTGAGCCGACTTGTTGCGAGAGCAAATTTGCGCTGCCGTCGTAGGTGCTGATTTGTGTGAGATCATTGCCGACCGGCAACTGAACGGGGAGTGTGCAAGTATATTCGCCGCTCGTGAGCGTGCAGGCTGAGCCTGGGATCGTGAAGGATGCCGGGGTCGGCGCGGGCACGGGAACCGAACCGTTCACCTCAAGGATCGTGAATTGAACCGATTGCACCGTTGAGGGAATGTACTGCGGCGTGTGTTGCGAGGTGGCGGTTTTGGTTCGCAGGGGAATGTGGAAGGTAAAGACGGCCGTGGCAAAGCCATGATTGGGCGAGGGGGAAGCTGACGAAACGGTTCCCGGATGCGAAAGTGGAAGCGGAAGAACCGAGGAGTGCGAGCCGCCGCCGCAAGCGACGACCAAGAGCGATCCAATGACGATAAACCCGGAGCCCATTGCGCGGCGTATCGTGTTCCCCAAGAGACGGCCGTCCATCGCAAGCGATTGGTGAGAACGACGGAAACGGGGTTCATTCAACGGCCGGCGAGACCACTCGCTCACGCGCCGGGTGCATTGGTTCACGGCGTCATCCTCCCGGTCATCGCGTACGTCTGATTCGCTCATAGTGATGCCGCAAAATCGTTGATATAGTAGCCGCCGCCAAAATCATTAATCAGGTTATAGGATGGGCCGAAGGAAGCGCCGACGCCGGTGAATTGTTGGAGATTCTGACCGTCGGTAACCGCGAGATTGCCGTTCGCGAGGAAGTGTACCGCCGCGAGATTCGAGAACGTCGTACTCGCAAGCGAACTGCCGCTTGAGGCCAGGGTCCAGCCGCTACCGTTGTTGTGGAAGATCGATACGTTAAAGCCGGTACCGCTGCCGTTGCGCCAACCGACGGCGACTGAGCTGCCGTCTTCGGATGCGGCGACCGCATAAGGTGTACCGGCGACGGTCCCGATGGTCGTCGCTGTGGATTGCAGGGATGCCCCGGTGGTGCCATTCCGCGGAAACTCCAGGATCGGGTGGTTCCCGCTCATGTCCATCCCGTTGTTAACGAAGATGAGCGACTGACGCCCTTGATCCCACGTGAGCATCGATTCCTGCGGATCCCTGTTATACTCGCTAATGATCGAACTGCTGCTGAGGTCTTGTTCAGAGGAACCGTTCGTTACGACGATTTCGTCCGTAGCTGATGCGTCGAGAGTATATACGTCAAATGCATAACCGAAGACGTTCGAGGATCCGTCCGTGAGGACTGCGACCGAGGGTTCGTTGGGATAACCGACGACGGTGTTCCAGATAGTTGAGTCGAGGGAGCTGGTGAAGTTCGTTGGGCTGCTGCTCGTACCGGCGGGAAATATCGTAAGCTCCGGCGTTACCGACGAATTCTCGACCGCCACCGTTCCATTGCCCGATACGTCGAAGTCGAGATATTGCTGGGACGAAACGTTTGGGATGCCCGAATACGTCGTGACGGAGCCGAATCCGGTGCCGGGGGTGTATGTATATCGGTAAATCGTATAGGCAGTGTATGCATCAAGGATATAGAGGTTGTCGTTCGCGTCAAATTGCGTCATATCGAATTCTTCAGTCGAACTCGTGAGGTTGCCGGCCTGCAACGAGTAGCTGCTGTTATACGCGAGCGCTTTCCACACCCCACTGTTTTGGCCGATCGGCACGATCAGCACCGGGCTGATCGTCACGGTGAAGGGATCGGCCGAGGATACTAAATTATCGGAGAAATGCTCAACGCCGGCACCCGAGGAGTGCGCGTGTGTCAAGCCCGATGCGACGGTGATCGTCGTTCCGCTGACGTTCGTGACCAGCGCCGATTCTTGCAGAAACGTTGACCCGCTGTATGTTTCGTAATCGAGGATGAGATTCGCGCCCGGATAAATCCCACTCGCCGAGGCGACGGTGAAACTCGTCGCACCCATCGTCGAAGGCGAAGTGAGAGTCGTCGTGACGTCTTGCGTACCGGCCGGATCGGCCTCGACCACGGCGTAGGTCAACCTGCCGGAACTCGCCGGCGTGAGCGTTAGCTGCGATCCGCTGATGGATGCGCTCGCTCCGGTACCGGTTGCGGCGGCGTGGGTCATCGTCGGAAGGCCGGGTTGCGGGACGAACGTCGTGCCGCCCGCATCGACTTGGCTCAGAATGAACGTCACCACGCTGTTGTTGTTGATCCTGAAGTTCGGCTGGGATCCGCTGACGCCGCTTCCGCTAGTCGTGGTGATCGTGCTGGGATTGGCGTCGAGGGTTATTGGGGCGAACGGCGTCCCAAGCGTGTTTAGCGTGCCCGCGACGACGGTGAGGGGCGGGCCGACTTGCTGTGAGAGCAAGTTCGAACTGCCGTCGTAGGTGCTGATTTGCGTGAGATCGCTCCCGATCGGCATCGGAACAGGAAGCGAGCATTGATAGAACCCGACAACGAGCGTGCAGACTGTACCGGGGATCGTGAACGTTGCCGGGGTCGGCATTGGAACGGGAACCGAACCGTTAATCTCAAGGACTTTGAATTGGACCGACTGTACCGTTGAGGGAACGTACTGCGGCGTGTGCTGCGAGTGTTGAGAGATCGCAGCTTTTGTCCGCAAGGGAACGTGGAATGTGAAGACGGACGTGGCGGAGCCGCGATTGGGTGAGGGGGAGGCCGATGAGACGACTCCCGGATGCGACGCTGGAAGCGGAAGGGGTGAGGAATGCGATCCGCCGCCGCAAGCAAGGGCCAGGAGTGTTCCGGTGATGATGAATCCGGAACCTATCGCGCGGCGTATCGTGTTTCCCAAGAGACGGCCTCCCTCTCAGAGCGGCCGGTAAGGACGACGGGGACGAACTACATCCAAAGTTCAGCGAGACGACTTGCCCAATCGGTTTGCTTTGGAACAATAGTTTACGACTGTTTCTCTAGAGACGCCGGGAGCCCTGGTTAACGACGTCTTTGGAAAAGAATCGGCGCCCAGTTGCGCAGATGATCACGACCACGCTTGTCTACTCACCACTCATACATTCGAGCGGCAACTACGTCCACGTCCAAACGGCGATTTACCGCCGACACCGTGCTTTCATTCGATATATCGTCAAATACCGAAAGAACTCGCGAGCTCTGCGACGATGACGATGGAAACGCTGCCAAAATAGGGGCAAGCGCGGTACAACCGGGCGTGAACAGCTACGCTGTCGCCGAAGCGCGGCCGTTCGAGTTCGCGTCCGCCGCCGGGAACGGCATCGGGATCGGAGGATCTCCCGGAATCCTCCCCCGGCCGGTGCTACCGGGAACCGCGTTTCGTGGAATTTTCCTTCCGTCCTCAGCATGAGGCGGCCAAGCTCGCGTCGTATTCTAGCCAATAAGTGAAATTTTCAATCGTCGTTCCAACCTATAACGAAGCAGCAGGTATCGAGCGCTTGGTTGCTGCGCTTGACGAGGTATTCCGTGGCGCCGGGCTCGACGGTGAGATTATCGTCGTCGACGACAACTCGCCGGACGGAACCGGAAAGATCGTCGACGCGCTCGGCGAGCGTTATCCGGTGCGCTGCCTCCACCGACCGGGGAAGATGGGACTTTCCAGCGGCGTCATCGACGGCTGGGCTTTTGCCCGCAAGGACTCCGAGGCCCTCGGAGCGATCGACGGCGATTTCAGCCATGACGTACGAATCATTCCGAAGATGGTCGCGGCTTTGGCTTCGGGCGAGTACGGCCTAGCGATCGGCAGTCGGTATGTTGCCGGTGGGGGCATCGAGAACTGGCCCTTGAAGCGGAAGATCACCTCCTTGGTCGCGATCGCTTTGGCGAAACCGCTGACGCCGGTCCGCGACATCACGAGCGGCTTCCTTTTGGTGAAGCGCAGTGCGCTCGAAGGGGTCGAGCTCGATCCCATCGGCTTCAAAATCGGCTTGGAAGTCATCGCCAAGGCCAAATATGGCCGTGCGCTAGAGGTTCCATACGTTTTCACCGACCGCGTCGCCGGTCTATCGAAGCTCAACCAGAATGAAGTCTTCAACTACCTTCGCCAATTGCGACGCATCTACGCCTCGCGCTTTGCTTGCATGGGCTGCAAACCCAAGGTTTCACCCGAGAAGCGAACCACCTGATGCCGGTCGGCGACTGGCTGCGCTCACGGCTGGCCCGAGATGACCGCGAACGCGATGCGGAACTCTGGGTAAAATGTCCGTCCTGCGGCGAGTTGCTCTATCGGAAGGAACTCGAAGCAAATCTTCTCGTGTGCGTACGCTGCGGCTATCATTTTCGCATGCACGCTCACGATCGTATTGCGATGCTGGTCGATGGTGACTTCGCTGAACTTGGCGAGGAAATCGCGTCGACCGATCCGCTCGGCTGGACCGATAAACGTCCCTATCCACAAAAACTCGCTCAGGATCGCGAGAAGACCGGCATCAGCGAAGCTGTGGTGGTTGGCACGACGACGATCGCGCATCGCCCGCTTGCCCTTGGCGTAATGGATTTCCATTTCCGCGGGGGCACGATGGGAACGGTCGTCGGCGAGCGCATTACGCTCTTACTCGAAGAAGCCCGTCGGCGGCAGATTCCGTGCGTGATCATTACGGCAAGCGGCGGCGCGCGGATGGAAGAAGGTATGCTCGCGTTGATGCAAATGGCGAAGACAACGGGCGCCGTGGCGCGCCTCCGGTCCGAGGGATTGCCGCTCGTCACGGTGCTCACCGATCCGACGACGGGTGGCGTGTCGGCCTCCTTCGCATTCGAAGCGGACGTCATCATCGCCGAGGCGCGTGCGGCGATCGGCTTTGCCGGCCGTCGCGTCATCGAGCAGACCGTCCGTCAGCGTTTGCCCGACAATTTTCAGACGGCGGAATTCTTGCTCGAAAAGGGACACATTGATGTAGTGGTGACGCGACGGGAATTGCGGGCGACCGTGGTACGGGTGCTCGAGTATCTTGAGCGCCGACAATCAGCACCCACCTTCGTCGGCGTTCCGGAGTGCAGCCTCTCGTGAACCTCATCGTCGAGCGCGAGAATTCGCTCAAGGAACTCGAACTACGCATCGCCGATCTGCGGACGCACGACGCGCAAGCGGCGGGAATCCACGCGTCGGACATCCGCTCGCTCGAAGAAAAATACGCGCAGCTTCAGCAGGATCTGTTCGGTTCGTTAACTCCGTGGGAGCGAGTCCACATGGCGCGCCATCCGGCGCGTCCGATCGCGCCGGACTATCTCGCAATCTTCGATGATTTTCTGGAGTTACACGGCGATCGGCATTTCCGCGATGATCCGGCGCTCATAGGCGGATTCGCTCGCATCGGGGCACGTCGCGTTATGGTGCTCGCGCAGTGCAAGGGACGCGACACCAAGGAAAATATTCGTCGGAATTTCGGGATGGTTTCGCCGGAGGGATACCGGAAGGCGAAACGCTTGATGGAGTTGGCATCTCACGCGGGCCTTCCGATCGTGAGTTTGGTCGACACGCAGGGTGCCGATCCCGGAATCGCCTCGGAAGAACGCGCGCAGTCGGAGGCCATTGCGTCGTGCTTGCTCACGCTTTCACGCGCCCGCGTTCCGGTCGTCGCCGCCATTATCGGTGAAGGCGGGAGCGGAGGTGCGCTCGCGTTGGCTTTAGCCGATTATGTAATTATGCCGGAAAATTCCGTTTACTCGGTCGCCTCACCCGAAGGATGCGCGGCGATTCTCTGGGGGGATGCCGGACGCGCCGCCGAAGCGGCCAATCGCCTGCGACTTACAAGCGAGGATTTGCTTGGTTTTGGGATTGTTGATGAGGTAATTCCCGAAGCTCTCGGCGGTGCGCACCGGGAAGCGCCCGCGTTCATCCGGCGGGTTGTCGCTGCGATTGCAGCGGGAATTGCGCGCTTCGACGGACAATCTACCGATACGCTCCGCGATGCACGCTATCGGAGATACCGTCGTATCGGATCTTGGAGCGGTGAAGGCGCTCCGGAGGGATCGGTGAAGGCATGACGTTTCTCCGACGAATTGTTCGCGCGTCAGGTTCGAAGGTCTCATCGCTTAGTAAAGTCTTGCAACGAAGTCGCCCATCGGAACGTGCCAAGCGCACGGAATTGTTCCGCTTCGCCGGGCAGGCCGCCGTTGTCTTATTCATTTCGTGGATTGCGATCCTCGCCGTTGGTCAATTCATTCACCTCATCGCACGCGATCTCGCACTCAATCACGATCTTGTCGTCGCGCGAGCCGACATCCAACGTCTTTCTGTGCGGCGCGATCACGAGATCGCCGATATAGCGCGGTTGCACCAGAGCAGGGGAGCCGTTCCCGAGATTCATCGGCTGCTCGGTCTCTTCGCACCCGATGAGCGCGAGGTATTCTTGCGCGGCCCGAGCGGCGTCGTTCGCCCCACCGAGACCACGCCCTGAAAATTTTTGCACCGGCTCGACCGTGCTCCCGCGATGGGAGCCTGGCGAATCGTGCAGGATGTACCTTTGGTTCGGTCGTGCCGGGGGATTGTGCCGCATGAGCGTTAGCCCGATCCGGATCTTCGAAGGAACAGTGATCAATGTGCATCTTAAGGGAGCAACGGTGCGGCTGAGCACTGGGACCATTGCCGCGGTGACGGAAGATGAGGTTGAAGTCAATCGTCCGATCTATGAAGAGGGTCTCAAGTCTAAGCAGCTCCTGCGGTTCTACGTGTCCGGGAATCCCCGGCGGCCCGTGGTCGTGCTCGAACAATCCACGGACCCTGGGTTCACGAAGGCGGAGCCTCTCTCGCAAGTCCGCACCGAGGTCGTCCCTCGTTCGACGGCCCCTCCCATTCGTTTGATCAACCCGGAGTTCGAAAAGAAGATGGATTCGTACTTGCGGTCGGTTGAAGGAGACGCTTCCGAGGGTACGATTCCACTTGCCGACATCCGGCAGAGATACAAGCGTCGGCGTGCTCGCCGCTTCGAGGCGCAGAAGGAGGAACCGTAGAATGTCCCGCCTTATGAACAACACGGCTGACACTCAGATTGATCCGATCAAGGTTCCGGGCTGTTTCGTGCGCATCGATTCGGCCTTTGAGAATTTGCGCCCGGCTGAACAGCGGGTCGCGGAATTCATCCGCAAAAATCCGGAAGAACTTATCCTTCTGACGGTCACGGAACTTGCCGAACAGACGAAGACGAGTGAATCCACGGTTGTGCGGCTTTGTCAAAAGATCCAGTATAAGGGTTACCAAGAATTCAAGATCATGCTCGCGCGCGATCTCGTCGGCCCGACGGAGACCGTCTACGAGGACATCAAGGCGGACGATTCGCTAGCGAAGCTCAAGACGAAGGTCTTCGCTGCCAACGCGCAAGCGCTCAAAGATACCCTTGAGATCTTGTCGGAAGACGATTTGGAGCGTGCCGTGGAGGCCTTGGCGAAGGCACGTCGCATCGAGATCTACGGTATCGGCGGAAGCGCTTCGCTGGCGCAAGACGCATATCATAAGTTCATGAAGTTGGGAATTCCTACCATCGCCATGAGCGATGGCGATATGATGGCGATGTCGTCATCCTTGCTCACCTCCGACGACGTGGTGATCGGCATCAGCCACACGGGCGCCAGTAAGAACGTGTGCGATGCGATGGAGCGCGCGCAAGCGGCGGGAGCGACGACGATCTGCATCACGCATCGCGCAACTTCGCCGATCACGAAGTTCTCGAAAATCTCGTTGTTTACCGCTGCGAAGGAAACCGCATTCGGAAGCGGGGCGATGTCGAGCCGCATTGCTCAATTGTCGATCATCGACACCTTATTCGTCGGCGTTGCGCATCGATCTGAAGCTGATTATAAAACGGCTTTGGAGCGGGTGCAGAAAACCCGCCGCGCTTCGGCAAGCAACCGCTACTGAAGGCTGGAGTCATCGTTTTTCTTCCCATCGATGGGAGAGTGGAGGGTTCATGACGGACGTTTTTCGCGCGCCTGCGCGTGCGCTTGTTTCACTTGGGACGAACACCGTTCGTCTTCTCGTTGTGCGCATGGACCCGGACGGTCCGTGCGAGCTTGAGCATCGAGCTGTGGGAACGCGTTTGGGCGAGGGCCTCGGTGATCGTGGAATGCTTGCATCGGCCGCGATTGAGAGGACGTCGAACGCGATAACGGACTTCGTCGACTGCGCACGCGAATACGGTGCCGAAATTCGCTGCATTGCGACGAGCGCCGTTCGTCGTGCGCAGAACGTTGCGGAGTTTCGCGATCATGTGCGCGCCTTGACTGATGCTCCGTTGGAGGTCTTGTCGGGGAGTGACGAAGCTCGCCTGGGATTTCTGGGTGCGACGTCCTCGCGGACGGGCGACGAGCGGATCGGGGTGATCGACATTGGAGGCGGGAGTACCGAATGCGCGGTTGGCCGGCCGCAGAGCTTCGAGAATGCGGTCTCGCTTGAGATCGGCACGGTGCGGATGATTGAGCGCCATCCCGCCTTGGTCGGAAATGACGGTTCGCCCGCCGCCCGTCGAGCGGCACAGGTTGCCGCCGATGAGGCAAGGAGTACGCTCGCGTCCGTGACATCGTTACGGGATGTCGACCTGCTGCTAGGTGTAGCGGGAACCCCACTGACGCTTGGCGCGATCGGATGGGGAAGCGATGTCGAAAAGGTCCGGGGAAAAAGTCTCGATCGGGGAATGATCGGTGTAACGCTCGATTGTCTCTTAGCGTGCTCGTTGGAGGAACGCAAAGCCTTACCGGGTATGATCGCTGAGCGTGCGGACGTGCTCGCTGCGGGAGCGATTCTCCTCGATGCTTGCTGCGAGGCATTCGGCCGCGATAGCCTCACGCTGGAGAGCGACGATCTGTTGCTCGGAGCGATCCTCGAAGAGGCGTCCGTCAAATCGGCTTGAGTAGTGTACCCAATGGGATGATGGTGGAATCGGTAGACACAGCAGACTTAAAATCTGCGGCCCGCAAGGGTATCCGAGTTCGACTCTCGGTCATCCCACGAGAGTACTTTGCTTCTTGCCGTATGCTTCGTCGCTACGCGGCTCACGTACTGCGGTACGCATCGCCGCTATGCTCCTCGCCTACGACAAGAATCAAAGCACTCTCGGGACGCGCGACTTGCGGGACCGGATTGCTCGGAGGGCTCGCGTGAGATCATTAGGCGGACTTTTTGTTGCAGCGTTGTGTTGCATCTGGAGATGAAGGGTTCCCATTCAGGAGGGCTTTTGAATTCGAGGAAGCGGTGTTGGGGAACGATGTACACGACGGATTTTTTTTGTAGGTTGAGAAGACGGGATACGTTGAGGAGAGTTCCGACGCTTTTCTCGTCCCAAATCATGAAGCCGGACGTCGCTTCTTGTGCCATGACGCGATCTTTCGCGTAGTAGAATTGTGCGTTCCGCTCGGGTGTATCAGCCGGGATCTTGCGCATTTTCCAGTTGCCGATATTGTTGCGGCAAACGCCTTCAGTACAGAACACCTCGACGTGAGGATATTTGTTGGTGTGCAGGTAGGCTTGCGCCGCTTTATCCGCGCCGACGGCATCGCCGACAAGGACGGCGAGCTCTTTATACATGATCATATCCAGCCATGCCTGGACTTCTGCATTCAATTGTGAAATGGCGCGCGATCCGCCAATGAAAACGGTGCTCATTATTGCTTGCTCCGTGTCCGTGTTATCGTAAGGAAAAATGTATTGTTCGAGGCACGGTCATCTCAAACCTTGGGGAGCGTTCTTGATAAAGGTTATCAAGAATGATAATATGAGAACCATGATGGAGGGGCCTATGAAGAAAAGTCCACTTGGAGATGCTGCTCGTGACGCTGCATCTCATCGACGAACGAGAGATCCTCAGTATGCTGCCCTTGAGAAGAAATATGAGGTCGCTCTTGCAATAGCTGATCTCGTCATCCTCCATCGGACGAGGAAACGTTTTACACAAGAAGAGCTTGCCGAGCGGATGGGTACGAGTGTTTCAGCGATCTCTCGTCTGGAATCGGGTTTCCACGTCCCGTCGATGGAAACGCTTCGAAGGTTTCTTCCGTGAAGAGTTGAGGGATTCCCGTCGTGCTATAATGCTTGGCGGGAGAAAAGCGGATTGCATTATTAGCTCAACTGTTGAGACCCATATATCGGCATCTATTCAGGTTTCTGCCGGAAGCGTTTAGCAATGCGACATGCTTTGGCCGGGGCGCGCTCTGGTCCGTCTTCGGATTGGGTGTTCGATCTTCTCCGGGAAGGAGGGAGCGTCGATCGCCTCATAATACAGACGCGAACAAGTCGGCTCCTCGGAGGAAAGGAATGGGACTGGTGGGGCTACTCGATGAGGAAGGGGCGTGGACCCTCAACGCGGTAACTGACGAGCGCATCTCCCATGAGGACCTGCGGAAGTTCCTCGCGCCGATCGTTGAGAAGACCGCCGGAGAGTTCGTGCCTGCTGATAGTACAGCGGGATTTGCGACGGCGTATCACAAGGAGATTGCGACGATCGTGGGCCCTGATTCGGAGGGCGAGCTATCCTTTTTTTGGCTCGATTGCGGAACGGATCCATCGCCCGTTCCCAACGAGTGCGCGGACTTAGTGTATCTCTGTAACGGACATCCGGAGACGCAGATATCGATCCACATTTCCAGCATGCGTCCCGACGGTGTCTATCTCTCGACTCCGGAGGCGCGCGGTTCGTTGGAGAAGATGGAGCGTGCTCTTGTCAACGTCGCGGGCATCCTCGCCCATCGCTGGCCCTCGCTAGTCTTCTATGACGGCTCGGAAGCGATCTATTCGTCCGGCGAGATGAAAGCGCTTTCGATAGCCGGGAAGTCGCGTGACGATTCGTGGGGGTATCGTTTGGGGCAAGCACGCAGTCTCCGTGATGCTCAGGACTCCAAACTCCAAGCGGAAGCGTTCAAGAACGAACTCGAAGCTCGCTTTGGAAAGCTGCAGGCGAAATGAACGTTGAGCGTGCGTCAATGCCGCCGCCGGACGTTCCCGAGGGCATGTATCCCGAGCATCACGGGTTCGATAAGGAAGAAGCGGCGGCACGTCTCCGTCGGGAGGTGGTGGTTCGTCTCTCGCTCGCTGAGTTGGAGCACCTTGCAACAAGTCCTAAAGAAGCTGCAAGCGTTCAAGCGCTCATAATTAAGCGCGGCTATGCGGGCCTTGATGTCGAGATCAAGCCCTCGCTGACGTGGGGGGTGACGGTTGCGGGAAAGCTTGTTGAACTCGCTCAAGAGGGAGATATTCAGCAACATCGCGAGGAGGCTTTACACCGACTCAATGCGGAGAAAAAAGCTGCGTTCAAATGGGGAACGGGCATTGTCAATCGTATCGTCAAGGGCGAGAAAAAGCTGGACAGCATAGCGAACACGATCGAGACAAAATCCGGCATTGTCCTCGTTGCTCATGGCTTGAGCTACGATTTAACGGCCGCGTTCAAGCATGTGAATAAGTATGGATTGCGTCGTATTGTTATTCTCGGAAAGAATATCGATGATGGAGGGGCCCAAACGCTTCGTAATTATGGTCTGAACGTCTGCCGAACGGGGGAAGAATTTGCCCCCCATGCCAAGATGCTCAATCCCACGTTTGTCGACGCGCTCAAAGAGCATAACGCGTGGTTGGAGGAGCGTTTCAAGCCGTTCAAAAGCCTTATGGAGAGCGTCCGCAGCGTGAAGGATGCGTGGGAGACTCTTCCGGACGGATGGCAGAAGGGCATTGGTCGTGGTGCGAAAAGCGGACTCATTCTCGCGGGCTTCGCCGCATCGTACCTTGCGGCGCATTCTCCGGATATCGTCCGGGAGATGCAAGATATTACAAAACCTCTCTTCGAACAGCACGATTTATCAAGCACCGTACCGCAGACAGGTTTCAGAGTACGTTCTGACGATCCGCTCGGAAGGATAGCTATTGTGCAAAAATCTCCGACGACGGAGAATCGATCATCGTCCCGATCCGGCGGTTTTCGAGTCGCTTCGTGATGAGCACTAATCCGAAGGAACTTCCGCTCGAAGACGAGCCCGGCGACATTCTCACCAAGGCTATTCGCGGCACAGGCATCGACCCGTCGCAGCTTGGGGAAACGACCGGCATCACTGTTGCTCGCATTCTCGCCTGGCGGAGCGGCGAGGGTCTCCCCGGCGACGACGAGGCGCGGGCGCTGGCGCGCGTGCTGGGCCTTGATCCGGGGAAATTCGCGGACGCTGTAGCACGACGTTGGCGTCCGGAGGTCGATCTCCCGCATGACGTGCGGCATCATCCGCACGATCCGCATCCGTCGAACGGCTATCTGTTTTTCCTTGATGCGGGACGCGTCGCGGCCTTGGTTGATCCGGCGGGATATCCGAAAACGATTCTCGACGCCATCGCCGAGGGGCCGTACGCGCTTCGATATATATTGATCACCCACAAGCACGCTGACCACTGCGATGCGACTGCGGATATAGCGACGGCCTTTCCTCAGGCGCGCATCGTCATGCATAATGCGGACATCCATGCGATCGGCGATCTCGGCCGCTCCGCGATTCGTATCGCCGACGGTGAAGAATTGCCCTTCGGCGATCACGCGGCAATTCGTACCTTGCATACTCCGGGCCATACCGACGGCTCTTCGTGTTTTCTTTTTACCTCAACACTGTTCAGCGGCGACACGCTTTTCGCGGGAAGCGTTGGCGGCGCATATGGCGAACTCAGCACCTACCGTGACATCCTCGACAGCGTGCGCACGAAGCTGTTCTCGCTCGACGAGCACACCGTCGTCATGCCGGGGCACGGACCGCCGACGACCATCGCACAAGAGCGCGCACATAACCCGTTTTTCTCGTAGTTCCCTTAAGGTTGCGTCATCGTCATACGTTGCATCGCGGGCATGAGCACCGGCACAGGCGTCGGCGGATGCGCCGGATCGTCGACGATTTCGACGTTCGCCATCATGCCGGCATCCTCGTGATCGAGAATGTGACAATGCAGGACAAACTCACCTGTGTAGCGTGCGTAGTGCGTCCGTAGTGTTGCCTCGAAGCTGTCCTCGATGAACAACGTATCGCGGAAGACATGGTGTATACCGCAATATTGATTGGCGAGATGCTGCGCATCGGAGCCGACGATCTCGGGGCGACACTCTCCGTTCGCATCGTAGATCGAGACCTTACGCAACAGCTTCCCGGTCTGCGGATCGTAGTACACTCGCTTAATATCAACGACCTCGAACGGATTGACATGGATGTGAAAGATATGCGGCTCGCCGAGATCGAGGACGGGCTGGCTCGGCGACGGGCTGGGCTGCGGTTGCGGCTCGACTTGCACACTCCAGTCGTCCGTCGTTCCCACCTTCCGGATGAACGTCGGGTTAACCGTACTCGGATTGTACGATAATCCATTGACCGTGAATGCGCCGGTCGTGTCGCCAATCTGAAAATGCACGTAGGGCTCGGGATGCAACGGAGGCGGGGCGAGTTCGGTGAACGGCGCCCACGGCGTGACGTTGCCGACGAGAAGTTTGTTTCGCACGCTAGTCGGAAGGTGAGGGTTTCCGGCGTAGAGTGTTTGCTCGACGTATTGCTTAAGGTCCGTTTGCACGGCGTGACCGCCGCTCACGTGGACGTATGCGAGGAGCTGCGGAATTGACGGGCCCTGTCCTTTGCTGGCGCCAGTCGTCGGATCGACGCGCTCTGAAGGTGGCGCAGATTGATCGAGCAGGCAGTATTCGCCGTCCGACGGGAAGACAACTAACACATCGCTGCGATATCCGGGTTGCAAATAGTTTGAGGGATAGAGAGGCGGACTCGGCGGTATGGTCGGCGGAATCGGCATCGGATGCTCGCCGGGCCGATTGATTTCGCGAATGTGGGTGCGCGTGAGTCCGTCCTGTGCGATCTCGAACTGAGGGATCAGCGTCTGTGCCGTCGCATTGCAGACTTGATTGATGATCGCGGCTTGCTCGACTCGCGTTTTTCCGGAAAGCTGATCGGAGAGCACCGGCACCTTGTCGCCGGAGAGATTCTGCGCCATCTGCGCCATCTGCGTCATCTTCACGACTTGCAAGTTGATGGTGTCGTGGACGCCGGCATGGACGAAGCGCCAACGCTCGATTTGGCCCGCCGGGAGGGTCAGCGCAGGCTGGACGAGTCCATTGATGCTCGTAAAACGACCATTGGTATCCCAGACCGTAGACGAGAAGAGTTGAGTGTCGAAATTTTCAACCACGCCTTTCGTCGGCGTTCCCGGCGGCAACGTATAGTCGGGGTTGCACGTCCATGGAGAATTCGCGTTGGCGGAATTGTTGGTGGTAACGAGTCCCGTCGTCGTGATGAGGTTGTCGTAAGGCTGACTGGGATCCGTTGTCCAGAAGCACCCATATGCGAGTTGCTGCAACACGAAGACCTTCTCGGGGAATGGCTGCTGGTCGGCACCGTGCAAGATCGTGTCGATATCCGCGACGGCATGCGGATGCGCGGGATCGTATTTTCGATTACCGCGCACGATCAACACTCCCCCGTCCGCGCTCGCCAGACCAACCGCGGTCGAACCGTGCTGATGCGCGTGATACCAAAACGTCCCCGAAGGATGATCGGCCGGAATGTCGATTCGGTACGGTTGCGTCGTCCCTGGAGCGACACTCAGAAGCACATTGTCGCTGATTCCGCTCGGCGAGACGTGAAGTCCGTGCGTGTGGAGGTTCGTCGTATTGAAGCAACCGACGCCGGGAGGCAATTGCAGATAGGGAGCCGGCGCGGCGCCGCACGTCGGATCGTTAGGCGACAGATCATTGTGCAGCGCGATGCGCAGCGATGTCCCCGGCTTCGCATCGATTTCAGGAGCCGTCAGACATCCGTTATAGGAGCGAAGGTTGAGCTGATCGATCGGATGCAAGGGATCCGAGGGATTGTTGATCACGGCATCGACGCGCTCGAGATGGAGGTCGAGCTCGACTGTATCTCCCTGTATTTTCTCGGTCGCGGAATCGCATATCGGAGCCTGTCCACCGGGTCTTGCGGCAAGAAGGTTCCCCGTCGTGAAGCGCGGCGCCGCCGCGAAGGCCGGGACGGATGCGCGCGTCGTTTCTTGAGCGAGCGTTGCGGTGGAAGTCGCAATGCAAAGGCCGAGTGCCAGGCACGCCGATGCGACGAGATACAAGATCCGCGCCGTCACGGTCAGCGGATTGCGAGATCCAATTTTCATCATCTTCCCTTCAAGAACACGACGAGTCCGTGTTCCGAGAATAGGAGCCGACTGAACATTTGAGGTATGAATCTCTCACGGCGCTCCCGCGTCTCCTGCCGATTGAGCGTCCGCGTGCTTGATCGTTTCCGGGTGTTGGAAATATAATTGAGGTGGTACCGAGAAGAAACTATGCTATAGTACGAGAGGAAATTTGCCCGAGAGGGAATTTACCCGCATCACAGATAGGACATTGAAAATGACGCTGAGATTGATCCTCGCGCTTGGTATCTTGCTTCTGAGTCGGCAGTTGGTGCTCGCGGAGCCGCCAATCAATGTCGCGGTGTCGAATTGGAAGTTCGCCCCGGCACTCGTTGAGGCGCACGTCGGAGAAACCATCACCCTCCGATTGAAGTCGTCCGAAGGGGTCCACGGCGTCTTTTCCGGGGACCTTGGAATCCCCAAGACGATGATTCTCCCCGGCAAAGTCGTGGAAGTCTCCTTTACTCCTAAGAAAGCCGGCACGTATCAGGTTCATTGCTCGATTCCTTGTGGTGAAGGTCATGACAAGATGTTTTTTATCGTGAAGGTTGATCCACAATAATGCGTTTGCGCTTCTTGCCGCTTATTGGAGCGCCGGTCGCCGTGGGCTTCCTCCTCGCGGGATTGTTGAGCGTTCCGCGTTCAACGCAAGCGATGCCGACGTTCGCGCAGGCATATGGAATGAAATGTAGCGTCTGCCATACGATGGTTCCGCTGCTCAATGCCTACGGGCGATATATTCAACGGACCGCGTATTCGACGCTTGATCGGAGCGTCCTCGCGCGTGCGTTGCCGTTCTGGGTGGGCGAGAGCGTCAACATGGATTCGACCGCGGGCGCCGGTACGGGAACTCCTCGCTACACATTGGGGAATGTCGCTTTGCACGGCGTCGGCTACCTCTCCCCGGATGTAACCTATCACATGCAGCAATGGATTGTACAAGACAATCAACCCGGCGGCGTCGACACGCTTTGGGTTACCTATAACAATATTTTTCATCGAGAGGGCCATCTCTTTGTAGGGAAAATCGAAAATCCGGCGCCGTCTCCCTATAGCCAGACGATGGATATCGACGGACCCGCTGCTTCCAATACGCTCGTCGGGGAGCACGATTGGAGTGCCACATACGGTAATCGGTGGGGAAGCAAGTTCGCGTATGTTCGCAAGGCGCTAGCCGTGGAAGGCGGATATTTGCTCAGCAGCGACGATCTCAATGGGTTGACTGATTTTAACCCAGGCGATAAAACCTTTCAATGGAAAGCTGCGTACGCGCCGCCGGACCATCCGGTCGAAGTCGGATTCTTCGGTAGCTCAGGCAGTTTGCCGGTCAGTACGGGAACTGATCGCTACAGTTCGCTCGCAAGCTATGTTCAACTCGATCCGGGTCGTCATGGAGTTCCAGGGGTGCTCGCTATTTATCAGACCGAGCAGGATAATAATCCCGGTATTGATGCCGCTTCAAGCAACGTGATGCCTGCGACGACCAGCCGCGGGACAAGCGCGGAGTTGTATGAGCCGTTTTTGCACGGCGGTGCGGTGCTCGCGTATCGCCATGATTTCAATGACGACGGATATGGAATGCTCTCAAACGGCAACGCGGTGAACCTCGGGTTCAATGTGCCGCATATTCAATATCTCCACGGATACCTCGAAGCGAATCTCGGTGGAAACTCCGCGCTCGCCGGAGCATCCGGCGGACCCACCTGGAAAGGAATGCTCTGGTTGACGACGCCGATCCGCACCTTGAGATAATCGTCGAGTGTTCCACGCCCGTAGCGACGTTGCGGAGCTTTCGCTACGGTTTATACGGGTTTTGATCTGGTGCGAGGAGGCGAAGGGGCGAGGCTAGCTATGCTTGAAATATTAGAGACGAGATTATCTTTCGCAGGTTCCCGACACGCGGACTCACGAATAGCTTTTACCCATGCCTGATGTTGCTGTGACGTGATAGAACCGTCGTCCTCGAGTAGCCGGTTGATCAAGAGAGTGAATGCGCTTTCGGCAGTGTTCTGATCTGCTAGCGAGAGGGCGACGTCGCGGAGAGTCCCGTAAATTTTCAGTCTATCATAATCTCGCGCTTCCGACAGGGATGGGGAACCAACGCACGCCTCGAGTAGCGTATAACGAAACACTTCATTCGTCTCTTTGCTTGCCTCGATGGCTCGCCGAAGGCCGTTGGGCGACTTCATCTTAGCGATTTCTTGAACAATTGGAGCGTAATGCGATTGGCTTTTTGTTTTATTAGCGCGCTTGAAAATGAGGGAAAAGGTAATCTTATGGTCGGCTCCATATTCAGATGATTCATCAACTTTAACGATGAGATTCCTGAAAGCAAGTGTGCGGCCGGCTTCATCATCAATTTTTCCGATTATATCAAGCTCGCGCATAAGTCCGGCAGTCCACTTTTTTAAAAGGAGCTTTAGTTCATTCCATTGTAATTTCTGGTTCAATTCATTCCATCGGTCTGATGGCGAATCGAACTCATCAGGGATGCGATATAGTGGGTCTCGACTTTCCGTACTCATTGTAAACCCTTCCACGAAATAACTATGAATATCGGCGTAAGAGTGATTCACCACCGCTCCGTGCCGACCACCGGAAGGAGTTCTGGAACCTAGAACGCTCGCGAATCGCTTCTGCGTAGGCCTAAATAGCCTTCGTGCCGATTCTCCCATCGCCCTTGAATGAAATCAGGACCTTGGACCCGTTTGAGGGAATCCGCAGCTGTGGTATACTCCGGCACGTGACTTCTCAGATTTCGCGTCTTTGGCTGGACCGGACCGTGAAGCGGATCGGCTACGCCGACGCCGAGGCGTTCGTGCAGGCATACGAACTCAAGCCTTATCGCATCGAGCAGCTTTATCGCGCTGCCGCTAAGGAACTCGTCGGCGAGGTTGGGGCAATCACCGTGCTTCCCACTGACATTCGAGCGCGTTTGGCAGCCGAGGGCTTTCCTTTGGAATCTGTCGAGCCGGTCGTTATCCAGCGATCGTCCGACAAGCAGACCAGCAAGGGTCTCTTTCGCTTGCGGGACGGCAACGAGGTCGAGGCCGTGCTCATGGAGCACTATGGCGAGCGAACAACGGTTTGTATCTCAAGTCAAGCGGGCTGCGCCTTCAAGTGTTCCTTCTGCTCAACGGGACAAGCGGGCTTCACCCGAAATCTCGATGCCGTCGAAATCTTTGACCAGGCCCGTTACTTCGCGCGCGAGCTCAAGGCGCGGGGGAAGAAGATCACCAACATCGTTTTCATGGGGCAGGGCGAGCCGTTCCACAATTATGAGGCGGTGATGGATGCCGTGCGTCTGCTGAACGATCCGCAGGGTTTTGAGCTCGGGCACCGTCACATCACGATCTCGACGGTCGGACTTGTACCACAGATCGATCGCTTCGCGAATGAAGGAGTTCAGGTCAACCTCGCGATCTCGCTCCATGCGCCGACGGACGAGCAGCGTTCCCGGATTATGCCGATCAACACGCGGTACCCCATTGCGGAATTGATGTCCGCGTGCGATCGTTATATAGCCGTGACGAACCGAAAGATTTTCTTCGAATACGTGATGCTTCGTGACGTGAACGACGACGCGGCATCCGCGCACGCATTGGCGAGCCTCATGCGCCGAAATCTCCGGCACGTCAATCTCATACCCTATAACGTGACGCCGGATGCTGAGCTCCAGGGAACCACCGACGCCAAGATCTGGGAGTTCGCGAAAATCCTCGAGACCCAAGGGGTCCCGACGACCGTACGCACTCCAATGGGGCGCGACATCGCAGCGGCGTGCGGGCAACTGCGCGTGCAAACCCAACCGCGTTCCAAAGCGAGTTAGCGGTCGAACCTCCCGGAAGGTATTTCTTCGCAAGTAAAGCCATGTAGTTCATAACACTCGAGCGTCAGTTATGACGAGGGATGAGAACGAAGATGACGATGCAGCGAACGGAAGTCCGGTCGGAAATATCATACGCATCGACGAGGACCCCCGCTTTGTCCAAGGGCGGACTCGTAAGCTGGACGGCAGCGCTGATGGTTACGATGTGCTCGGTCGCCGCCTCAGCAAGCTTTACTGAACGGGATCGTGCCGTTCCCGCGTACGATCATGTGTTTGTCATCATAGAGGAAAATCGAGGTAATGCAACGATTTCCGATCGTGGCGTTGCACCGAGCATCGGTCGGCTCTCACAAGAATATGGTAAGGCGACGCAAATGTTCGCCGAGACCCATCCCAGCGAACCGAATTACGTCGCGTTGATCGGCGGAGATACATTCGGTATCGCCGATGACGACGCGTGGTATTGTAAACCCGGCGAAAGCAAGCCATTTTGCACGCATGCAAGTCGCCCCGGATACGTGTCGCACCTCCGTGATGCTCCCAATCTTGGTACGCAGTTACGCAAGCACGGCCTCGACTGGCGTGCTTATCTTGAGGACCTTCCTAAAGCCGGTTCGCTTGCGATCGTTTCACCCGCGACTTCCTCCCAGCCCGAAGGCCTGTACGCTGCGAAACACACCGCGTTCACGAATTTTCGTTCGACGACGGAGGATCCTCTGCTTGCAAAACATCTCGTCGGCTTCGACAAGTTGGCGGCGGATCTTCGATCCGATCGTGTGCCGGCATTCGCGCTGATTATTCCGAATATGTGTAATGAAATGCACGGCATCTATGCCGGACCGAATGTCCCGCCGACATGTAGCGTGAGCAATGAGTTGATCCGCCAAGGTGATCTCTATGTTGGACAGCTTGTCGAACAGATTCAATCCTCAAATATTTGGAAGTCATCCGAGAATACAGCCATCGTCGTGACCTGGGACGAAGATGAAGGTACGCGCGGTCATTGTTGTGTGAAGGACGCGAACAACCCTGGCGGCGGGAACATTCCGACGCTAGTGATTACCAATCACGGTCCACGTAAGGTTGTCGATGCGACTCCCTATAATCATTACAGCCTCCTGCGCACCATTGAGGATGCCTTGGGGCTCAAGGATCATTTACGACATGCGGACGATGCCTCTGTGCTTCCGATGGTTCCGTTGTTTGCGATCCCCTCCCCAAAGAAGGTAACATTGGCGCCGACGAAGGAGGTCTCCATATGGACGCAAACTCGCGATGGGGCGATCAAGACGCACGGCGGCGCGGCTGAATGTCCCCCGCAAGTTCCATTAAGTCAGTTCACTGTGGACGTTCCACAACTTACGGATGCATTTTTAGCCGGGATGAACCCGCCGGTGATAAATGCCCCGTTTCCCGCTTATTCGGGAACGTTTCTGAGCATCGCCGATGACGATCGACAAAACACGCGAAGATCACCGTAGTCCTAGAGCGAAGGCTCTTCAGCGGCGACGGAGCTGACTGCGGAACGTAGACGAAGAAGCGCCTCATCGATCTCGGAAGGTTCGATGATTAGAGGCGGGACGAAGCGGAGCGTGTTGCGTCCCGCCGCGTTGATGAGGAGCTTGCGCTCAAGAGCCGCGGATACGAATTTCGATGCCGCATGGGTTTGCCGGACCGGCAGGCCCAGCATGAGCCCGATCCCTCGCGGTTGTTCGAAAAATTTTGGGAACTCATTTGCGAGCGAAGTTAGTCCCTCGAAGAGGCGAGCTCCGACGCGCGCAACGTGCTCATCGAGCCGGAGTTGTTCTCGAAGTCGGAGATGCGCCAGCGCCGCCGCGCAGGGTACCGGAGAGCCTCCGAACGTCGTGCCGTGGTCTCCGGCCCGCAAGGCATCGGCGGCGGTCGCCCCTATGAGGAGCGCACCGATGGGCAAGCCGTTGGCCAGGGATTTGGCAAGGGTGAAGGCGTCGGGACGAATGCCGAAATGTTGAAACGCAAAGAGCGTTCCCAGCCGTCCCATTCCAACTTGAACTTCGTCGTAGATTAAAAGAGCGCCGCGCTCGTCGCAGAGGCGTCGCGCAGCCTGCAAAAACTCTCGCGTGACGGGAAGAACGCCGCTTTCACCCTGGATCGGTTCGATGATGACGGCGGCGGTTCGCTCGTCGATCTTCGCGGCCAAATCTTCCACCGAATTGAACGCGACGAAGTCGAAACCGCCGGGGAGCGGTGCGAAGCCTTCCTTGTATTTCGGGTTGTCGGTTGCAGATAATGCACCGAAAGTGCGCCCATGGAAAGAATTCGTGCAGGCGAGAATCGTCACACGTTCATGTTGACCGAGGCGAAAGGCGCGTTTGCGCGCGAGTTTGAAAGCCGCTTCATTTGCTTCCGCGCCGGAATTGCAAAAGAATATGCGCTCGAATCCGGAAAGTCGGGCGAGTTCGTTCGCAAGTTCTCCTGCGGGCTCATGATGATAGAGATTCGAGCAATGCACGAGCGTGGCGGCTTGCGCGGCGATCGCTCGCGTGATCTCCGGATGCGCATGACCGAGGGCGCAGACCGCAATTCCCGCGACGAGATCGAGGTATCGTTCCCCCTGATCGTCGATCAACCAGGATCCTTCGCCACGCACGAAGCGCACCGGCTGGAGCGCATAATTTGCGAGGAGATGCGGATGCTCGAGAATGGAAGGCTTTGTGGTTAGAGGTTCGGTGCTCGTGCTCATGATTTTGCGCTTCACCTTCAGGACCTTTACGTTCGGTAGTGGGCGTTGATGTTGACGTACTCGCTCGACAGGTCACATCCCCAGGCGGTTGCCTGAGCGTTTCCGATTCCGAGATCGAGTCGGATGACGATGCGCGTTCCTTCGAGTTCCGCGTGGGCTTGTGCTTCAGAGAGGCGTTCGCCTGCGCCGCGTTCGACCCAGAGCTTCCCATTGATGAAGAGCGACCAGGTCGTCGGGTCGATCCGCGTTTGCGCGGAGCCGGCGGCGGCGATGATGCGCCCCCAGTTCGGATCTTCGCCGTGAACGGCCGTTTTTACGAGGCTGCTGTTGACGACGGAAAGGGCGACTTGGCGTGCTTGGGTCAGGTCGCGTGCGCCCGTGACCTCCAGCGTCAAGGTTTTCGTAGCCCCTTCTCCGTCGTGGACGATTGCAATGGCGAGATCGCGCGTGAGCACATTCAGGGCTTGGGCGAAACCTTGAGGTGCGGCGTCCTTACCTGGAGGGGCGAACGCGTAGACGGCATCGTTCGTCGACATGTCGCCGTCGACGGATATCATGTTAAACGAGGCATCGCAGGCTGCGCGTAAATGTTGCTGCAAGACTTCTCGCGACATCGGAGCGTTCGTGGCGATGAAACCGAGCATCGTGGCGAGATGAGGGGCGATCATTCCGGAACCCTTGGCGATCCCACCGACGACGTAGCGCGTTTCTCCATCGTAAAAAGCATAGGCGGCGAGTTTGGGAATACGGTCGGTCGTCATGATTGCTTCAGCAGCGTCATAACCGACTTGGCCGCCTTCGCTCAACGAATCGAACGCAAGTTCCAGGCCTTTGCTCAAGCGCTCCATCGGCATAGGGACTCCGATCACTCCGGTCGAGGCAATGATCACTTCGTCGGGTTCAATGCCAAGCAATTCCGCCGTTTGTCGGGCAGTCTCGCGCGCATCTCGCTCGCCGATTTCGCCCGTGCACGCATTGGCGCAACCGGAATTACAGACAAGCGCGCGCATGCGATCGCCTTTGGCGGCGAGATGCTCTTCGCTTACCACGAGGGGAGCCGCTTTGATCTCGTTGGTGGTAATCACCGACGCGCAGACTTGCGGATTTTCGAAAGCGATGAGCGCGAGATCGCGTTTCGGTCGCTTAATCGCGGCATAAACGCCGGCAAGTTTGATGCCCGGTACGGCGGCCAGACCTCCGCGCACCTCGATGAGGCGGAACGTGGTCTGTGCTTGATGGTTGTCAGAGAACGAGGTGGCGATCATCGAGTCCGAGTTCCTCCGAGAGACCGTACATGAGGTTGATATTTTGAAGCGCTTGACCTGCGGCTCCCTTCCCGAGGTTGTCGATCGCGCAGAGCGCCCGGACGACGTTGCCCTTCAGCGAGACGTGAATTTCGGCGTCGTTGGTACCGGCGACGGCGAT
>DASZHL010000024.1:0-1754 GCA_035937855.1 Vulcanimicrobiaceae bacterium
GTGGAAAAGCGCGGGCTTGCCGTCACCCGTTCGCTGGTAGGTTCGTACGTCACCTCGCTCGAAATGGCCGGGTGCTCGATTACGGTAACGCTTCTCGACGACAAATTGACTGCTCTCTGGGACGATCCCGTGCACACCGCAGCGCTGAGGTGGTGACGATTCATTGACGTGATGTCGCGTTCCGACCCTTCTCGACGTTCGCTGCGGCGCGGTGACGCTTCCTGAGTCGGAGGCTAAGCCGACATTGCGCAGACATCTTGATCCGGCGCTGTTGACCCGAAACCAGAAGTGCCGAGACGCCCGCGATTTGGTCGCGATCGGGTGGAAAGCAGACAAACTCGAACATCCCTGAAGTGAAGCGTTTGACCGAAGCAATCGCACAGGGAGAGAAGCGCTGCTTCCCGCCGGGATCGTGCCGATCCTGTCATTCCGCCACGAGGGAAGTGGCCGTGGCCATCATGGTTGCAAGGCGTTCGGCTTCGGCCACTGTTCGCACCACCATCGGAGTTGCATGGCCGCGAATTACGATCTCCAGTACCGGCGGGCCATCCTCGGGCAGTCCAGCTACTTTGTACACCTCCTCAGAGACGACGACTTGGCATTCAAGATCTTTGGTCATTTCCTGAAGCCGCGCGGCAACGTTCACTGCGTCGCCCAACACAGTGAACATAGTATTCTCGCCGGAACCGACGTCACCTAGAATTACTTCTCCGCCATTGATACCAATGCCGTATCGGAGGGGAGAACGCTCGGCTTCGGCAAGCCCTCGGTTTAGATGCTTGATGTTCCCGGCGATCATTGCCGCCGCCCTGAGAGCCTGGCGGCAGGCGGACCGCCGATCGGTCTCAACACCAAACAAGGCAAGTAATCCGTCACCGAGATACTGATTTACCTTTCCTCCCGCTTGCGTCACGGCTAGCGAAACGGCCTCGAGGAAGCGGTTGACGATAAACACAGTGTCAAAAGGTAGCTGATCTGCCGCCATTTGGGTCGAGCCGCGCATGTCGACGAACATGCTCACGACATAGCGTTCCTCGCCAGGATGGGTGCGGCTTTTGCTGTGCACGAACGACGCGCCCACTTGTGGGGGCAGCAACGGGATGATCGCGATATCCTTCGTTGGTCGCAACTGGCAGGCAAGACGCACGGCCCGGTCTGCGCGGGCGCCAATGCGCTCAACACAAAAGCTTCACGTAGCGAAGGATCCGGTAATCCGCTGCGGTCTCCCATGATCCGAATCCGACAGGTGGAACAACGTCCCTTGCCGCCGCACACATTGGCATGAGGCACACGATGTCGATAACTGGCTTCGAGAACGGACAAACCCTTCGGCACCCGAATCGTCCTGTCCGGATAAGTCAAGTTAATCATCCCGCGCCGCCGCTCGTTGATCAAGCGAACGCCACGCGCCACAAAGACGAAACCAATCGCGCCGGCGTAGAATAGCAAGAAATCGTCTCTTATCTGCACGAGGCTGGCGCGTTCGGCATCCGTACCAATCCGAGTCCGAGTCAGGATCTGCGCGCGCCACTCAGGCTGCTGCGCCAAAGCCTGGACCGTCCTTCCCTGCTGATAGAACCCAAGCAACGCGAGCGTCGGCGTTAGAACGGACAGAAGTGGGCCGACGCCGTGGGCGGATAGGGCCTCCTCAGCGGCGGAGAATGAACATTTCGGGAGCCTGGCGCCTCTCCCAGCCTGCTCGTTCGAGCTCAGGAGTAACGCTTTCCGATTGAGGATAACCAAGGCAGAAGTAT
>DASZHL010000025.1:0-37466 GCA_035937855.1 Vulcanimicrobiaceae bacterium
TTTCGCGATCTGATGCATCTGCGTGACGGGCACCAACATCCGATCGGTTCCGGCGTAGCGCAGATCGAGATAATCACTGGTCGCTCCGAGAATCGTCTCGGTCCGCAAGCCGAGATATTGCCCAATACCGTGCACCGCGTGTACGACATGGTCGCCGACTTTGAGGTCGGCGAGGGTGACCGGAACGCCTTCCTTGACGGCGCGCAATTTGACGCGTTTGGGAGGTTGTCCAAAAATTTCATGGTCGCCGAAAACCCGCAAGTGCATTTGCGGAATGGTGAAGCCGCCGTCGATCGTGCCGTGTTCGAGAAAGACGATGCGACCGCGCGCCGTCTGCGCGCCGGCCATACGCAAGCGGACGAGCGATGCCGAACGCTCAACGCTGATGCCGCTCTCGGCGAGCATCTCCGTGATTCGGCCCGTGCCGCTGGAGACAATCGCGACGGTTTCTCCGGCATCGACCCAAGAGGAGACACTCTCGAGAAAAAGCGATGTTTGGCGATGGAAATGGTCAGCAGGGCGGGCTTCGAGGACGAAACCTTCGCGCGCTTGAGGAAGCCAGGTGAGATCTTCGGGGGCTTCGATCGCGCCGGGTATCAGCACCGTCGGTCGAAAGACGGCATGCGCGCCGATCTCGGCGAGAGTGGGGATCGGCGTCGGAACTTCGGCAAGCAAGACTTCACCCACGAGCTCTGAATCGACGCTCAGCTCTCCAGATTCCACATCGGCAAGCAGAGTTTGGGTTTCGCGCGCGCGCTCTTCAATCAGACCGCTTTCAATTGCCGCGAGCATCGCGGGTTCTTCGATGAGCAGCAAGGCTTCGGTGCCGAAATAATCAAGCAGCGTCCGGCGCTGAGTATGGATGAGGGAAACCCATGCTTCGGGAATATCCGCTCCTCGTGCGAGGAAGCGGCGTACCGCTTCGCGGACGGCGGGCGTTCCTTCGACACGCGCAAGGATGGCGTCAGGAGATGCCGAGCCGCGCGGAATCTCGCTCCAAGGAGCGATGAGCAATTCTTCGCTTTCGCCGTCGGGAAGGCTGCGCTGCGTCGAGAGATCGAAGGCGCGGATGCTCTCGATCTCATCTCCGAAAAACTCGATACGCGTCGGCGTCCGTCCGGTTGCGGTGAAGATGTCGATGATCCCGCCGCGTACGGCGTATTCCCCGGCTGCGGCGACGACGTCCGAGCGTCGATATCCCAAGCGATAGAGCCGCTGCAGAAGGGCCTCGAAGTCGAGCGAGTCGCCGATCCGTAGGGTAAAGCGGAGTTCATCGAAGAGTTCTCGAGGAATGAGATATTGCCGCAATGCCGCGAGCGGCGCGATCGCGATGATCGGCCGGCCGTCGAGCAAGTCGTTGAGCAAACTCATCCGCGCGCTACGTTCCGAGGGGCTTTCGAGGGCACCGACGCTTTCGTCACGTGCGCGAACCAGGGCGAGCGGGGTCGCGTCGGTACCGGCGCCTTCCGACGCTAGGTACTGAGTAAGATCGGCGAAAGTTCGTTCGGCAATATCGGCGGTGGGAACGACGATAAGCATTGGTCGGCGAAGTGCCGTCCACAACACCCCGGCGAGGAAGGGACGAACTGCGGCGACGGTATCGAGCAGTGCGTAGCATCCCGGCGCGTGCACGATCCGCTCAAGAAGCGTCGCCAAAGAACGAGACTCGGCCAGCGTGCGAAGTAGCGCGGGGCTTAGTCCGGACGATGCGGCGGGTGCGCTTGAGGATCGTTGTTCGGACCGTCGGGGAGAACTCGGCGTCGTTACCACGGTATCGCCAATTCTCCATACCAAAGCCGCAAGCATGTAAGCGATGAGGAAATGCGGGCGAGTCGTCGTCGAACCGTTTAGAAGCTGTTATGCTCCGAGAGTGGGTTGCTTCGTGCCGTAGCGACGACGCATACGGCACGAAGCAGCCCGCTCTCGCTAGCGCAGGACGACGGGGATCGTTACGGCATCGTTCCGCCCGCCGTCGACTTGGGCCACGATTTGAAGCGCCACGGTACGATTGCGGAAGTAGAACGGCATCTTGGGAAGCTGTTGCTGGGCGGTGAATTCGCCGGGTGCGAGTTGCGAGAGTGCGAGGGTATGTCCCATTGCGGCGATTCTCACGGAACTGACCTCGCGCGTGGTGACGACGCGCATGTGTACCAGTTGCGGCGTGATGATCGTCTTATCGGTCAGGTCGATCTCCAGAATTTGCGGTGTTCCAGGAGGAGTCGGGGCGGCGACGGCCTCCGGGGACGGCGGCGTATAGATGAAATGATACGCCGGTGTTTCAGTTGGTGTTGGGGTCGGGGAGACCGGAGCCGGGGAGACCGGAGTCGGGGAGACCGGAGTCGGGGAGACCGGAGCCGGTGAGACCGGAGCCGGGGAGACCGGAGCCGGGGAGATCGGAGCCGGGGAGATCGGAGCCGGGGAGACCGGAGTCGGGGAGACCGGAGCCGGCGTTTGGGGCGAAGCCGAGGGGGGGGAAGTCGCGGCGTCAGTAGGTGCGGAAATTGGAGTCGGGCTCGGCATCGTGGTTATTGGCGACGTCACGGTTGGCGGCGCTTCCGTGTCCGCGGTCCCAGGAACGCCGGAGAGCGAAAGCACTGAGGCGGAGAAAGCGATCACGAGGATCGCTTGCCGAAGACGAAAAGTCATAGATCAAACCTTATAGGAAAGATTCGGAGAAAATGCTGAAAACTGGTCACGAAGGAACCCCTTCCCTCTGACTTTCTCTTGAAGAAGCCGGAAGTGGCGGCGACGTGCCGTGTTCGATGCCGGCGATCAGATAGAGCGGACGTCCCTTGATCTGGTCGTAGATGCGGCCGACGTATTCTCCGAGGATCCCGATGCCGATGAGTTGCACGCCGCCGAGAAAGAGGATGGCGATCATGGTTGAGGTGTACCCCGGAAGGTTCATGCCTCGGTAGCTCAGGTAGAGAATAACACCCGCATAAATGAATGCGCAGAAGCTGACGATGAAGCCGAAATAGGTCGCGAAGCGTAGAGGAATCACCGAGAACGAGGTGATGCCGTCGATGGCGAACGTCAACATTTTCGATATGGGATACTTGGTTGCGCCTGAATAACGGGCGTCTCGATCATAGGCGACCCCAGTTTGCTTGAAACCGACCCAGCTGACCAGCCCACGCAGGAAGCGATGGCGTTCGCGAGTCTTCCCAAGCGCATCGACGACCCGTCGGCTCATGAGGCGAAAGTCTCCCGTATCGACGGGTATCGAAACGTTGGTCAGCCGCTTGTTGAGGCGGTAGAAGAACTGCGCGGTGATGAGCTTAAAACGGCTTTCCCCACGACGAATTCGTCGCGTTGCATAGACGACGTCGTAGCCTTCGCGCCACTTGGAAATAAACTCGGAGATCAGTTCCGGCGGATCTTGCAGGTCGCCGTCCATCAGCACGACGGCGTCGCCTCGCGCTGCGTCAAGACCCGCCGTTGCCGCAATCTGATGGCCAAAGTTCCGGGAAAGTGAAATGATCGTTAGGCGGGGATTGTTTTCCAATTGGGCACGTAACGCATCGAGGGTTTGGTCGCGGCTTCCATCATCCACCGCGACGATCTCGTAGTCGTCGATCCCGTCGAGGTGCTCGATGATCGGCACCAGACGGGAAAACAAGGCGGCGATGTTCGCCTCCTCGTTGAACAAGGGGATGACGACGGAGAGAAGGCTCATAAGGAGTCGCGGCCCATGGATGTGAACATCACCAAAGTCTTCGGGAAGTAGGTACATGCGTCTTAGCGCCACCGCATTCGGGGCCCTCGTTGGGCTCGCTATTCTCTGCACATTGACCTTCTCGTCTGGTGTCCGCGCCGCCGAGCAAACGCCGGGTTCGCCCGCTTCACCCACTCCGGTGCCTCGATCGGCTGGGGCGCATGTGCCCGTCCCTTCCCTACGTCACGCATCGGTGAAGGTCACGAAAGCGCAACATACCGCGGCGAGCAAACCGCTCGCGCATGCTTCGTCTGTTGCCGGGCGCCCGACGACGCGGCCGGCTTCGCCTTCCCCCGCTCCCGGACACCAAGTCGTCCAGGCGCAGGTAACCGTTCCACCGTCGGCATCGCCGTCGGTCACGCCCGATCAGGATGCTCCGCGGATCATCTCGGCTTCCATCACGCCAAAGCAAATCCACTCCGGCGATAACGTCGTCGGGACCGTAGTCACCAGCGCGAACGTCGACCAGGTGGTCGCAAGCCTTGACGGGGTCTCTCAAGCGTTGACAAAGGTAGCGGCCGGTCACTTTACCTACGCCTATCAGGTTCCGCTCCTTCCCGCTTGGATCCACGGAGTCTATACCATCCAAGTCGTGGCCACCACGGCAAGTGGAGCCTCGACTCAGCAAGAGGTCAGCATCGAAGTACCTTGATGACGCTATCGAAGACGATAGATATGACTTCCAAGCTGCCGGAGAATAATTCAAAAAATGCGAGCGCCATGAGGGAAGAATTGGACAGACCGCGAGATCATGCAATGGCTATTCAGGGGCTTCTTCGGCATCTTCGCGAGGCAAAACATCCGGATACCTGTCTTTCTGCCGGTCAAAGCATTCATCGTATCCTGAAACGCTACGACGATTCCGGTGCTCTCAAGAAACTGTTCCAGGGGCGTCCTGACGTTGAACTCGACGTTGCCGTGGTCTTTCTTCATGGTCTTCACGGGTTTGAGCCGGACGCACGAAAAGCATGTCGTCTTGCCGAATGGGCTGCGGAGCAAAATTTTCCTGAGGCGTGGAACAAGTTAGCAGAGTGGTATCAAGATGGGAAACGAGACATCGTTCCTGACAATAAGAAAGCGGATGAATACGCCGCAAAAGCGCGAGAAGCTCTCAGGCGGATTGCACAAAGGCAAATTGCACAAACTCGACCGAACCAGCTTAAAAGAATGTAACGACGATGGAGCGCTTCGACGCGTTCCTACGGAATTATTGGAAAGGGGCGAGCGTTGAACGGCGTGGGAATATTTTGTGGTCCCGCTTGTGGTGCGCCCATGTTCTCATCATTCCAATGCGCGACGGTGTCATTGCGTTGCATCACGTCGAGGTTCTGCACGGTGAATGAATGCGGCGGCTCCTCGAGTCCCGTGGGACCGCGCTCGGTGCTCGTCCACGAACCTCGCGTATAGCGGTAATTGAGAACCGTCCCGGAACTCAAACGAGCCGTGGCGCGATAGTGGAGTGCGTCGATACGATCGAGTTTGATTGCGCGCGGATTCCAATTACTCTGATCGGTTGCAAGATAAACATCATCCGATAGCGCGGTCGTCGTCGGAACCTGTACGCGGAAAATGACCGTGACCCACTTGCCGTTGAACGCGGGACCGTCGCCTTTGAGATCGCTATTTGGAGCCGGAGTCGAACGAGCGATCGCGAAATGCGCGATTTCTTGATATGACGCTTCCGTCGGCAAGGGAGTCCGTGAGAGTGCGAGTTCGACGATTGAACCGCTTGACGCATCGAAGGTTGCTCGCGCATAGACCCGCGTGCGTGCTGTGATGTTCGTGGGCTGAGCGCTTACCGCATCGACGAATCGACAGGTCGGATCGAGGCGAAATCCGTCTCCGCTGGTGAAGAAGGCGAAATTGCGATCGGCACTGAGCAACATTCCGCTGTAGCGCAGAAGTCGACCTTGTGGGGTCGGCGTTGCCGTTGCGCTTACCGGAGGCAGGGTCGGCGCCGGTGAGAGCTGCGGAAGCGCCGTGCTGTGCGGAATGAACTGCGCGATTGCGGGCGACGAAAACATGCCCACAAGTGCGGCGAGGAGGACGGCGGAGAACAAACGGATTTTCATGTTCATCACTACTGCGACAAGAGGAATTGGAATTGCGGACTGAAGCTCTGATTGCCGAACCCGAAGAAGTAGGAACGGGTGAGGTCGACTAACAGATTCGGGTTGAGCCGAACGCGCAGGTCGAGGGTCGCCTGATACGGTGCGACGCCGAGCTGTTGGAACGACGCGCCGCCGATTTGAGCTGGACTCGTCGGACCGGGAATCGGTTCGGGAAAATCATGATTTTCGCGCATCTGCATTGAGCCGCTGACGTTCGGACTCGTCGTGAACGTGAGGCCTTCGACGAGGGAACGGGTCGTCGCGAATCCGCGAAACGCCGTGTAGCCGGGATAACTTTGGCCGGTGATCGGACTGACGGGAACCGCCGGCGGCGGATAGACCGTTGATTGCGCCGCTCCCCAATTATCCTCCGTTTGGGTGATTGAGTAATTGACAAACGTTGAGAAACGCGGGCTGTAGGTCTTGCTAATCGACGCCGTCTCCGTCTGGCTGTCAACGAAGTGCGGGAGAGAAAACCACGACCTCTGTTTGTCGAACACCACGTTGAGCGACGTATCGCGATGCTCTTTGTCGCGAGCGAGTCGAAGTGCCGGCGCGTAGAGCGTGAGGCCGCCGAAATGATCCCATATCGTCGAAACCGTCGTTCCGTCAAACGAACCCTCAGGGGTGATCGCGTTATGGGCGAAGCCGTAGCCCGAGCGCAGGCGGAAGAAGATCGGCGTTTTATTGACGCGATGATCGACGCCGGTCCACGTGAGGAACGCGTCGCTCGGATGGTCGGGGATCCAGACGTGGGACGGATCGCCATAATAACGCAAACCATTAACCAGCGGGGGTTCGCCGAGCAGACTTTGATAGAATTGATCCGCAGTGAGTTGAAGGTAGCTGTGCCGCAGGGCCATGGTGAGCTGTCCGTTGTCGAATACCGAGGCGTTGAGCGGTTGCGAAAAGCCGGATTGGAACGTGTTCTCTTGCGCGAAGTTGCGGAATTGCATTGTCGGCGAGAGCTTGTCGAAGCCGAGCAGGTTGTACTGTTTCTGCGGCTGCGTCAGCGGGTTGATCGATGCGACGAGATATGAGCGATCAGTGAGCAGGTGCTCTTCGATTGCCGCATACGCATGGTTGGTCTGATCGTAGCGGAGATGGAACGTTGAGAGGCTGTTGCTGTTACCCGCGAACGGATACGGAGCGTCGAGTTCCGCGCCGTTGAGCGAGTTCTGAGCGTAGTTCGGATTCGCGGAAAAGATAAGCACGTAGTCGGGCAAGGGGATGAAGACGCCCTCAACGTTGAGACCGGCGGGAGTGAAGCGTATGAACTGGTGCGGACGAATATCCGCCTCACGCGATTGGATATAAGCCGCACCTAGGTCGTTGGGCGGAAGCTCGAACGCGTCGCCGGGCATCTCTCGACCCAGCAGCGGATGAGCAAAGTCGTTATCAAGGAAGGTCCAGCGATCCGGCTTGTCCGTCACGGGCAAGAAATAGATCCGGTGCTGGTCGATGAACTCCGAGAAGCCTGCTCCGTCGAAGGTTCCGGCTTTGGTTGTCAGGTGGACATGCCCGGCGATGATGTAGCGGTTGAGACGGATGTTCATGGCGAGATAGTCGCCCTCGATCGTCGTACCGTCAGGGCGGCGCAAGCGGACGGTCCCTTCTCCCACGAGGAGATACCTGTCGCTGAAGAAGGTGAGATGATGCGCTTTGACGGCCAGATCAGACGCAAGCGGGGTGCCGAGCGCCTCTACGACCGCGGTCATCGCCAAGGCGAGAAGAAGGATGGTTACAGTAAGTCCGGTGAGTTGTGAGCGTCTTTTCATCGAGATCCCATAGTGAGCGTGGAGACGGCGGGAGGCATCGTCCCACGAAGTTCGAACGGCGAGGCAACATGCCTCGATGCCTTGTCATCGTTCTTGATTCTGGTGGAATCGGTGCGCTTCCGGATGCGCTCGCGTATGGCGACGCCGTCGGTGCGAACACGATTGGAAATGTGGCCGCTCAATTGGGCGGCTTGCGACTCCGTCATCTTCAAAGGCTTGGCTTGGGGAATCTGACCCCGACGGCGGGTGTGCCCCCGACGGAGCATCTTCAAACCCGCTTGGCCCGCCTCGCGAGCGTTTCGAAAGGGAAGGATACCGTGACGGGTCACTGGGAGATGATGGGGATTCGAATCGACGACCCCTTCCCGATTTATCCCAAAGGCTTTCCCTCGGAGGTCGTTGCGGCTTTCGCCGCGATTTGCGGTTGCGAGCCTCTGGGGAACGTCGCGGCGTCGGGCACGGAGATCATTGAAGAGCTTGGTCGCATGCATATGGAGAGCGGCCGTCCCATTCTTTACACCTCCGCCGATTCCGTGTTTCAGGTGGCCGCTCACGAAGATGTCGTCCCGCTTGAAACATTGTACCACTGGTGTGAGCAAATTCGAGCGATACTTATCGCCCCTCATCGAGTCAATCGTGTCATTGCGCGGCCGTTTGTGGGTACGCCGGGATCTTTCCTGCGAACGGCTCATCGGCGCGACTTCGCGGTAGATCCCCCTCGGAATCTTCTTGACGACCTCAGTCGTAAGATGTTTGGAGTTCATGCAGTGGGGAAGGTGTGCGATATCTTTGGAGGACGTGGAATTTCCGACAGCGTCCGTGCGGTCGACAACGAGGATGCACTGGTGCGTACGTGCGAGTTGCTGGATCGCGTCGATCAAGGGATGATCTTCGTGAATTTAAACGATTTCGATACCAAATACGGCCATCGCCGTGACGTTCGGGGCTATGGGGAGGCGCTGGAGCGTTTGGACCTGTGGATACCTCGCCTTGAGGCGCGGCTGCGCCCGGGAGATCGGGCGATCTTTACGGCCGATCACGGATGCGATCCGACCGCTCGGGGTTCGGATCATACGCGCGAGTACGTTCCCTTCATCGAGCTAGGCGGCCGGCCGGGCGATCTCGGAATCGTCGCGGGCTTAGGACTCGTCGGTGATCAAGTCCTCAAGACGTTGACGCCCGCATCGGTCGGCGCCGCGTGATGCCGCTGGTTGAAGCAACCGCTTGTCCGAAGGGAATCGTCGCCCAAACCGAGGTTTCCAACTCAAGCGGGCGTGAGATTGCCGGCTGGTGCCGGCCGGCAAAGCGGTCGATCGACGTTCTCTTGGGTGGACTCGCGTTCGTGCTAACCCTCCCGCTGGTTATCCTCACGGCTGCGGTGATCGTCTGCGTCTCTCCGGGTATGCCGTTCTTCTTGCAGGACCGTGTGGGGAAAAACGGGCGTATGTTCCGGATGTGGAAACTGCGCACGATGGTTGAGGGAGCCCACCTCAAGCACGACGAGATGCGCGAATTCAACGAGGTAAGCGGTCCGGTCTTGAAAATTCGCAAGGATCCGCGCTTGCACACGGTGGGCTCGTTGCTCCGACGAACCAGCATTGACGAATTGCCCAATCTCATTAATGTCTTGCTCGGTGAGATGTCGTTGGTCGGACCGCGACCTCCGCTTCCGAGTGAGGTCGTCCATTACGACGATTACGCGCGTCGCCGTTTGAACGTTAAACCCGGCATCACGTGCACATGGCAGATCAGCGGACGCTCAAACGTCTCCTTCGAGGAGTGGATGCGGCTTGACAATGACTATATCGATCAATGGACGCCGTTGGGAGACCTAGAAATTCTGTTCCGCACCATTCCGGCGGTGATTCGCGGAGACGGTGCGCATTAGGAGGCCACGCTCCCCTATAAACGCCATAAGCGCCGCGCGAACGTCGACGCGGACCTTGGCCGCCTCAACGATCTACGTTATCGCGGCCACCCTCGCCTCGACCATCTTGGGGTTTGGACGGGAGATCGTCAACGCGGGGTTCTTCGGTACGCGCTGGGAGCTCGATACGTTTCTCGCGGCCGCGACGATCCCGACGATTCTTTTCGGCGTCTTCAATGGCGCCTTGGTTAACGCGCTCTTGCCGGTTTTTAGCGAATACCTGACGCTTGGAGATCGGGAGGGGGCCTATCGTCTTTCCAGCACGGTCTTCAATATCTTGCTGATCGGTTTGTCGATGCTTGTGGTGCTTGGCTGGATCGGCGCGCCGATGTATGTGCCAATGATCGCGCACGGGTTTCCGGCTCCGCAGATGGGCGTGGCAATCCGCATGACTCGCTTGTTGCTCCCCAGTATCGTCGCGACGAGTTTAGCGGGAGTGGTGAGTGCCGTTCTCAATGCCGAACAGCGTTTCACCGCAAGCGCTCTGCAAGGCGTCGCGGTCAACATCGTGACGATGGCGACGGTCTTTCTTCTTTATGCGAGGTTCGGCATTTATGCGCTTGTCTTCGGTACCACGCTGGGCTTTTTCGCGCAACTCGCAGTACAACTGCCGTCGTTGATTATCCGCCGATCGTATCGGTTCGTTCTCGATCTGGCGCACCCGGGGTTGAACCGTGTTTGGAGCATGCTTGGACCCGTCGTCGTCGGTTCGGCCGCCGGTCAAATCGCGTTATTTTTCGACCGTTTCTTCGCGTCAACGCTCTCGCCGGGATATATCGCTGGAATGAATTACGCAACCAAGCTCGTCGGCTTCCCGCAGCAAGTTTTCGCGGCCGCTATTGCAACGGTAATTTTTCCGCTCCTGGCTTCGCAGTTTGCCGCTTCGAACCGTTCCGGTATTCGTCGAAGCGTTTCGATGGGCTTACGCCTGGTGAATCTCATTGCAATTCCTTCCGTCTGCGGGTTGACGGTTCTCTCGTATCCGATCGTTCAGACGCTCTTTGAACGAGGGGCGTTCGACGAGCGGGCGACGGCGCTCTGCGCGTCATTGCTGCCTTTCGCCGCCATTGGTTTAGTCGCGCTTGCGGCCAACGTCGTCCTCACCCGGTGTTGTTTCGCCTGCAAGGAAACGCGCCTTACCGTGGTGATCTCCGTCGGAACGGTCGTGCTCAACGTCGCGCTTTCATTGCTCTGGTTGAAGCCCTTGGGCGCCGCCGGGCTGCTTTTGGCGAACTCGGTGAGTCAGAGCGTCCAGATGGTCTTCTTGTTGGTTCTGGTCTGGCGTCTGGTGCAGGGTATGGATGCTCGGGCGCTCTTCGCATCGGCATGGCGGATCGCTTTGGCGTCCCTAGTGATGGTGGCATCGCTCCATTGGATCAACGCGCTCGGCGTCCATCCCGAAGAAACATTGGTTTCCCGCACATGGTATCTCTTCGGTCAGTTGGCGATCGGTGCGCTCGTTTTCATTGCGGTTGCGCGTGGACTCGGAGTCGAAGAGATCGACGTTACAAAACGCTTACTCTTGGAGAAATTCGAACGACGTATCATCAGCCCCCCCGAAAACCGCGAAGGCCCGATTGCCTAGGAGTCCGCCGTCCATCCGCTCCAGCCGTCCATCACAGATTGGCAGTCCGACAGACCCCTAGGCTTAAGCCCCCGTTTTACGGACCATCGCGGACGAGTGGGAGGCACGGGTAGGGCCTCAAGGGTTGGAAATTTGGCGGACCGGGACTTTTGCCGGATATTATGGGCCGAAATGCCTATTCAAAAATGCCGAGGAGCAGAAGGGGTGGTGCTTTTCGCGCGGAATCGTTGGGTAACGAGACTGATCTCCTGGAAGTAATGCGCAAGATTTCATCAGCAGCGGTGATTTGTGCGTTCCACGAAGATGAGTTTTCGTGCGGTCGGAATCCGGTTCGCTGCTCCGGAGGCGCCCAAAACGATCCTCGACGACTTCTCTTCCCCGAATGATCTTGATCACGTTTTGGAAAAACTCTCTAATAGCGGGTATATTTTGCGTGCTATATCGAGATAATTACGTTACGATGATACATCGTTCCCCAAAACCATTCGTTCCTTTTGCCCCACTTTTCACTTCGGTCTCCCCAACTCGCGCTCTTCCTCGCGGCCTGTGCGCATCTTCTCTCAAGTTCAAGGATTGCTGACGAACTGATGACTGTAACTACTCCGATCATCCTGCCCTCCGATCAAGACGCGACGGGGCGTACCCTCGGTGACGAGGAAATCGCCGCCGTAACCGCCGCGCTTCGCTCGGGAACCCTCACAAGCACCAAAGGGGTGCACACAAAGACGTTTGAGAAACGTTTCGCGAGTCTCATTGGGGTCAAGCACGCGTTTGCTTGCTCGTCGGGAAGCGCTGCGATGCATTGCGCGGTTTCCGCGATTGATCCGGAGCCGGGTGACGAGATCATCACGACGTCGATCACCGATATGGGGGCGCTTACCCCGATTCTCTACCAAGGAGCGATTCCGGTTTTCGCCGACGTCGATCCGCGGACGTGCAACGTTACCGCCAAAACGATTGAACGCGTCTTAAGTCCGCGGACTCGAGCAATCGTCGTGACGCATCTCTTCGGAAATGCGGCCGAGATGGACGACATCCTCGAACTCGCCCGGTCCCGAAACATCCGCGTCATCGAGGATTGCGCGCAAGCGTTCCTGGCCTCGTATCGCGGGAAGCATGTTGGAACGTTCGGAGACGTCAACGCCTTCAGTCTTCAGCAGGGCAAACATATTACGACCGGCGAGGGTGGAATCGTCACCACGAACGACGACGAACTCGCACATCGCATCTATCTGTTCATCAACAAAGGATGGGGATACGGCGATCCGAAACCGGATCACGACTTCATCGCACTCAACTACCGCATGAACGAACTGACCGGCGCCGTCGCGAACGCGCAGCTCGATAAGCTCGCCCCGGTTGTTGAACGCCGCATTGAGCGAGCCAATCGCTTGACCGCGTCGCTGCGTGGCCTCGCCGGCATCTCGACGCCGCACATTCCCGACGGTTCGACGCATGTCTATTGGAAATACACGATCCGAGTAGATAAGGACGTTATTCCGGGCGGTCCCGTCGCAATCGCAGCGCTCCTTAAGGAGCACAACATCTTCGCCGTGCCGCGCTATATTCAGAAGCCGGCGTTCCGTTGCGCGATCTTCGCCGAGCGTCGAACATTCGGAAAGAGCCAGTGGCCCTTCACGCTTGCGCGCCCCGAAGCGCTGGCATACGACGATGCGCATTTCCCCGGCACCCTCGCGGGTCTGGAACAGGTACTCGTCCTTCCTTGGAACGAACACTTCACCAACGAGCACGTTGATTTCATCAGCACTTCGCTTCGCGGAGCCGCCGAGCGTCTCGCAGGAGGTTCGAAATGAACGAGCCGAACGTAAAAAAACTTCGTTTCGCCATTGTTGGCGCGGGCGCGATTGCGCAAGCGTATGCCTCCGCGCTCAAGGCGTCGACGGTATGCGACGTAACGGTTGTCGCCGATGTTCGCCTCGAGGCTGCCAAGGCGCTTGCCGAGAAACTCGGCTCGCGTGCCGTGGGCTCGATCGAGGAACTTCTTGCCGCGACGGATATCGACGCAGCGATCGTATCGACGCCTCCTATTTCGCATCCCGAGATCACGATCGCGCTGCTTGAACGCGGCGTGCATGTGCTCTGTGAAAAGCCCTTCGCGATTAACCATAAGTCGGCCGTCTCGATGATCGAGGCGAGTCGTCGATCCGGTTCGTTACTCACGATGGCGTCCAAGTTTCGCTATGTGAAGGACGTCGTCGAAGCGCGCAGGCGCATCCACGCGGGTGCGATCGGTGATGTTCTTCAGTTCGAAAACGCCTTCACGGGACTTGTCGATATGAGCAATCGCTGGAACAGCAATCCGGCGTTGAGCGGTGGAGGGGTGCTTATCGACAACGGCACGCATTCGCTCGACATCGCTCGCTATTTCCTCGGCCCGCTTCGCGAGATTAACGTGGTTGAAGGAAAACGCATCAAAGGCAGTCCTGTTGAGGATGCGGTGCACGTGTTCGCACGCAACGAGAACGGTGTGCCGGCGAATATCGATCTCTCTTGGTCGATTTCCAAAGAACTCGACTATTACGTGCGAATTTACGGCTCCACCGGAACGATCTCTCTGGGATGGAAAGAGTCGAAGATTCGCACGAAAGTGGGCGGTCCGTGGGAAGTATTCGGTGCTGGATATCAGCGTGACGCAGCGCTTGCGGCCCAAGTCGAGAACTTCATTGGCGCGATTCGCGGAGATGAACCTCTGTGCATCACGACTGACGACGCCCTCGCATCGGTTCGTGCGGTCGAAGCCGCCTATACCGCTCTCCGCGCGAGTGATAGCCGTTGGACACTGCTCGAAGGATCCGTCGCTCGTGTCGCGGAGACGAACGGCAAGCCCGCTTCGAACGGTTCCGGTACGCTGATCGGTGTCTAAGTCACCGCAGTCGCCTTCTGTGGCGCCGAGTTCGGCGCGCGTTCATCCGACGGCGTTCGTCGAGGACCGCGTCACGCTCGGTGCCGGAACCTCGGTATGGGACAACGTGCATATTCGGCACGATACGACGATCGGTGAAGAGTGTATCATCGGCGAGAAAACCTATATCGCCTATGGTGTCTCGATCGGAAACCGCGTGAAGATCAATGCATTCGTGTACATCTGCAATGCGGTGACGATCGAGGACGGCGTGATGATCAGCGCTTCCACGACCTTCACCAACGATCGTTTCCCGCGCGCGGCGAGCAACGATCTGCGGACGCTGCGCAGTTCTGATCCCGATGAGACGACGCTTCCGACCATCGTGCGTCGTGGCGCGACGATCGGTGCCGGTTGCACGATTGGGAACGATCTCGAAATCGGCGAATTCGCGATGGTCGGTATGGGAGCGCTCGTGACCAAGAGCATTCCGCCGTTCCATTTGGCAATCGGTCAGCCTGCGCGGAGTATCGGATACGTCTGCCGTTGCGGACAAATCCTGCGCTCGATCTCAAACGATGCGCCGGTGCGAGAGACGTTGAAGTGTCACGAATGCGCCCTTCCGTACGAAATCAATGGCGGACGCGTCCGTGAACTTACTCCACCGGACGTTTCCGGTTAACCTGTAACCGGAAACGTCCGATCGGCCCGTTGTTCAATGGAGGTATCCCCCTAGCGTGGATTCCTCCATTTTTGTATTATCGCTCTCGTAGGTTATTCGATAATCTGCCTAAGTGCGGGGAGGGTTTTCAAACATGCCATCTGGAGTATCGGTCGTTCGTGTCGGGGTTCAGGTCATCGTGCGTCGAGAAGGAAAAATACTTCTTGGCTGTCGGCACGGAGATGTATTTCAGAGTGGGAGCTGGGGACTTCCTGGTGGGCATTTAGAGATTGGCGAAACGCTCATAGAGTGCGCGAGCAGAGAACTTCGTGAGGAAACGGACTTGGTTTTATTAGAGGGTAAGGTCTACTGTGTGACCGATCCACTTCAATCAACGAACTACCACATGCAAGTCGGCGTAGAGGCTATCCGGTACGCTGGAGAGCCTCGCATCATGGAACCTGATCGATGTAGTAAACTCGGTTTTTTCTCTCCAGAGCACCTGCCGACACCTCTGTTTACTAGCTCCGTTGACGTTTTAGCATGCTTCCGAGCCGACCGCTTCCATTTAGGAATCGAGCTCAATGAAGGAACTCGTTCTTGAACCAATTTGCAAATCGCTCTAAAGTGGTTTGACGCTCGTGGTCCCGGTAGGTGGTGGAGTTTGCGGCGGGATGATAGGATGGCTGAAGGCGGTTTCGTTGATGACGCCGAGGATCGTTGCTCCCAAACCGACGAGTGCGATGAGGGCCATGATCGCCCAACCGAAATACGGAACCAGCCCGGCGGTCCCGATGACGATCAGGCCGATGAGCAAGGCAATGAACGGTGACGGAGTCGTATGCGGTAAGATGAGTTCGATGAGGCGCCGTCCGATCAAGATCGATACGGCTCCCTGACCGATCCAAATGCTCGCGAAAATCGCGGCGATCTCGACGACGATCAACGGAATGCCCACGACGGAAATCACCAAGAGAATCGCCACTGGAATGACGGCGATTGCCGTGATCGTCCCGACGGCGGCACAGAGCCCGGGAAATCGTTCGACGCGATCGAGCGTGATGCGAACGCGCATGGGAAAGACCAGGAATACCAAGATTACCAGGACACTGTAAGCAATGGACCTGAAGAGGTGATGGTGCGTGACGCGCAGCAGAGGAATCGAGGGTGCCGGCCATGGCAGCGCGGGTACCATGCTCGGCCATTCGGGTGAAAGGACCTCGGATTGCTCGCCGCCGATCCAGCAATCGGGTGTATCGAAACTTCCCCAGAAGACGCGCACGTCGCCCGTGATACGCCCGCCGTCGCAAACGACATTGCCGAAAATAATGGCCAGGTCACCGTTAACGACATCATTTGGGCCGAGTGTTTCGGTGCCGAACCAAACGGTCTTCGCGGGAAAGTCGCGAGCGGATGCACTCGTGATGCTCGCGAGCGAGAATGCGCAGACGAGGATGAGGAATGCCAGGATCCAACGCGGACCCGTTGAGGTCATCGTCTCACCTCTGAGGGGACCGCAACGAAGCGGCGGCGGAGAAATCGTGAAAGCATCGCTGTTCCCACCAGCGCCATTCCGTCAACGAGAAGGACCATGATCACGACGAATGCGACGATCGGTGTTGTCGACCCGAAAAGATGCGCGCTCGCATGAGCGAGACCGCCGATGACGTCCTGCGAACGTACGGGTATACTCGCGAGCACCGAAAGCACGTCTCGCGTGGTTGACCCGCCGAAGGTGAACAGCGCGGCGATGACGGCCCAAGCAAAAATGAGATATGCGACTAGAACGGCGTGAGGCGAAACGTTCCGCAGCCGCGGCGATGGAAATGAACGAATCTCGGCCATCGTTGCGAACGTGAAAGTCGGTGCGGGTTCGAACTTACGCGCATTGAGAAACACGGCGTTGATCGTGCGGAGGTTGTGGGCAAACGCGCGACACTTTCCGCAGATTGCCAGGTGCGCCGTTATTGACGCACGCTGCGCGGTATCGAGGCCGGTTTCGACGTACTCGTCGAGTCGGGGTTCACAAGACGAGCAACGCAAGGTATCCTCCTGGACCGATACGGGCCGAGGTGTCAGTCTTTGTTTTGCTATGACGCAACTTTTGGGCGAGAGCAAATTTTCCACGGTGAATCAAGGTCTTCACATTCCCGACCGAGAGGCCCATGATTTGCGCGATCGTCGAATAGTCGAGGTTGTCGTAGTAGCGCAGAGCAAGCACCGTGCGCGTTCGTTCGGATAACTTGGCAAGAGCGGCACGAACTTCGAACTCATCTTCGGAACGAATGACGGCGCCGACAGGATCGGCCTCGGGGGAGGTATCGCGTAGGGTGTTCTCGAGCGTCTGATCCTCTCCGAGTGATTGCGTCGCGGGGCGCTTTTGCGACTTTCCGAGATAGGTGCGTATGACGTTTCGGGCGATGTGGTATACCCAGGTTGAAAAACGCCCGAGGGTGGGGTTGAACGTCCCAAGATGAACGTAGGCCCGCAGGAACGTCTCCTGGGCGAGGTCGGCAACGTCGGCAGGTGAGCGCACGGAGGCGCTGATGAAGTTCGTGATACCCCGTTTATAACGATCGACCAAACCGGCGAACGCGTCGCGCTCACCGTGGAGGACGAGCCGGACCAAATCCTCGTCCGTCAGCTCCGCGATCGTTATTCTCCCCCTCTTGGATTCATGGGTACTTCATTCGACAAGAAAAGTTCCACGGAGGCCTCCGGACTCTTGCTCCGAAGCCGGGAGGGATGCATCCTCGCTTCGTCTCCCAATGCATGCGGGAGCGTTACCCGGTTTGGTGTTCGAGCGTCGCTTGCGCGATGCTCGTTTGCTTGCTAATGAACAGCCCGCTCTCCGCAGCCGAGCATCTTCCATTTCCGAACTCGCTCGCGAGCCGTTCATGGACCTCAACGGAGGTCGCGGTGCTCAAGCAACATATCGATGCGGCGATCGCGAAGGCTCCTTTGCTCGGCACGCATCTGGGCATCCTCGCACTCGATACGGACCGTGGTCGCGTGCTGTATGAACGGAATGCCGATGACGCATTCGTGCCCGCGTCGACCTTGAAGCTGCTTACGGGAATCGTCGCGTTGGAGAAACTCGGCGCAGATGCCCACTTTCGCACGCAGCTTGTTGCGCGTGGAACCAGAGATGGAAGCCTTCTTCGCGGAATGTTGGTCTTGCGCGCGGGGGGCGATCCGGAACTCGATACGACGGCTCTTCAGGAGGCGGCCACCGCAATTGTTGCGGCGGGTTTCTCCGGCGTCACCCAAGGTGTGAGTATCGATGCGAGCGCGTTTCGCGGTGCACCGTACGGTGCCGGTTGGGCGTGGGACGATTTTCCAAATGCCTATTCCGCACCGATCGCCGCGATCGCCGTCAACGAGAACGCCGTACATGCCACTCTGACGCCGGGAGCGAGCGTCGGTGATCCGGCAACGCTCACACTCCCGCCCGGCGAGGTCGAAGCCTCGCGCTTGCGGGCTTTCCGCTTTGGGAATTTCGTGACGACGGGTAGCGCGGAGAGTCTCGATACTGCTGATGCCTGGTGGGGCGATGAGGAGGTCGGGGTCTCCGGCTCTCTTCCCCTTGGAGCGGCCCCCGAAGAGATCGACGTTGCGATCCGTGATCCGTTGCGGGTTGCCCGAAGGCTGCTTGGCGCATTGTTGACTGAGCGTCATGTCGCAGGATGCACCGTGGAGGCGGACGCGCCCATCTTCACTCATTCCAGCGATGATGCGGAGACGACGCTTTGGACGCATGAATCCAGCTCGCTCGGTACGATGCTTGCGGATATGTGGTTGCCCAGTGACAATTTCATCGCAGAGATGTGGTTGCGTGACGTGGCGCATGTCGCGTCGGCCGAAAGCGCGACGGTTGAGGACGGTATTGCCATTGAACGGGATTTCCTGCGCTCGCTCGGGGTTGATCCGGCGACGTTCACGATCGTCGATGGTTCAGGACTTTCGCGTCAGGATTTATTGACGCCGCGAGATCTGGCCGTGCTTTTGGGGCACGCATGGGCGTCGCCCCAACGCTCCGTTGTGCTCGATGCTTTACCAATCGCGGGATTGCGCGGAACGCTTGCGCACAAATTCACGGACTCCCCGTTGACCGGGAGATTGTTTGCAAAGACCGGGAGCATGCGGAACGTCGCCAATCTCGCGGGATATGTTGCGACGTATGCGCACGGTCCGGTCACGGTGGTGATCATGGCCGATGACGCCTTGATCGACGACGATTCGCTCGCGCGCTTGCAGATGGGGATACTCTCGGCCTTGTTGGAAGGGTGAAAAATTAGCCAATGAACATTATATCCGTTTTGCGAACAGCGAACATGAAAGAAGGCGGTTTCTGTAGAACGCTTGCGGGGACTGGCCGATGAGGGCGCTCATAACCGGAGGAAACGGCTTTGTAGGGCGACATCTCGTTGAACATCTGCGCAATCGCGGAGACGAAGTGATCGTCGCCGGGCATGGTGACGATTTACAGAAGATTGACTTTCCCTTGGAATTGTGCGATCGACTCTCCGTACGCGGCGTCGTCGAGCAGACGCAACCGGAGGTCGTCTTTCATCTCGCGGCGCAGTCTTCGGTCCCAAGCGCAACCAGTGATCCGATCAACACGTATTCCGTCAACATCCTCGGTACGGCTTATCTCTGCGAAGCATTACGGGAAACGTTCGAGCGTTCCCGGATTCCACGGCTTATCTTCGTGAGTTCGGGGGATGTTTACGGACCGCGCGCGGCGCACGAATATCCGTTGAATGAATCGCTTGCGCCGCAAGCGCTCAACCCCTATGCGTCGAGCAAGGCCGCCGGTGAAAGCCTGGTTCTCGCCGAATGGAAGACGTACGGTATTCCGGCGATCGTCGCACGAGCTTTCAATCATATCGGGCCCGGTCAAGACGAACGTTCCGCTACCGGAACCTTTGCCCATCAGCTCGTTCGCATCGCGATGGGAGACGAGCCGGTGCTCTATGTTGGAGATCTCAGCCCAGAGCGCGATTTCCTCGACGTGCGCGACGGAGTCGCCGCTTATGTCGCGCTCGTTGAGCGCGGTACACCGGGGGAGATCTACAACGTCTGCAGCGGACGACCAACGAAGATTGAGGAGGTGCTGCGGACGTTGGTCAATATCGCGCATGTAGCGGTCGAGATTCGTGAGGATCGCAAACGCATGCGCCCGGTCGACACCCCCCGTTCCTACGGACGCAATGATAAGCTGCGTAGTGCGACCGACTGGGAGCCGCAACATTCACTCAAAGACACATTGCGAGACCTCTATAACGATGTCTTCGCTCGCGAGCGCGCGAAGGTTCTACCCGAACCCTTGACGATGGGAAAAATACGGCCTTCCTTCTCATAAGGAACTTTACGTCTTTATCTCTCTTGGAGCGGGTCGAATTGCTCCTGAGACTCGTTTTGCGCTACGGCCGGATGGGGCGTGATGAATGCTGCGGGGATACGCCAAATGAATGCCGTCCCGAACGCGAAGGCGCACAGTGAGAGGATGATCGCAGCGCGCGGGCCCAATCCGCTGTGGACCGCATTGAAATGGAGGACGATGGGTGCGGCGACGAGGGGTGCGCAAATTTGGGGGATCACGGTAGCGAGATTCCAAATGCCCATCGCGGTTGCCATCGCTGCGCGCGGGAGCACGGCGCAGGCGAGTGCCCAATCCGACGTCGCAAACGCTCCCCAGGCGATGCCGGCAAGTATCGCCGCCGGATAGGCGATCATCAACGATTGCGCTTCGGAAAGCAGTGCCAGCGCAATGATAATGACGCTGTTGGAAATGCTGATCACGATGCGTTTGTCGTAACGATCCGACGGCTTTCCTGCGAGGATCGCTCCGCCGATTGCCGCGAGCGTGAAACTTAGGAACAGCAGCGCCGTATCCATCCGCTGTGCGTTGGGATCGCTAATTCCCAAGCTGTCACGAACAAAGAATAGGAGAAAGCCGAGGAGCGTGTAGAAACCGACGTTGATGAGGCCACGCGAGATCAGTAAGGTCAGGAGCGGCCCTCGGATGCGTAATGCCGATTTCGTGGAGGCGTTCGCACCCAGGACGCGGACATGGCTCAAGGTGACCCATCCTGAAACGAGGAGTCCTACGGCCAAGAGGCATCCGACAAGGGTTTGGTTTTGTACGAACCCGGCGACGAGTAAGCCCGCGGCGGCGCCGAGAGATTGAAGGCCGCTCATCCACGATGAAGTCTCCCCGTGTCGTTCCATGGGGGCGTGGTCGGGAATCGCGGCTTGATAAGGTCCGCTCGCGACGTTGAGCGCTATTTGTAAGCCGAAGAACGCGAACATCAATTGCACGAAGTTCGGGGCGACGAAGAATCCGATCAGAAGCGGGACGGAAGCGAGGATTCCGAATCGATAAAATTCACGTCGGTGTTTGACGACGGTATGGCGGGCGTCGGCGCTTCGACCGACGACGACTTGGACGACGGCCGCAAGTGCTGCTCCGAGTGCTGCGATGATTGCATACGCGCGCACGCCGTCATTGTGGGCGAGTTCGATGCTGCGTGCTTGCAGAGAGACCGCCAATATCGCACCCCAGACGAACTGGATACCGAAATTCAATGCGGCCAGTCGCGCAGGTTTAAACTCGTTCAAGAAAACTCACCGCGTAGCGATAATCTTCGACGGTGTCGATATCGTAACATAAGGCCGGTGAAGCATCGCGCACGACGCGCGCGGAAATGCCGAACCTCCGCTCCGCATAGGTTTCGAGGTGTTCGATACGGAGCCTGCGGACCAGGAAGCGCAAAAGCAACGGTGGATCGAGCAAGGTTGCCATGCGCAGCAAATTCTTGCGTGCATGGAACAAGCGACGAGCGATGACGATCGCTCGCGTCGCCGCATCCTCCGATGAAAAGTAGAAGACACTACCGTTGGCGATACGTTCACCGCCAAGCGAGGTCACATGATCGGCCGCGCCGGGATATTGTTGGATATACGCGGCTTCGCCCGCGGTCGGCATCGCGATCTGGGCGTTTCCGACGGCGCTGAGAAAATGTGCGAGAGCGCTAGGGGTAATGAACGGTAAGTCGCAGGTGACGAGCAGGAGCGGCTCACGTCCGCGAGCTAGACGGAGTGCGGACTCGAGATTCTCACGACCATCCTCGGCTGCGGGTAGGACGGTATCGACGCGTGCGGCGCAATGAGAGCGAACCTCGTCGCCACCGATAACGACGACGTACCGCGCGCCGCACGCGCGCACGGCGGTGACGGCTCGGTCGATCAGACGTTGGTCTCCCAGCGGAGCCAAGGCTTTCGCCGTGGTACCGATTTCGTGGGCGAAAAGCGTATCGACGCATCCCCCGGCAGTCAGCACGGCAATCATGGGGTGGCGGATTCGTCGAAGGCGAGGGAATGCCCCTTCACCGAAAATCCGCGTTGAGATTCGCGCTCGAGTGTTGTTGATTGTACGGGTGCCGTTGACGGTAGGGATGTCTTTGGTTGTGATCGTCCGTTCGTGGAGCATTGAGCGACGCCGAGTTGTCGGAGGCGTTGGGCATTCGATTCGACGACGAGAGGTGATAGTAGATCTGCTGCGGTCCGTTCCAAGCCTCCGGAAGGTTTGAATGCTGTACGAGTGACCCATCGTAGAGGAAGACGTAGCCCGTCGTGCTTGTCGCATGAACGATGGAGCCGCCGTCGCCGATGACTGCACTTGTGCTTTTCTCTCGTGTTTGAACCTCGACTGCGCTGTCGAAAGAGTTGAAAACGCGACCCGCGATGCTTTCGCCGGTCACGCGAGCGGATCCGGCGGCGCCGATTGCAACATCGCCGTGTTGAGATTGAAAGTCCGCGAGGCCGGGAGCGAAGGTTCCGGAGTCGTCGATAATCGAGCCGCGTATGCTGCTTACCTCTACTTGATGCGTCGTACAGCGTTCGAGCAAAATATCCCCGAGAGCGGTACGCGCGCGCAATCGGCGGAAGTTCGAATCGGCGGCATGGAGCGGCCCATGCATCACTTGCGCGAAGGCGTCGCCGCCGTCATTGTCCAGGAAGATCGAGCCGTTGCGCACACGCACGATCATGGTGCCCTCTCGATACTTCTTAACGGATACGTTTCCACGGCCGAGCGCGACGATAAGGAGTGAGGTACTTTTAGGGATCGTCACGCGGATCGTTTCGGAGGGATCGGCGGTTCCTCCGATGGTGGTGACGTCAACTTCTCCCGGGGGAAGTGTGGTGACGACGAAGTTCTCCGGAAGAAGAGAGACGCGAGCGCCTTGGGGGTCTGGTATACTACCGGAGAATATCGGAATCGAGGTGTCTTCGTAACTCGCTGAACCGCGGAATATATTGCGGTTGACCTCGACTGAGGGCGGAGCTGCGACATCGACATTCGTTTGCGCCGCGGTCTCTACGGCAACGTTCCCGTCATTGAGATCAATGCGCACGATCGGCGTGCCGGTACCGGCGTCTTCGACAAGCGATTGCGCGTTCACCGCACCGCAAAAACCGCTTCCGAGCAAAAACGCCGCGAGGATGGGTATACCCATTCGCGTGGCGGCGGGCTTTCCGTATCGAGGGATGAAACGACGAAAGATCACTTCCTTACCTTATCTCCACGGGGAGTCCGCGTCATGAGAGTGAGATGAGGCTCTAGAGCGGCAGTCCGACGCGGAATGTCGTTCCGCCGGCGGTATTCCGATGCGCCGTCACGCTGCCGTCGTGAACGCGCGCGATGCTGCGAACGATCGCAAGTCCCAGGCCCGTGCCTTCACGTGCCCGCGAGTGCGCGCGGTCGGTACGGTAGAAGCGATCGAAAATGCGCGTGAGTTCCTCTTCCTCGATGCCGACGCCGGTATCGGTGACCTCGATGATCGCGCGGTTACCGTCGGCGAAGGTTCGAATCGTGACCGAGCCGTGATCGGTGAACTTCATCGCATTCTCGACTAAATTTGTGCCGAGTTGTCGCAGGAGGTTCGCGTTTCCGGAGATGATGAGGGCTTGCCCGTCCGCAGGCACCTCGAGATTGAGCGTGAGTCCCTTGGCCTGTGCGCGGGCTTGGGTCGCAAGGGCGACCGCACGTACGACCTCCGCGAGTTCGACCGGCTCATGCGGAATATCGTCGCCGGATTCCGCCTTGGCGAGGAGGAGCAATCCATTGACCATCCGGGCAAGTCCGGCGCTTTCGTCGACGATGGCGCGTAGGCTGTCGCGGAGGATCTGCGGATCGCTATCCGCCCACCGTTCAAGCATCTGGGCGTTGGCGTTGATGACGGTTAAGGGGGTCTTGAGTTCATGTGAGGCGTCGGATATGAACTGTCGCTCGCGAGCGAAGGCTTCCTCAAGACGGGCAAGGAGCGCGTCAAAGGCTTCGGCGAGGAGGCCGACCTCATCTGTGCGGCCCTTGCGGGAGACGCGACGATCAAGTTGGTCCGAGCCGATCGCACTGATTGCCTTGGTGAGCTCGTCGATCGGTGCGACGGCGCGTGCGGCAAGGCTGGAGGCGCTCAGCACGACGGCGACGATCGCGAAGCCCGTCGCGAAGATCAACAGCGTCCGAATGTGGTCGAGGGTTTCGTCTACAAGATCGAGACGTTCGGCGACGTGTACGACGATGAGTTTGCCGTCGGAGGTGGTCACTCGTTGCGTACGTACCAACAGCTCGCCCTTACCGACGGTGAGCATATGATAGACCGCTTGTTGGTCACCGGGCATAACACCGCTCATGTTCAAGAAGTCGCTGTTCGAACTTTTCCCAATAGGATCGCCTTCGGAGGAATCGATCTCGATGAAGGTGCTCGGCGACGACCAATGATCTAAATTTCCCGGAGCCGCCAACTGCTCGATGATGGGGAGCATATCGCCGACAGGGCCGAGTGGATTGGATTGCTCGGCCACGCGAGCGACGTCATTTCCGGTTAGGTCGATGTGCGCACGCGTCTCGTCCAATAAAATGTTGCGAACTTGCCGGAATTCGAGAAATCCCAGTATCGCAACGAGAACAATGATGAGTGCAACATAATAAGCCGCGATACGCCAACGCAGCGAACCAAAGGGGCGTGGACGTTGCGCGGCGGCGGTTCCCCTCATCCTCAGTCTTTCAAGGAATATCCGACGCCGCGCACCGTTACGATCAGTTTATCGGAGAAGTTCTCATCGATCTTGTTACGCAAGTAGCGGATATAGACGTCGATGAGGTTGGAGTCGCCGAGAAAATCGCTCCCCCAGACACCGTTGAAGAGTTGGTCGCGGGTATGAACTTTATTCCGATGGAGAAGTAAATACTCCAGCAGCGCGAATTCACGCGCCGTGAGCGTGATGGGGTTTCCATCGCGCGTTACTTCGTGAAGATCGCGATCCATGACAAGGTTTTTCGCCGTCAGGACTTTGGTTTGCGGCTTGCGTTCGCGTAGGCGGGCGCGGATGCGCGCGAGTAATTCCGCGATCGCGAAGGGCTTGGTCAGATAGTCATCGGCGCCGGTGTCGAGGCCGGTGATACGATCGGGAATATGATCCTTGGCGGTGAGCATGATGATCGGCACGCGGCTTTTCTCGCGCACGCGCTTACAGACTTCGACGCCGTCCAGCCGTGGAAGCATGAGGTCAAGAATGACGAGATCGGGCTCTTTGAGCGCCTTTTCCAGCCCCGTGAGGCCGTCGGAGGCGATGTCCACGAGATACCCCTCGTGTTCAAGTTCGAGGCGGAGGACCCGAGAGATCTGCGCATCGTCTTCCACGACGAGGATTCGATATGGGGAATCTGAGGTCACGGTCATACTCGGAAGAGCCTTCCTTTCGACGGAGATTGGATCATTCTTTTGCCGCAGGGGGGCCGGTTGCCGCCCGAACTGATCGTGAAGGGGGCATGATATAATAACAGTGAAGCCGCTTTGGAGGAACAGGAGGGATGACCCTATGGCTAGCGCCTTCCCGTCGCGTCGCCCGATCAGTGATCGGGAACTCGAACTGCTTTCCTGTAAAAATTCAGGTGTGCGCTATGAGCGTAGCGCCGAAGGTGAGTTGATCGTGACGCCGCCCACCGGAGAGAAGGGGGGACTTGGAGAGGGAGAACTCTATTTCCAACTGAGACTCTGGGCAAGTAGCAATGGACGCGGGATCGCAACGCTGGCTAGTCTGGGGATCGAACTTCCCAACAAGGCAGTTGTCGCACCCGATGCTGCATGGGTTTCCTTTGACCGCTATAACGCGATTCCCGAGGAGGCGCATGACGAGGGGTATATGCGCGCCGTACCTGAAGTCACATTCGAGCTGCTATCGAAGGGTGACAAACCCGACGATGTTCAGGCGAAAGTGAAGCAGTATCTCGCTAATGGGGTGAAGCTGGTCGTGTTGCTCGATCCGCGTTCCCGTTCAGCCGAACTGTATCGTCCCGGTGCCGCAGTCGAACCGCATCCCGACGTTGAAACGATTTCCCTCGACCCGGAGCTTCCGGGTTTCTCACTTGACGTCAAGGAGATTTTTGACCTAACGACGATCCGGCGTTCTCAACGTATGGTTCGCAAACCTTCGAAACCCGCGAGGTCACGGCGATCTTGAACCTGAAAGAGCGCTGATGCGACAGGGCCGAGCATGGGGAGGTCGCGATAGAGCTGTTCAGGATAAGCGGTTTGACCTGACTGTTAGAAATATCAAGAAACACAATAGCGTTTTCGACGAGGTGGAACTTATGGGTCTGATTGATGAAGCGATTACCTATGTCCGTAGTAACGCACCGAAACAATGAGGCGCTCGCACTCGATCCGGAGCTTCCGGGTTTTACTCTCGACGTCAAGGACGTTTTTGACCTGACGAAGATCTCGCGTCCTCAACGCTCGCATCGCGACGCTCAGGGACGCCCGAAATCAAGACGACCATAAGCCTGACGGAGCCGGGGACCTGCTACCCCGGCGATTCGAGTATATGAGGGTGCCGTGGGGTGCCGGAGCACCCCGCCGGCACGTCGGACGGCGGTTTAGGGTTTGCGGACGGTTCGGACGAGCGCGAGGACCCAGCCCTTGGTCGTCTTGGCTCTCACAAGATAGCCCTCGGCGGTTCGTTCGTAAACCTCGAACCCGGCGCGCTTCGCTTCAGCGAGCGTGGCGAAAACCGTCATACCTACACCCATTTTGAGGGAACCTCCGTTCCCGTGTGATCCTTCCCTACTATGAACCGCTGAAGAACGAAATGGAGGCACGGGAGTTGCTGGATCGAGCTGGGCGGGGAAAATGAACGGCGGGGCGCCTGAGCGTCCCGCCGTTCACTTTGAGAGGGGTCCCCCAAAAGCCGATTAGGGTTTACGAATAAGTCGGACGAGCGCGAGCGCCCAGCCTTTGGTTGTCTTGGTGCGCACGAGATATCCATCGGAGGTCCGGTCGTAGACCTCGAACCCGGCGCGTAGCGCATCTGCAAGAGTAGAAAAAACCATCAAACCTGTAGTCATCGTGGGAACCCTCCGTTGGAATCTGCTCCCTATCTCTGTATAACGGCTCAAAGGTGAAAACGTTCTAGTGATTTTGCTTCGCAGTGTGAAAATTTTGTGAAGATTTGGTTTTTAGCAGAAAGAATCTTTGCGGGAGCGATGAGCGATTACCTATGATAAGCAATTACCTACCCATAGTCTGCCTCATCTTCTGGAAGACGAATATCCCCTTTTTGGGCGATTCTTCGTAAGGATTTGGTATCGAGAGGGCCGCGGAGGTTTGCCTTGCCTGCGTTTGCCGGGCGGCGGTCCAATTGTTTCGAATTTGTAAAGACTCGGCAAATCCCCAAGCGGCTGCCGGTTGCTATAACTCACGAATCGGCGCGGAACTTTCCCCTCGTAGGGTCGTGGGAGGCGCACGCTTCACGATCCGATGAGTTTGCTCGATGTCCGGCGAACGCTCCCCGCGCCACACCCTTTTAGATTGCGGGATAGGAAGAAGATGCCTAAACTCATCGTCGCACTCGACGTCGATTCGTTCGAGAGGGCCACTCGAATCATCGAGCGCCTCAAGGGAATCGACGTGCTCTACAAAATCGGCCACGAAGCACTCTTCCGATACGGAGAGCCGCTCATCGCATCGCTCGAGTCGCTGGGGCTTCCCTCCTTTATGGACGTGAAGCTCTACGATATTCCGCGGACCGTCGCGGCCGGAGTTCGCGCGCTCGTACGACCCAACGTACGGATCATCAATGTGCATGCACTCGGAGGAGCCGCGATGATGGAGGCTGCCGTGGAAGCGGCTGCGCAACGTTCGGCGGAGCTTGGTATTGCGGCGCCGTTGATTTATGCCGTTACGGTTCTCACGAGTCTTGCGGCGGAAGATCTCGGCGAGCTCGGTTTGAGCGGCGGTCCGGGTGAGAATGTAATTCGACTCGCGGGCTTGGCGCGTGACGCGCGTTGCGCGGGCGTCGTTTGTAGCGTTCAGGAAGCATACGATCTCAAGAGTTTCTTCGGTGCTGAATTCGGCACGCTCTGTCCAGGCATTCGGCCGGCCGGAACGGCGCACGGAGATCAAAAGCGTGTCGCCACGCCGCGGGAGGCAGCGCTCGCCGGAGTAGACTACATCGTCGTCGGTCGTCCGATCCTCGAAGCTCCCGATCCCGCAGCTGCGGCGCGCGCGATCCTCGCCGAGATGGAGGGTGTGCATGCCTGAGACGCTCGATGTCGTGCGCGAACTCGCTCAACGCGGCGCTCTGCTTGACGGGCACTTTCGTTTGACCTCGGGACGCCATAGCAAGCGCTTCATCCAGAAATTCCGGATTCTCGAAGACCCCTCGATCGTCGAACCTCTCGCGCGCCGGCTCGCCGAGCGCGTGCGACGTTATGAGCCGACGATCGTCGTGACGGCCGCGGTCGGCGGTATCGTCCTTGGATATGAGATGGCGCGGCAACTCGGCACGAAGGCCATCTTCGTTGAGAAAGAGCAGGGCGTACCGACGTTCCGCCGGGGCTTCATGCTCGCGCCCAGCGACCGTGTGCTGATCGTCGAAGATGTCGTGACGACGGGGGGCTCTGTGCGCGAAGTGCTCGAGGTTGTCCAGAAAACCGGCGCGAGGGTTATCGCCGTGGGAGTGATTGTCCGTCGAGATCCGATTGAGTTCGACGTCCCGACTATAGCGCTGCTCGATTATCCCGTGGATTCGTACGATCCCGCGGAGTGTCTTCAATGCGCCAATGGTGAACCCCTAACCGAACCAGGTTCCCGTTTCTTGCGATAGGGAAGCCCAGAAAATCGTCCGGGCGTGGTCGCGACGCATGGCTTGGGGAGGGGCGCCGAGAAAGTGTTCCGATGCGCATTCGTGAAGGTGATCGCGGTGATCTCGCGTTCATTCGCGATCTGGGGCACAGGTCAGCCGCCGATAGCGCTTCCGCCTTGCGTCCGGCGGACCCGCGCCTCCTCGCCGTCAGCTTCGAGCGTATGCTTGAAGTCGTGCTTGATCGGTCGCACCTCGTACTCATCGCTGAAATCGAGGAGGGAGAGTCGATGGGTTTCCTACTCTTGCTCGACGCGCAATCCGATGATGTCACGTCGTTACCGCAAGCATTCGTCGCCTACATGGCCGTTGAGCCGAGCGCTCATCGTCGCGGCGTGGGCGCGGCTTTGCTCGCGCGAGCCGAGGAAATCGCACGTGAACGCGGCTTGCCGCATCTGACGTTGATGGTTACCGAAGGTAATATCCCGGCACGTGAACTCTACGCGCAAGCGGGCTACTCCACGGAGCGACGTTTGTTGTGCAAAGCTTTATAATCGATTCGCAGACCCGTGCGCGGATCGTGTTGTCCGCCGTGCTTGTCGCGTTGGGCGGGCTCGTGTGGTGGTTTACTGCCGTCATTCCGCATACAATGGCGATCTTTCTCGTAGGAGCGTTCATCGCCGTCGGCGTTCGTCCGGTCGTCCGCATCTTCGAGCGCTTCATGCCGCGCACGGCGGCGATTGTCTTGGTTTATGCGGCGCTAATCGGAGTTTTCGTCGTGCTCGCGCTGCTGATTATTCCCGCCACTTTGGGGCAAGTACAGGTGCTCGCGGCGAACTCCGATGAGTACGTGCATGTGGTTCAGAGTTTTCTTAGTGACGTCGAAGCTCGGATGCGCACGCATTTCGGCAAGGCGTATCTTCCCGGCGGTTACGGCGATCTGCAACAATATCTTACGGCGCGATTTTCGACGACCCTGAGCGGCTTGCTGGAGACTCTCCCTGAGGTCCTATATCAAACCGTAACGAGTGCCGTGGTCATGATCAGTGCTTTGGTCCTGTCGGCATTTTTCCTATTGCGTGCCGAGATGATCGTCAATCAGTTCTACGCGCTCTTCCCGCAACGGCGGAGATCATCGGCGAAGATGCTTACGGCGGACCTCACGCGCATCGTCGGTGGATTTCTTGCTGGGCAGACGCTCCTATGCGTACTTACCGGCGTTTGGATCTACATTGGGACCGCTCTGCTCCACTTCAACTTCGCGCTGCTCATCGGAATCATCTCCGCCGTCGCGTATTCGGTGCCGTTCATTGGAATGCTCGTCGTACAGCTTCTCGCCGTGATTTTAGCCGCTCCGCAAGGTGGAGCGATGGTTCTGTGGGTAAGTGTGATCATCTTTGTCGTAGCGCGGCTTTCCGATGCGGTGTTTGCGCCGAAGATCTTGTCGGATCGTATCGGCGTCTCGCCGATTGTCATTATGTTCTCGGTCTTCGCGGGTGGAGAACTCTTCGGCATTCCCGGTTTACTGCTCGGCATTCCCGTCGCCGCCGTCTTCAAGGCCGCCTGGGAGTGCTTCCGAAATCCGGCCGTCGCGACCGTAACGATGGGCCCGGTGATCGAAGTTTCGACGTCGGAGGAATCCATGGAGGATGTCTCTTCGGAGGAGCCCCCGGTGCTCTGAAGGTTCCCTGAGGATATATGCCTCCTATCAAGAGAAGTATCGAGTGTTGGGTGTTTTCGGGGGACGATGTTCTTTTGCTTGCGGTAGCTGCGAAAGAAAATGATTACCCCGCGTTTTATCAACCAATAACGGGTGGAATTGAGGTTGGTGAATGCGCTGAAGAGGCTTGCCGCAGAGAACTCTGCGAGGAAACCGGCTTACAGCTAGAGCCGTCCTCGCTTCATGCGTTACCTGGTTTGTATGAGGTGGTAATCATCGAGCAGCTCACCGTCTGCAAAACCATATTTTATGTGGATACGCCGTCTAGTGATATTCGGTTAAACTCAAGCGAGCATATAGGCTATATATGGTGCAATTCCCGTCGAGTGGATTTGCTTCTCTATTGGCAGAGCAATAAAGACACATGGAGCCGAGTAATACGGTATCGTCTCAACGGAGATCGATGATGCAACGGTCCGGCGCGAATCCCGGATTTTCCCCGGGATACCCGCGTGGATGAGAGACAACCCGCGTCGTTCCAAGAAGATAATCGGCCGAGTTATGCAGATGCCCATGGATCCAGAATTTCGGAGCGGTCTGTACAACCAACTCGTCGAGTGCGGTCCAGAAAAATCCCGAAGTTGGGGAATTCTTCCATTTTGGAAGCGACGAACGTGCCGAGGGTGCCATGTGCGTCACCACGACCGTCGGTTCGGGAGAAGGAAACTGCGCGCGGAGCCATTCAACGCTCTGCGTATGAACAGCCAGCAGCTCGTCGACGGAAACGCCCATGCCGAGCGATGCGGTTTCCTGCTCGAAGAGCGGATAATGCGCGGGTAATCCCATATCGGTCCACAACGTCGCACCCAAAAAGCGCACGCCGTTGAAGACGACCGATTCCTCTTCTAAAAGGTGGAGATTCGGAAAGCGCGCGAGTTCGCGACGGTACTGCGGAAACACTTTGATAAAGCCGGAGGAGTGATCGAACTCGTGGTTTCCCAAGATATAGACGATCGGAACGCTCGAATCGATCGTCTCAATAAACGCGGCGACATCTTGGGGAGTACACGCAATATCACCTGCGAGCACGAGAATGTCACCGAGTACGTCAAACGCTTCAATCGGCGCAGATTCGAGATGAAGATCCGAGAGAACCTGAATGCGCATTGAAAGAAAACCTTTCCCTCATACCTTTTCTTTTTCGCGATATCGCATGAGACTTCCGTCCACGACGCGGACGAGCATTCCGTGACCATTGCGTTCGATCAACCCCGCGAGTTCGAGTTGCGTGACCGCCGAGAGCGCGCGACCCGTCCCCAGGCCGCTTGCGGCGACGGCGTCGTCGAGAAGGCGTTCCCCGTTGGACAGCGTAGCAAGGAGCCGCATTTCCGCCTCGGACAGATCGCTCGGGGGTGGAACGCTCTCGCCGCTTCGCGAGCAGGGGCGGGCGACCCCGAGCACCTCGAGCACGTCGTCGATGTGGCGGACGAGCGTCGCCCCATCGCGGATCAGTGCGAGGCAGCCCGCGGCCTTGGGACGATCGACATCGCCGGGGACGGCCATCACGGGGAGCCCGAGGTCGGCGGCCCAGCCGGCTGTGTTGAGGGCACCGCTGCGTTGAGCAGCCTCCACGACGAGGACGGCGTCGGCGAGGGCCGCGACCAAGCCGTTCCGGGAGAGAAAGTTCGGGGGCCACGGCCGTTGCTCGGGGGCGAAGGGGGAAAGCACGGCTCCGCCGGCCGCGAGCATGCGCTCGGCCAAGTTGCGGTTTGTGCGCGGGAAGAAGTGACGGTGCCCTCCGCCGAGCACGCCGATCGTTCGACCTCCCCCGAGAAGAGAACCCTCGTGAGCTGCCGCGTCGATGCCCACAGCGAGGCCGGAGACGACGCAAACGCCCGCCCGCGCAAGTTCTTCCCCTAACCGACGCGTAAGACGGCGCCCGGCTTCGCTTGGGGCGCGTGTGCCGACGACGGCAAGCGTGCGGCCGGAAAGCGGCACAAGCGAGCCACAGCCGAAGAGCGGGTGTTCCCCAAGGTGAGCCGCTGCGCGCGAACTGAAGATTTCCAGCTCCGGAACGGAGACCAAACGGGGGTCATCGAGGTCCATCGGCTTCTTTTTCACGACAAAGGGGGATTATTGGCAAGTCCAGCGAGGAAACTCGACGTGACATCGGAATAGGGGGGCCAGCCGTGACCGTGGGCCGTTGAGCCCGTCGTTTGGTCGCCGGGGTCTTTGAGGAGAGTAGCGTGGCGCTAGAAGCCTATTGTGTGAAGTGCAAGAGCAAGCGGGAGATGAAAGATCCCAACAAGGTGACGATGAAGAACGGACGCCCTGCAACCGAAGGCAAGTGCGCGGTTTGCGGGACCAAGATCTTCAAAATCGGCGCCTGAACCTAGATTCATAGGACCTGCTCTCGCTTGAGGGGTCCGCAAGCTGCGGACCCCTAGGTGTTTGCAGCCCCAGCCGGTTGCGGCGTATACTCGGTTAAAGCCCTAGAGCGGTTTGCAAGCTGATGTGGCGAGGCGCCGCGACTCGCGGTGTGCAAAAGCACATAAGGGGAGCGGCAACGACGTCCACATCGGCTTGCAAACCGCTCTAGATATGAGTTCCGGCTCTGGAGGCGCATACCCTGATCTGTCCATCCTGTCGCAAGAGCGAAACGCGCGTCGTCGATTCCCGCGACGATGAGAATGTCGTTCGTCGTCGACGCGAGTGTCTGGCATGTAAACATCGGTTCACGACGTATGAACGGATCGAGTCGCCGCGCTTATACGTCGTTAAAAAAGACGGCCGTCGCGAGCTGTATGCGCGTGAAAAGATCCTCAACGGCTTGCGGAGAGCTTGCGAGAAGCGCCCGGTTTCGCAAACCGCTATGGAGGAGATCGTTGCGAGTCTCGAACGAGAGCTGTTCTCGTCCGGCGAGAGCGAAATCGCGAGCACGTTCATCGGCGAGAAATTAATGGAAGCCCTCAAACAGATCGACAAGATCGCGTATATCCGATTTGCGAGCGTCTATCGCTCGTTCCGCGACGTCGAAAGTTTTCAGGCGGAGCTTGCCCAATTGCTTGCGAAGTGAACGAAGTGCGGGTTGAGATCGTTCGTCTTCCGGAAAGTTCGAATCTGCCGCTACCCGCCTACGTGACCTCGGGGGCCGCGGGGGCTGATTTGTGTGCCGCCGTCATTGATGATCTGACGATTCCCCCGGGCGGGCGGGCACTTGTTCCCACCGGTATCATTCTCGCTGTGCCGCAGGGTTTTGAAGCACAGGTTCGTCCGCGAAGCGGCCTCGCCTTGCGCCACGGCGTCACCGTACTCAACGCGCCTGGAACAATCGACGCGGATTATCGCGGACCGCTCGGAGTGATTCTGGTGAATTTCGGAACTGAACCGTTCGTCGTGCGGCGCGGTGATCGCATTGCCCAGATGATCGTCGCGCCTGTCACGAGCGCGCAGTTCGTTGAAGTTGCAGCATTGGATACGACATTGCGCGGCGAGGGTGGTTTCGGAAGCACCGGCAACGGGGTCACGTGAATATCCTCGTCGTCGGTGCGGGAGCCGTCGGCACTTTTCTCGGGGAAAGATTCGCGGCGGTCGGTGCCGGCGTTACATTTGCGCCGCGTGAGCTGGATGCGGTGCATCCCGGCGCCTACGAACTCGCAATTGTTGCCGTGAAGTCGTATGACACCGACGGAGCAATCGCCACGCTACGTCGCGCCGCGTTGTCCCCTGAGACGACGATTCTCACGGTGCAGAATGGGATCGGAAACGAAGAGCGGCTGATTGAGGCTTTTGGAAACGATCGAGTGATCGCGGGCGCGTTGACGATTCCGGTTGAGCGCGATGCGAGTGGAAAGGTTCGGGCGACGGCGCGTGGTGGAATAGGGCTGGCTCCTTGCGGTTCGGGTTCTCACAATTGGTTGTCCGCCGCGTGCGAGCATGCGGGAATCGCAGTTGCCACGTACCGCGATTATCGTGCGTTGAAGTGGTCGAAGTTGGTCCTCAATATTCTCGCCAACGCGCAATGTGCGATCCTCGATATTTTGCCGGATGAACTCATGCGCATTTCCGGCGGATTCACGCGCGAACGTCTCGCGTTGCGGGAATCACTAGCGGTGATGCGTGCACAGGGGATAGCGCCGGTTGATCTCCCGGAATATCGCGTCCGCACTCTTGAGCTCATCGCCTCGTTTCCGGAAGCCGTAGCGCGAACGATCCTCGCTTCGCGTCTCGCTCGCTCGCGCGGCGGGAAGGCCCCCTCACTCTTGCACGACGTCCGCGCAGGAAACCGACGAACGGAGATCGCTTCACTCAACGGCGCGGTCGCCCAAGCGGCGCAACGGTTCGGCGTGAAAGCCCCGGTGAATGCTGCGTTCTCCCGACTGATCGACGAGATCGTCGCCGATTCCGCGCGGCGTGAGGTTTATCGGAGAAATCCCAAAGCGCTTGAGGCGGCAATCAACGGTGCCGTACGATCCAAGTAAGGTTTGCCGCTCGACTCTCACGATATAGCCGTTTCCAGACTTTCTCCGGATCTCGAATACAACCGTAATCACGACGTTGCACTTCGTGGCAACTATCAACCACCTTGGTCGCTCGAAGGCTAAGTCAATCGGCTCCGCCGGCTTGACGCAACAGGACAAAACTTTGAGGATTTAGCAAGCGTCGCCGGTTTACGCAGCGTCGTTGTTACCGGGCAACGACAGGAGGAAGGGAGATTCGCCGGCACGTAGATCTTCGCATGGAACATATCGTACCGCGCGTAGCTGAAGCACTCACGGTTGTTGGTAGCTTTAGCGGCTTCCTGGAGGGCGCCGTCGCCCTACGTGAACTCTTCAAAGAGCACGGAATTGGTCCGCACAAGAATATGGTGCCGGATCCTCTTTCGTGGGGTAAAGACCTTTGGAGAATCGACGACGTTGACCAGTTACTCAAGAAATTGGCAACGCCCGAGGCAGCAAGTTTTCCTCTGAGAGACCCTCAACGAGTTTCAATAAGAGGAACACTTTATCCGTGCGGGTTGCTCTCATCGGGCTGGTGGGCACCACGCGCAAAGGCCGCACCAAATTTGAAAGGTAGCGACCTCCAATCGTGGTTGTATTATGGATTTAGCCAATGGGGACCCTCGTGGGATTTCAGTTGGAACTTTGATCAAAATTTAAAAACCCAAAACGACGCGTATTGCGTTGCTCAATTGGGCACTGGTGACGAATCGAACTCGATTCCCGTCAGAATACCAATCGAGCGGGCAAAGCAGTTGCTCAATGATTTCCGGGAAAAAGGTAGTGAACTCGGCATAGATGACAGCGAGGTAGACGTATCCTTTAGCGGACTTCGTGTTGAGATCACGGGTTTCTTGTACCATCGAAGGCACTGCCCCAAGGCCGCCCATGGTGCTTTTGGCGACAGTCTCGATTACAGCATCTGGATACGTGAAGACCAGCCGGACGATGACATCACGATCCTCACTGATGAGCCTGATTTCTACTCCGGCTATCTCTGGAAGTGCTGCGTACCGGAAGCGGATCTGCAGCGAGAGCGAATCACTAGGGATCAAGCGTTTTTTATCTGGACGCATACGAATCTTGTAAAAGGGGAAACGATAAAATATGAATTGGATAGTCTTCGGCATAAGGAAGAATACATCAGCAAGCAGCACGGGAACCTCGTCTTGCTCCAGAAATCCTCAGAGCTCATAAAAGGTACGCCGGTACTGCCGAAAAACGAGTTTTTTGAATTCTATCAAGGGAAAGGCAAGACCATCTCGTCGCCTCCTTGAACCGCTCTACTTCAAAACTAGTTCGGGAAGTGGGGGCATCTGTGCGCCCGTCCGAATGTGCGCGACGTCGTCCCTTTCCGAAGAATCGGGGATCAGTGCGCGAACACGCTTGAGAATGCGAGCGAAGGTGGCGCAGTCGATCGCTTGTGCCGCATCAGAGAGCGAGGCGTCGGGATCGGGATGCATTTCGATGATCGCTCCGTCGAGGCCGGCGGCTGCAGCCGCATAGGTTAACGGCTCAATAAGACTGCGACGACCGCTCGCGTGGGAAGGGTCGACGATCACCGGCAGATGTGTCAATTCCTTGAGTCGCAAGGCTCCCCCTAAATCGAGGACGTTCCGCGTTTGTGAGTCGAAGCTGCGAATGCCGCGCTCGCAGAGCACGACGTTGGGATTGTTCTCGAGTAATGCGTACTCGGCGGCCAAAAGCAGTTCATCGAGCGTCGCCGATGGTCCACCCTTGAGGAGGATCGGCAAGCCGGTGCGGGCCGCATGCTGAATGAGCGGGAAGTTCTGCATATTTCGCGCGCCGATCTGGATCATATCGACGTGCGTTGCGAGTCGATCGACATGCGTTTCGGATAAGCCTTCGACGACCACCGGCAAGCCCGCGCGGTGTCCGGCCTCGACGATCATTTCAACTCCGATGTCGCCCAAGCCCTGGAAATCGTATGGCGAGGTTCGCACCTTATATGCGCCGCCGCGGAGCATGACGCCGCCCGCCGAGCGAACCGCGTGAGCGGAGGTCTGTATTTGTTCGGCGCCCTCGATCGAACACGGGCCGCCGATGACGGCGAATCCGCCGTTACCGAAAAGCGCCGTACCGACGCGAATGAGCGTTGTCGCTTGGGTTTCTCGTTTGGTTAAGCGGTAGGTGGACGGCACAGGAGTGCTCCTTAAAAGGGGGGTGAGCTGGAGGGGATAAAAAAAGCCGCCTGATGAGGCGGCTGAGCGTTCCTTGATGGAAGAGAATCGCGCGCGCGTTTACCTCACCGACAAATGATGCGGCTTAAAATACCAAGCGGTAAACACGTAGGAGATGCGCGACATGGGAGCACCTTACCACGCGACCCGGCGTCGTGTCAATCCGGCCGGACGACTCTAGGAACGTGTCGGCTTGGTGGATCGGATAACGTGCTTCCCTTCACGGGGATGCCCGGATTTTCGCATCGTGCGAAAATCCTGCTCGACGACTTTTCGCTCCTGCCCCTCCGGGGCCCGCGAAAAGCTCGACCGCCC
>DASZHL010000026.1:0-14139 GCA_035937855.1 Vulcanimicrobiaceae bacterium
AGGGCTCCCCGAGAGAAAGGTCACTCCTCTTTTCCGCGAGAGCCACCACGACGATTGATTTGGATGAGGGCGGCATGGTGGAGTTTGAGGGTTGTCCGCTGGTGGGTGCCTACTCACTGAAGCGATCAGAGGCTTGGAGCACAATGAACGTCGTCGATTTGATCAACCGCGAAGGCATGAAACCCGTCGGAACCATCCCCACCTTCCGCCCAGGCGATACGCTCAAGGTGTATTCGAAGGTCGTTGAGGGCGGAAAAGAGCGAACCCAGATGTTCGAGGGCGTCGTCACGGTACGTAAGGGCTCGGGGGGCAGCGAGGCGATCACGGTCCGCCGCATCTCGCACGGCGTCGGCGTCGATAAGTCGTTCTTGCTCCACAGCCCGCGCGTCGAGAAGATCGAAGTCTCCAAGAGCGGCATCGTCCGCCGAAGCAAGCTCTACTACCTGTCCGACAAGATCGGGAAGGCCGCACGCATCAAGGAAAAGAAAGCGGTCAAGTAGCCGCCTGATGACCCCCCTTGAGCTCCTCGGCCTCGTCTGCCTTTTCGCAATCGTGCGGGTCGCGATCAGTCTTCGACCGGCATCGGTTCCTCAACCCGGGGAGCAGTTGTCTTCTCCAGAAGGCTTCGATCCCACGATCATCCGTGAGTACCTCGACGCGTTCATTTTTGCCGGCCTTGTCGCCCTCTTCATCATCACGTTCGTCGTCCGAACGTTCTTCATCCCGTCCGGCTCAATGCTGCAAACCTTGCAGATTCATGACGTCCTGCTCGCCAACGAGTTCGAATACCGCTTCCATCCACCTCACGACGGCGACATCATCGTCTTCAAACCGCCGATTCCCTCAACCAACGATTTCATCAAGCGAACGATCGCGGGTCCCGGCGAAACCCTGCGAATCGAAGGCGGCGTGGTCTACCGGGATGGGCTTGCCCTGACCGAGCCGTATATCGCGGAAAAGCCCATTTATTCTCTCGTAATCAAGAATTACTCCGTTTACGTCGACGGTACACCGCTCGATCCGGAGATGGCGAACATTCCTCCGCGTAGCGCGTGGTCGGCTCCCGATCGCATTCCCGCCGGTTGTTATTTCATGATGGGCGACAACCGAAATAATTCTGAGGATTCACATATCTGGGGCTTCGCTCAATCAAGCGGGACCTTCTATTCCGGTCCTCTCCAAGGACAACCAGCCGGATTTACCGGCCACGCCTTCATCGTCTTCTGGCCCATCTGGCGCCTCCGCCTCTTAGATTAGGACTGCGGGATGCGCGGCGTCTTCGGCGAACGGATCGGCGTGCCGCTCACCTTTTCCAATTTCGTAAAGCACGGAGCGAGCATACTCTCGCAAGTCGCCCTTCTTGCCCTCATCGCCGTCGCGTTCACTTTACGGACTCCTCAAGTCACGGGCGTCTCAATGGAACCCCTCATCGCTCCGGGCGAGATCGTGCTCATCGACGTGCTTACCTACCGCCTCTGGCGACCCCATCGCGGCGACATCATCGCCTTCCATCACGACGATGGGGTTCCACGGCTCTATGTCAAGCGGATTATCGGCCTCCCCGGAGATCGCATCACGATCCGGGACGGCGTCATCTTCCGCAACGCGGAACGCGTGCAAGAAGGCTACGTCCGGTATCGCGATCATCGCAGCGCGCCAAGCATCACGGTTCCTCCCAACTCTTACTACGTGCTCGGCGACAACCGCAGTTCGAGCGAGGATTCTCGAGACTGGGGTTTCGTCGACCAAAGCCGGATCGTCGGACGCGCACTCGTCGCGCTTTGGCCTCCGGGACGAATCGAAACGCTCTGATGCGGCCCGGCGATCCGATCCAGTGGTATCCCGGTCATATGGCCAAAGCAATGCGCCGCCTCGCCGAGGACCTGCGGATCGCAAACCTCGTGATCGAGGTTGTCGACGCCCGTGTGCCGCAAAGCGGAACGAATCCGCATCTCCGAACGCTCCTGGGAAAGCGTCCGTGCATCCGCGTCCTGGCGCGCGAAGACCTCGCCGATCCGCACGCAACGCGGTCGTGGCTCGCGCGTTTCGCGCAAGAGTCGCTTTCCGCTATCGCCCTCGACGCGAAACGCCGCTTTGGTATCGTTCACCTTCAAAAGCTCATTGAGGAAACAAGCGCCTCAACTCACACGAAGGCCCGGCGGATCATCGTGGTCGGCATTCCTAACGCCGGCAAGTCGACGGTCATCAATGCGCTTGTCGGACGCTCGATTGCTCGCGCCGAGGATCGGGCGGGCGTCACCCGAGCACCCCAATGGTTTCGTATCGGACCCCAATCCGAAGTGATGGACACCGCCGGCATTCTTGCACCCAGCATCGACACGCGCGAAGCACAGTGGCGTCTCGCCATCGTGGGAGCCGTCCCCCGCGCTCGCTATGACGCCGAGGAAGTCGTCGCGAACTTCTCCGCCTGGTGTCGCCGGCGCGGAACCGGGATCTACGCGGAAGTTCCCGATCTGGAATCCTACGCGCAAACGCGCGGTTTTGTCCGCCATGGTATGCTCGCCGACGTCCATAATGCCGCATGGTCCTATCTCAAAGATGTGAGCGACCTCAAATTCGGACGAATCACGCTCGAGTTCCCGACATGACGCAACTCAAGCCGCGACGCACCGTGGAAGCCGCTGGGGCAGCCGAACGCGAACGTTTGCTGAGCTTGCATCACTACGAATTCGCCGCCCGTGAGCGCGGCTTTCGGCTCATCGGGGGAATCGATGAGGTCGGGCGCGGCCCGCTAGCGGGACCCGTCGTCGCGGCGTGCGTGGTCATCGAGGAAAACCTGAATCTCCCGGGTCTCGACGACTCCAAACGCGTTCCCGCCAAGAAACGCGAACAACTCGCCGCGCAAATCACGGATCAGGCCGCTTCCTGGGCAATCGGCGAGGCCGACGTCGCGGAAATCGACGTTCACAATATTTACCAAGCAACGCTCGTCGCGATGAAACGCGCTCTCGACGCCCTTGCGATTGCCCCGCAGTATCTCATCGCCGACGCGATGCATATCCACGGGTTCACGGGTGAGCAGCTCGCGCTAATCAAGGGAGATTCACTCTCGGCGACGGTTGCGGCCGCCTCGATTCTCGCGAAAGTCCACCGCGACCGAATCCTCGCCAAACTCGACGCGCAGTTTCCCGCGTATGGTTTTGCCCACCACAAAGGATATGCTACTCCCGAACACCTCGCGGCACTTCGCAGACTCGGTCCGTGCGAACACCATCGACGGAGTTTCGCCCCCGTGCGCGCAAGCCTAACTGATGAACGATCTCCGGTTCTTTTCCCACTTAATATACCGTGAGTCTCCGCAGCAAGGCCTTGGGAAACGACGCCGAGGAACGGGCCGCCGAGTTTCTTACCCAACGCGGCCTGCGTATTGTCGCACGCAATCTGCGGAGCGGAGGCGGTGAGATCGACATCGTCGCCGTCGAGCAACAAACGCTTGTTTTCGTCGAAGTGAAAGCTCGTTCAGGAGCGCATTTCGGCAACGCATTGGACGCCGTCGACAAACGCAAACGTCGGCGTATCCGTACGATGGCCGAAAATTTTCTGCAATTCGCACCGGATTTCAAGAAAGTTCGCTTCGACGTCGTCGCGATTGACGAGAAAAACCTCGTCCATTATCGAGGAGCATTCGCATGAGTTGAACAAGCGTAGGAGCACCTTCGGGCACGCCGGGAACCAAAGGTTGCGGAATACACCATACGCAACGTCAAGGGAGCACCGCCACCATCGCTACATCGTCGACTTCGGTCCGAACAACAAAACGCTTGCAAGAGCCCAGCCTCAGACGATCCGTCACGCCATGGGGTTCCTTCTCATGGGGATATTCCGATGTCGGAGCCGACATTTTCGTCGGCCTGGGTCTCGTCCTAGGCGCCGCCGCGGGCGCTTCGAACATCGCATTTCTCTTCGCCGGAATGGTCTACGTCTGTATCGGGTTGGCCTATACCGAGCTCGCGGCGACTTATCCGGTCGCGGGCGGTGGGCAATATTTCGTCTATCGGGGCCTGGGGGACATCTTTGGTTTCATCGCGGGTTGGGCAGTCTTGCTTGATTTCACCATCGACATCACGCTGTTTGCCTGGAGCGCCATCGACTATCTTAGCCAGCTTGTCCCTATCTTGGGTTTCACGACCCATCCTGCCGTACATTTCAGCGTCGTGCTCGCGGTGATCGTCGGGCTCTCGATGCTCAATATCGTCGGCGTCCGTGAAAGTTCGGCATTCAACGAACTCGTGAGCGCCCTTGACGTGGTAAGCGAAGTCGCGATTCTCTCGTTCGGCTTCTTCTTCGCCTTCGATCCGGGCTTGCTGATCCATACGATGCAGAATGCGTGGCCCACGCCGTTCAACCTTATGAACGGCGTTTCGCTTGCGATCATCTCGTTCGTCGGACTCGAATCGATCTCGCAGGCCGCCCAGGAGACGCAGCGCCCGGCTTCCGTCATTCCACGCTCCTCGATCAGCCTGATCTTAACGATTCTGATTTTCGCGCTCTCATACTCGAACCTATCGCTGGGGATGCAACCTTCCACACCGCTGCCGCTCGACGATCACAATCACGTGCAAGCCCTGTGGCAATACTTGGGAAACACGGACAACAACGGGAAAGCCGTCGCGGTCCTCGCCTCCTATGTTCCGTATTGGGGATTCTTCGCGGCGAAATATGTCCCGATCCTCGGCGCGATCCTGCTGTTGATCTCAAGCAATTCCGGCGTTTTCGGTAGTTCGCGGATTGCGTATGCGATGAGCGGAACGCAATTACTACCGAGCGTCTTCCAGCGCGTACATCCGAAATTTCGTACGCCGATGGTATCCATCGCAACCTTCTCGGCCGTGGCCGTCGTCGAACTGATCTTCGCCTCGATGCCGAGCCTTTCGCCCCCGGTAAAAACCCTCTACACGCACCTCTTCCACGGGGAAGACGGCATCACGTTTCTGGGGGATCTCTACGCGTTTGGAGCAGCTGCGAGTTATTCCCTTGTCTTTATCGCATTGATCGCGCTCCGCTTGAAGGATCCGCAAAGTCCTCGTAAATTCAAGATGCCGTTGAATATTCCGATGACCTATCGCGGAAACCGGATCGAGTTTCCGATCATTGCTGTGATCGGTTTCCTTGGAATCGTCTCAATCCTCGCCTTCACGATGTACACGCACGTGATCGGCCGCATCGCGGGGCCGTCGTGGATTATCCTCGGGCTCATCGGCTATGCCGTCTACCGACGCTATAAGCGGCTTCCGATCTTCCGACCAACTCAACATGATTGGCGCAGTCAACAGATCCGAATTTTACGCGATGCCGGGGAGCTGGAACTGATGGATGAATACATGAACAACCTCAAAGAACTCGACGCTCGCGAGCACACCGCATGAGACGTCTGGTCAACTCCCCTACGCTCGCACGCACGCGAGGCTTGCTCGGGATTCTATACATTATCTTCGGAATCGCGATTATTGTTCGAAGCACGCCACTTACCGCTCCCGGGCTCGCGCTGCTCGGTCCTTGGGTTCTCGGGCTTGCATTCGTTGGTCTGGGCATCGTGCGAGTTCGCGCCGCCCTCGTAACCCTGCGGCGATGAATATGCTGACATACGCACATCCCGTCGGTGCGGTGATCGCAGTCGTCATCATCGTCTCCCTCGCTCTCACCGTGCATTGGATGCTCCATCCGCCATCGACGAAAGCCGATCGTGCGGCCCGCGTCGTCGAAGCAGACGTCGAGCATTTGATCGGTAGCATCCTCATCGTCTTCTCCCCCGAAATCCACTCCGAGCCCCTGATGGCACTCGCGGCTCGTCTCGCGCGCCGGGCCAAGGCGCAGTTGCTTACCGCGTATATCATCGAGGTTCCGCACACGCTGCCGCTCGACGCCGAAATGGAAAGCGAGCAACGCCAAGCTCTCGATGCCCTCGCCACGGCCGAATCAATCGCCCGCAAACAAAACATCGAAGTTCAAGACGAAATCATTAAGACGCGACAGTTGAGTCAAGGCGTCCTACAACTCGCCAAACAACGCGAAGCGCATCTCATTCTAATCGGCGCCTACCGCGAAGGAAAATATTCCGGCGCACCCCTAGGTCGCGCGATCGAAATGATCGCCGCCCGAGCGACCTGTGATGTCTTGATCGGCGTCCCCGGAACCGAGGGAACCAGTTTCCTCAACATCCCCGCCGGCGAAGGAAATGGAACGTCGGCCACCCGCGGATCGACTAAGGACTGAATTTTCGCGACTGGGGCTTCCGGATGGATCAATGCTGCCACGGATTGATGACCGGAACTTCAATCCGGGCAAAATCTCGTTCATTTCGTGTGACGACGGAGAGGTTGAAACACAAGGCCGTTGCCGCCAACATCGCATCCACGACTTGCAGCTTTCCTCCGTTTCGACGAGCGCGTGCCTCGATGCGCCCCCAACAATCCGCAGCATCCGCGTCGAAGGGGAGCACCCGACCGCCGAAACGGGAAACGACGTCGAAGCCCAGCCAATGCTCTAAATCATGCCGCTTCCGTGCGTCATCAACGAGATCGATCCCCGTTCGGAGTTCACCGAGCGAAATGACGCTGAGGTACAACGCGGACTCGGGCGTCGAGGAAACCCAAGAGACAAAGCTCCGATCAGGTCGGGGCTTACGGAGTTCTGAAATCGCATTTGTATCGATAAGGAATCCGCTCACAAAACGATATCTCTTCCAAGGTCGTCAATACGGGTGGTCTCAATCTGAAGATCGCGATGTGGAGAGCGAGCGAAGAATTCGACCAGGGACTCCTTCGGTTTGATCGCGGCCTCGTAGTCCTCGATCCGCATGAGGACCACCGCATCCTTCCCACGGCGGGAGATGCGTTGGGGATGACCGGACAGAGCCTGGTCAACAAGATAGCTCAAGCGAGCCTTGGCATCTTGGAGCTTCCAAGACTCGGTCCGTGCGGGAAAGGGCATCATCGCCTCCTATTGTAACAAACTAGATCATCTAGTTTATACCACGAGATACCAAAAACATCAATCCTCACCCGGCTTTTCCGCGAGACTTCCGCCGGACTGTCGACGCGATCTCCAAACTTTACAAATCAAACCGCTCTAAGGACTGAATTTTCGCGGCTGGGGCTTCCGGATGGAGTCGAGAGACGGTTTCTCGCCGGGAGTGGGCCCTGTCTGCGGGATCGGTTCAGATGACGTGACGCGAGGTTTGGGCGCTTCTTTAGGACGACGGAAGCGGTCCAAGGAAAAATAGTCCCCGTTGAACCTTTTATTGTCTTGTTTATTAAGGAACCTCAATTCGTCAATCATTTTCGCGACATACGGATCCTCGGTTTGCTCGGGAGGATCCCAGGGATCGAGCTCCTCAACTCGATCTTCCGCCGTCAACAATTTTTCGAGCGACTTATCGACGGAAGATGTCGTGGAAGGGTTCTTCGACCATTTGAAGAGATTTCGGAAGATGTTTTTCATAAGATCGTCTCTCACTACGGTGCCATAAGTCTGATAGTTTGTATGGCTTACAATATGACGTAAGAGATCTACCTCGAAACCAAGAACCGCTTCCGTAGTTCATCGGCGATCACGGCGAGGAGAATGACGCCACCTAGCACGACCTCCTGGGTGTAGGATTCCAAGTGTAACAAATCCATCGCATTATAGAGGGAACCGATGAGCAGCGCTCCGGCGAAGGTTCCCACGATCGTTCCGCGGCCGCCCATCAAACTCGTGCCGCCGACGACGGCAGCCGCAATCGCCTGTAACTCATACCCCGTTCCCGTCTGCGGAGATCCCGACGAAAAGCGCGCCATCAGCAATAACCCGACGATGCCCGCGCACATTCCCGAAATCACATAGGCCCCGGTCGTCGTACGACCGACCGCGACTCCCGCCAGACGCGCGGCTTCGACGTTCCCGCCGATCGCATAAATGTACCGACCAAATCGCGTACGACGCAGGAGGACACCCAGCAATACGGCGATCACCGCCAACCAAATCACCGCGATGGGAATGCCGGGAATGCCGATCGGCGCGCTGAGACCGCCCAAGACATACCCAGTGCCGAGCGTGTTAAAGTCGCTACCATTCAACGCGATCGGAACGCCTTGGGCAAGGTGATACGCCAGGCCGCGCGCCATCAGCATCATCGCCAAGGTCGTGATGAAGGGCGGCAAGCCCAAACGCACGACCGGCAATGCATTGATCAAACCCGCGAGTCCACCGACGAGCGCTGCAACCAGGACGGTTGCGACGATCAGCGGGAGCCCATGGAAGGGAACCGCGTTCGCGAAGAGCGCGGCGCTGACGCCTGTCAGAGAAACGAGTGAACCGATCGAGAGATCGATGCCCGCCGTGATGATCACGAATGTTTGGCCGATCGCGAGAATCGCGTTGTAGGTAATCTGCCGCAAAACATTGATGATATTGCTCGGCTGCAACAAGTTGCCGCCGGTGAACGCGTCGAGCACGAGCACTGCGAGCAAAACACCGATGGAGACCGCGACCGTCCGGACCAATGGTCCCCCGAGCGAAAACCTATGAGCCGGCGTCGGATTGACAGGCGGAACCGGGATCTCGGACATCAGGCAGCCGTCCCGGCGGCGGCGGCGATTACTCGATCCGGCGTCGCCTCCGCACGCGGTAGGGTCGTTACGATGCGGCCGGCGCGCACGACGGCGATACGATGAGACATTCCGAGCACTTCGGGCAACTCACTGGAAACCATGATGATCGCAGCACCCGCCTTCAACAACGCCAGCATCAACACATAGATTTCGTACTTTGATCCGACGTCGATGCCCCGCGTAGGTTCGTCGAACAAGAACACCCGCGCACTTCCGATCAACCATTTCGCGAGCACGACCTTCTGCTGCGTTCCCCCCGAAAGATTGCGCGCAAGCTGCTCAGGACCGGGCGTGCGAATATGCAACTCCTGTATCAACTGGTTCGTGGTCGCGACCTCTTTGGAGCGATCAATGAACCAGTGTTCACTAAAGCGTTCAAGATGCGCAAGCGTTACGTTCTTGCGCACACTCATTCCGAGCACCAAACCCAAGCGCTTGCGATCGTCGGTAATTAAGGCGATTCCCGCGGAAATCGCACTGCGCGGATCGTGAATCCGGACCGGCCGCCCATCAAGAAGAATCGTTCCCGAATCGGGAAGATCCGCTCCGGCCAGCGCACGAACGATTTCCGTTCGTCCCGAACCAACCAGACCCGCGAAACCCAGGATCTCACCCGCACGCACCTGCAAGCTTACGCCCGCGACGGCCGGACTTCGCACCAAGTCGCGCACCTCGAAAACCACCGGCGCATCAGGGGCGACCGGCGGCAAGTCGGGAAAATGCGCATCGAGCGTGCGCCCAACCATCAGGCGGATCATCTCATTTTCCGGCATCTCGGCGATCGGTTTTGTTCCAACGTTCTTCCCGTCGCGTAAAACCGTGATGCGTTGCGCGATGCGGGGCAATTCCTCCAGACGATGCGAAATATAGACGACCGCAACGCCGCGCTTTACCAACTGCGCGATCGTCGCAAACAAGGCGGTGACTTCGGTATCGGTCAGCGCAGCGGTCGGCTCATCCATCACGAGCACTCGCGCACGGCGTGACAAGGCTTTCGCGATCTCGACGAGTTGTTGGGCGGCGACGGAAAGGCGCTCAGCGGCGACTCCGCGCGGAATCACGGCGCCAAGCTCGGTCAATGCGTCGCTTGCGATCCGTTCCGCCGCAAGCCGATCGAGGAGCAGGCCGTTCGTCGGTTCATTTCCCAGAACGATGTTATCAACGGCATCGAGTGCGGGTACGAGATTCAGTTCTTGATAGATCATCCCGATTCCCAGGCGTTCGGCCGTTCGCGGCCCGTCGATGCGCACGATCCGTCCGTCGATAAGGATCTCTCCGCCGTCCGCCCGTTCGGCACCGGCGAGAATTTTCATCAACGTCGATTTTCCCGCGCCGTTCTCGCCGACAAGCGCATGAACCTCACCGGCAAGCACGTTGAACGAGACGCCGCTTAGGGCTTGGACGCCGGGAAAATGCTTGGTGATTTCCCGCATCTCAAGCACCGGACTCACCGGATTCTGTGACATCGTCGCGCTACGAAACAGAGTTGGCTTTTGTGTAGGTACCTACCGGGACCGCGATGCGCGCCGCAGGCGGTTTACCGGCAAAGGTATCGTGAATCGCATCGATCGTCAGTTTGCCGATCTGATCGGGATACTGAATGGCATCTCCGTAAATACGACCTTCCCTAATCGCCGTGCGCGCTTCCGGTGTCGCATCATAGCCGACGATTGCGACTTTGCCGGTCAAGCCTGCCGCGCTGACCGCAGTTGCCGCACCGAGCGCAGAGTCGTCGTTAATGCAGAAAACACCCTTGAGCGTCCGATGTCCCTGCAAAAGATCCTCCATGACGGAACTCGCTTTGGCGCGCTCGCCGCCGCCGTCGGCGTCCTGCACGATTTCACCGCCGGGGCAATGCGCTGCGAACTCGTCCTTAAAACCCTTCACGCGCTCTTGAACGCTGGTGACCTCGGGCTCGTCGATGATCGCCACGGCTCCCTTATGCCCAGGTAAGGCCGCGCACAAAAGCTTCGCTGCTTGAGCACCGCCTTGCACATTATCGGAGGCGATGTGCGCCGTCACCGTCCCTTGACTCGATTGATTAGCAATATCCGCCGTGAAGACGGGGATCTTCGCCTTGTTCGCCTCGACGATCGCGCTCCCAATTGCTTTAGAATCATAGGGAGTCAGCACGATCGCGGCGACCTTTTGCGTGATGAAATCTTCGACCTGAGACTGTTGACGCGCATTGTCGCGATTGGCATCGACGACGATGACCGTGTAGCCGAATTTCCGCGCCTCGTCGCGCATCCCTGACTCCATCTGCTGATAGAACTGGGCCTCGCGATTTTGGATCGAGACGCCGATCACCACGCCCGCCGTTGCTGCATGGGGAGCAACCGACGCGTCCGAAGTCGCGGTCGTCGCGGAATTCTCGGATTTCGTGCACCCGGAAAATCCGACGGCAAGCACAAGAACTAAAGAAAAAAGTGAATTTCGCACGGACAACCTCCGCAGCCCCTCATGCGCGGAATCAAACCAAAAGCCCTTGTTGCCGCGATCCTTCGTCGCAGAGATGGGCAGAGAGGGGAATGCCGTTGCTCATACTCGCGCGATCGGCCTCGGTTTTAGGGGTCGATGGTTTCGTCGTTCGCGTCGAGGCGCATAGCGCCGCCGGAACGCCCAGTTTCACCATCGTCGGGTTGCCTGATCGCGCACTTGCCGAAGCCCGAGAACGCGTCCGCGCCGCACTCATTACGTGCGGCTACGCTTTTCCGTCGGGCAAGCTCTTAATCAACCTCTCTCCGGCCGACATCCGCAAGGAAGGGCCGGGGTTTGATCTCGCGATCGCACTCGCGCTCCTGGCAATCGACGAGCAGACCGATCACCGACGCCTCGCGCAAGTCGTAGCGCTTGGCGAACTCGCGCTTGATGGTACGCTCTTGCCCGTACGAGGGATCCTTGCGATGGTGCTGGGCGCACGCGAGGCCGGAATTACTGAAGCAATCCTCCCCTCGGCAAACGCGGCCGAGGCCGCACTCGTCGAAGGCATCACCGCGTACGGCGTTCCGCATCTGAGCGATGCGGTCGCGGTGCTCGCCGGATACGGCGATCGCTACCGCATCGGGCCCCCAATCGCCGAAAACCGAGTCGTGCATTCGGTTGGCGATTTCGCGGACGTCATCGGACAAACAAGCGCCAAACGCGCGCTCGAGATCGCGGCGGCCGGCGGCCACAACGTCGCTCTCGTGGGTCCGCCGGGTTGCGGGAAGACGATGCTCGCCGGGCGTCTGCCGTCGATCTTTCCGGCGATGACCGGCGACGAGGCTTTGGAGGTCACGAAGATCGCCGGTGCGGCTGGGATTGCGCCGACGGGCCGCGTGATCTCCCTGCGTCCGTTTCGCACTCCGCATCATACGATTTCGCAAGCAGCCTTGGTCGGCGGCGGCACCACTCCGCGTCCGGGCGAGGTCAGCCTCGCCCATCGCGGCGTCCTCTTCCTCGATGAGTTTGGGGAATTCCGCCGCTCGGCGCTGGAAACGCTTCGACAACCCATGGAACAAGGAACCGTCACAATCGCACGCACGAGCGCGACGATTACGTACCCCGCACGCTTCACGCTGGTGGTCGCAAGCAATCCTTGTCCGTGCGGCTTCCGCGGATTGCGGGATGCCGATTGCCGCTGCGATGAGAACGCCGTCGCGCGCTACTATTCCAAGCTCTCGGGTCCGCTGCTTGATCGCATCGACGTCCGTATTGAGGTCCCACGGGTGAACGTCGACGACCTGCTGGCGCGCGACGCGCCGGAGTCATCGACGAGCATTCGCGCACGCGTCGAACAAGTACGAACGATCCAGCACGAACGCTACGCCGATCATCCCTCCCTGAACAACGCATCCGTGCCGGGACCGGAGTTGCGTGCCCGCTGCCCGCTCTCAGCGGAGGCCGAGAGCTTGCTTCGTCATGCCGCCGCCCGCAACACGCTCTCGGCCCGAGCGATGGACCGCATCGTCCGGGTGGCCCGAACCATCGGAGATCTCGCGGGTTCGGCATCGATCCGCGCCGAACATATCGCGGAGGCGATCTTGTTTCGAGGAGATCGCTCTTTGGGAAGGTGAATAAAGGACGATTATGACGGCAGTACTGCTCAAGACTCCCCCGGAAGCTCCCATACAAGAACCCCAACGGGAAGCATCCGGCGTGGCCCGTCCGCTCACGGGGATCGCGCTCGGGCTGATTCACCTCGGCGCGTGCGCCGCCTTTATTCCCGCATTTTTTTCGTGGTCGGGCGTTCTCGTCGCGGTAGCCCTGTATTATCTCACCGGGGCGATCGGCGTTTGTTTAGGGTTTCATCGCCTGCTAACGCATCGAAGTTTCAGCGTGCCGCGTCCCCTGGAGTATCTCATCACCACGATCGGCGTTCTCGCCTTGCAGGGCGGCCCCATCAAGTGGATCGCGACACACCGCGCTCACCATGCCTTTTCGGATACCGAGCGCGATCCGCACGATTCCAATCGCGGATTTCTCTGGTGTCACGTCGAGTGGCTCTACCGAAGCAACCCGGCACGGCTGTCACCATTGGAGCAGCGTCGCTATGCTCCTGATCTCGCCGCAGATCCGTACTATCGTTTCCTAAACAAAACCACTCTTCTTTGGCAGATCGCCCTCGGCGTCACGCTCTTCGCCCTCGGTTCTTGGTCATGGGTCGTATGGGGAATCTTCGTTCGACTCGTCTTCACCTATCACGTCACATGGTTTGTGAACAGTGCGGCGCATTTAAGCGGATATCGCACCTACCGCACGCCGGGTCAAGACCAATCGACGAATAATTGGTGGGTCGCATTTCTCGCATGGGGCGAAGGCTGGCACAACAACCATCACGCCTTCCCGTTTTCGGCACGTCACGGCTTGCGCCGCATCGAGTGGGACGCAACCTGGCTCCTGATTCGAGTACTGAAAGCACTCCGCATCGCGAGCGATGTGAAACTCCCAACAGCGGAAATGATGCTCCGTCGAAAATTCGAAAACGTCGCCGCAAAAGCGGGATAATGTCGATTACCGGGGCTTCGGCGTTCTCCGCGCCGAAGGCCGCTAAGGCATCGAGGTGCCTTAGGTAATGGGTCACGATCACTCCCACCATGAGCACGGGAATGAACCCGGCCGATTGGGCATCGCTCTCGGCCTATCGCTCGCATTGTTGGGCATTGAACTTTTCGGAGCCCATCTTAGCGGTAGTCTCTCACTCTTAGCCGATGCCGCCCACATGGCGACCGACGCGGTGGCGGCAGGCCTCGCACTCTTCACCGCAAAGCTCGCCCAGCGACCGCGCACCGCAAAGCGTACGTTTGGATACGGCAGATCCACCGTCATCGCAGCCCTGGTGAACGCGAGTACCTTGATCGCGATCGCTCTCTCGCTTAGTGTGGAGGCACTACACCGCTTTGCCGCTCCACCTCCCGTACAGCCCACACCGATGCTGATTGTCGCATCGCTCGCCGTTGTCGGTAACGGCGGAATTTTGTGGCTCCTTATGCGGGGTGGCGGCGTCTCACTCAATGTCCGCGCCGTCCTGATGCACCTTGCCACT
>DASZHL010000027.1:0-17336 GCA_035937855.1 Vulcanimicrobiaceae bacterium
GCATTAGTTGCCGGAAGCGCATTGGTGCTTTCCGCCTTTGCGCAAGTGCTTTTTCCCGGCTGGAGCGGCTACCATTCGTGGCAATACGCGACGATCTCTGTGATTCTCGCATGGGTGACGGGACGATATGCCTTCTGCGCATTATTCGGCCGCGACGGTGCCGTGGGACGGGGATTAGCTTGGTCTGCCGGAGGGGGCCTCTTGATCGGTCTAGCGGGTTTGGCGTCGGGTCTCTTGGGTCCCGACACGCAATCATTCGTTCGCCCGCCCGGCATGGTTCAAACATCTCCCGATCTTGATCTTGCGGTCTCTTTTCCCAATGTGGATCCCGACACAATGATGCTTTCAGATGCTGCCTTAACACTGCGCGACCACGGCGGCAAGCTCTGGAAACTGCGATCCGGGGGCCAGCTTTGGAAGGGTTCCGCCTTGATCCAGGCGTTGCCGAGGCCGGCTGTTTTCATTGAAGCTGCGAATGCGAAGGGTGAACGTGTGACGGTCACGCAGCCCGATGGAGCCGCATTTTTGTCTCCCGTCTTGCTCTTCCCTCAGACCGTCGTGATTGGGGGGGAGAGCCTTCCATCCGATGCCTTCGCGGTGCCCGCTCTCGATCGTGAGGTGAAGGCAATACTTTTTTCTGAATCCGACTTGGCACGTGCACCGCGAGCTCCTCACGCATCCTCCGCCGTTTTGTTCGCTGTTGAAACGATGCGTACGCAGGTTCTCGTGCCGGGATCAATCGGCTTTGCTACAAGCGGCGAACGTGTACGGCTTGGCGGCGTAGCGTTGCATGCAATGATCGGCACCTATCCGGCGCTTGCCCTGTCTTCGGCTCCCGATCAGCTTACTTTTTTCGTGGGGGTTACGTTTGTTGTGATCGGTATCGGAGCGTCGACGGTTATACGGCATAGGGAGCGCAACGATCGCGCTTCCGCCCCGGAAGTTCCGGAATATTCGACCCAGCGAATGGACGCCGAAGACGCGTCGATCGGAACGTGACTCTCGCGGAATGCAAGAGAACCGACTTGCGGTCACTTCACGCTGGTCGAAATCCATCGAAGCGCTAAAGTATCGCAAGCCGGTTGCTTCAAGGAGGATCTAGGGTTTGGGGAGGTCTACCAGAGTCTTCTCGTCTCGCAAAGCCTCAACTATGTGATCGGCGGCACAGATGGAAACTTCAGTCCGGGAACGCACCCGGTACGCAATCTTTACGACGGTGATACCGTCCCCAGGGCCGGGCCGGCGCTTTTGGGTTATCCGAGGGTTCCTGTTCACCGATAATCCTTATGGGAAGCCTCATCGGTTCATCCCACTGGTTAGGCGCAACGACGTTTTTCAGGAGCTTTTTCAAAGTCTGGACGGTAATGGCGATCTTTTCGCTTGTTAAGGAAGTTTTCCGTAACGAGGACGGTCAAGGCATGGTGGAATATGCCCTCGTCATCGCGCTTGTTGCAATTGTCGCGAGCGTAGCTTTGAAATCTCTGGGATCAACTGCGTCCAATACTCTTTCGAAAGCTGCGAGCTCGTTAGCGTAGACGTCGGTCAACGGACGGCGATTTTCCGTCGCATATAAATGGGAAATTCGGGTCGGCGACGAGGGTGAGCGCGTCGCTGCGTCCAAAGGGTGCTTGGATATCGGCCGCGGCGGCAATCATCGCTGCGTTGTCGGTGCAGAAACGAAGTTCGGGAATCAACGTTTCAACGCCGTTTTGCTCTCCCCACTCGAGAAATGCACGTCGAAGCGCCGAGTTTGCGGCAACTCCGCCGGAGAGCACGGCGCGTGAGTAGGTCTTGCGTTGTGCGACCCGCGTGAGCCGATCGATGAGGACATCGACGATTGCCGCCTGAAACGAAGCGGCGACATCGGCCCGATTTGCGAGTGCACCGGCCGCGCTTTCGAGAAAATAACGTACCGATGTCTTGAGGCCCGAAAAGGAGAGATCGAGCATCTCGCCGTCTGCCCGATGTCGGGGAAACGTGAATGCATTTGGATTTCCGTCGCGCGCGAGCGCATCGATCGCCGGACCGCCCGGAAACGGTAAGCCCAGAAGGCGTGCGGTTTTATCGAAGGCTTCTCCCGCGGCATCATCGCGCGTTCGTGCAATGACGCGCATGTGGATCGGACTCTCCACCTCGACGAGTTGGGAATGTCCTCCGGAAACTAAGAGTGCCAGGAACGGATAAGTCGGTTCGATCTCGCGCTCCAAAAACGCCGCGAATATATGTCCGTGCAGGTGGTTGACCGCGAAGAGCGGTTTACCGCTGGCGAATGCCAAGGCTTTCGCGGTTGCGACGCCGACCACCAGACTGCCGATCAAGCCGGGTCCGGCCGTAACGGCGATGCCGTCGATCTCCTCAAGAGAGAGTTCCGCACGCTCGAGAGCGTCTTGAACCGCGGCCGTGAGTAAGGCGACGTGCCGGCGTCCGGCAATTTCCGGGACGATTCCACCAAATTTCGCGTGGAAGGCATCTTGATTGGTAGCGACGTTCGCCAACACACTTCGTCCGTCGCGCACGACGGCGGTCGCGGTGTCGTCACAGGAGGTCTCGATCCCCAATAGCAGCATCGTGCTCTTCAGGTTTTCGATCGAGAAGGCCGGCTCATGCCGGAACGTTGCTTCAATCGCGCGAAGCGCAGCGATGATATGACGGAGACGTATGGAATCATCGGCTTGGGCACCATGGGGCGGGTGCTGGCGCGCGGTATCCTGGCGAAGGATTCACAAGCGAAGATTGTCGGAAGCACGCATTCTCATCAGACGAGCGATCGTGCTAGCGCTGAACTTGGTATTCAGATCGAGCGTGACAACGTCCGCTTGGTGCAACGCGCTCAAACGCTGTTGCTTTGCGTGAAGCCCCATCAAGCGCATGCGCTCATTGGGACGATTGCTCCGGTGCTCACGCGCGAGCATCTGCTGATTTCCATCTGCGCATCGGTGACGATCGAGGACCTGCGGGCGTGGTCGGGTGAGCGCTGCGCGATCATCCGGGCAATGCCGAATACTCCTTGCCAGATCGGCGAGGGAATGACGGTCCTCGCCGGAGGCGAGGAGATCGACGATACCTTGATGCGGCGAGCGAGCCGGATCTTCGATGAGCTCGGGAGGACGGTCGTCATCGACGAATCGCTGATGGATGGAGCGACGGGGCTTTCCGGCTGCGGTCCTGCTTATGCCTATCTGATTATCGAGGCCCTGAGTGATGCCGGAGTAAAGCTCGGGATTCCCCGAGTGACGGCGACGGCGATGGCAGCTCAGACGTTGCTCGGTGCTGCGAAAATGTTGCTCGAACGGGGTGTGCATCCGGCATCCCTGCGTGACGAGGTTACGACGCCTGCGGGATGCACGATCGACGGGTTGATGGCGATGGAAGAGGGGCGCCTGCGGAGCACCTTGATGAACGGCGTCGTCGCCGCAGCCGAACGAAGCCGTCGCCTACGCGAGGGAAGCTGACGACGGTTCCGTCGAATTCGCCCGGCAGCTTGAGCAGCGTCCGGTCAAGGTGAGGTTGTCACCTTCGACGAGATAGCCGCCGAGCGTTTCGAGGCGATCGATGACGTCTCGCGGGAGGACGTACGGAACGTCGTCGATACGCCCGCAAAGCCGGCAGAGGAAGTGCGCATGCGGCGCCGCGGCCACCTCATAGGCGACCGAATCGCAGCCGGGAACCGCGACTTCATTGACGAGGCCCAGGCGAGTGAGTCGGGCCAAGCCGCGATAGACAGTCGATAATCCGATGCTGGGACGTAGCCGCCGTGCCTCGAGGAAGACTTCACCCGTCGTGACGTGTGCGCCCGGCCCGCTCTTGGTGACGACCTCCCAGAGCAGGCGATAGTTCTTCGGCAGCGGCGGTTGGATCCGGGCGCGATTCATTTCCTCGCCATTATAACCCATACGGAGAAACATCGCCGTTTTTTCGCAAACCGCTTGACGCTCGCCCTTGCTGAGCGGCTCCTTCGTCGTGATCGTCGTGCGTACACAAGCCAAGCGCACTACTTCCCGCTGAGGATACCCGCGATGATGCAGAACATCCAGACGTCCCAACCTTCACTGAATTTCGATCCCCTTACTTCGGGCACGGCGGGGGGAGACCCGTCGTCTCCTTTTTCCCAAATCGTTTCTTCCCAGCCCGACCGTATCTCGTCGTTCTTCGGGGCGAATGGGGGGACACAAAATCTTCCGTCCGGTGACTCCTCTCCGTTCTCGGGCGGTTTCCAAGGAGGAGGGATGTCCGGAATAGCGGCTCAGCTCGCCGGCATGATGGCGAACCTCTCCTCAATGCTCGGTTCGCTCTTCGGAGCCGGCACGGCAACGGGAGGCACGCCGGGATCCGAATGCAGCGGGGCGACCTCGCAGCCGTGCCCATCTCCGCAAAGCGATCCTTCTCAATTCTTCCAGAATGCGACGGCTTCATCGCAAGGAGACCCGCACGACGCCTTCAACGGCACCACGTCGACGGGAGTGCAAGTTGGCGGCCAATGGAATAACCAAAGCGGACACGGGCAGCTTCTCAGTTCGGATTCGTTCCGTGGCGGCTATGACGTTTCGACGAGTGTGGGTGCTTCGAATGCGAATGGGGCGACTCTGAACCAGAGCGCGAGCGTTACGACGAACGGAGGTGCGAATTCCGTAACAATGCGTGGAGACGGCAGCGTCAATGTGGAGTCCAACGGCTCGCCGGTATCCTTGCAGCCGGGGCAATCGGTTTCTCTGAGCCCGAATGAAACGGTAAGCCTCAATGGGGACGATTCCTTATCCGTCCTGGATCGAAACAAACAAGGTGGATCGATCAATACGACAATGCGCGCCAACGCAGACGGCGGGGTCGATGTTTCAACGAATTCCCACAATGTCAACCTCGGAGGATATTTACCAAATCACGGAGCGCAAAACAATCAACAGCCGATTCACCGCGACAGATCCGACAGGCACCCCCTCAACGAGTTTCGAGACCCAGCCCCTGGAGCGGATGGACCCTAGCGGCGAAGTGCATCGCAGTACATGAGCCGCCTAAACGAGTTTCGAAACCCAGCCCCTAGAGTGGACCCAGCCCCTAGAGTGGGTTGATTCTTGTCGTAGGCGAGGAGCCTAGCGGCGAAGTGTACCGCAGTACATGAGCCGCGTAGCGACGACGCATACGGCAAGAAGCAACCCGCTCTAGTAAGGTGAGCCCTTGCCGGTGGCTTGCCAAAGAGATTCGTCGCGTGCTGCCCATGCGTCGAATCCCTTTGCTTGTGCCGCGACTTGGGCGCTCCATTGCGCTGCCTGGAGTTTCATGGCTGCGTGGGTATTGGGATCGATGATCGCCGCCGCGGCGATTGTGGACACCTTACTATAGAGACGAATAATGTCGTCGTCGATCGAATGCGGCGAGTGGGCCGAGTTCGTCAGCACGACGGCGATTGTTTGCGTCGCGGGATCAACCCAAAGTGAACAGCCGGTTGATCCGGTATGACCGAAACCGCCGAACCCAAAAAGATCGCCGCGATTCGATGAGCCGGTCGTCGCCTCATCCCAACCCAAACCGCGCACGTCGCCGATGCGCTGCGATGCGCGGCCAAGATAGTACGGACGAAGCATCGCCGTCACCGTCGCCGGAGAAAGAATGCGAACGTCGTTGAGCGTTCCACCATTGAGAAGCATTTGCGCGTAGGCCGCGATGGCATCCGCCGTGCCGAAAAGACCCGCGTGTCCCTCCGCGCCGATGGGACCAAATCCTTTTATGATGAAGCGACCGCGCTGATACCCGCTCGGGCCGCCCGGAGCCTCAGGACTAATGCGAGAGAAGAGCGTACTGGGCGGATCAAACATCATGGAATGGGCGAGCCCGAGCGGAGCGAAGATATATTCGGTCGTGAACTTTGCGATCGATTTTTTCGAGACAAGGCGAACGATTCTCGCCAATTCAATAAAGCAGGTATTACAATACTCATAGCGGGAGCCGGGTGCGAAATGGAGCGGCATCGCGTCGACGAGCGCTTCTCCTTGCGCTGCGGGAAGGACCGATTGCGGTTCATTGAGAGCGCTTGGGAGACCGGCGCTATGGTCGAGTAATTCCTCAATGGTCACTTGTTCCTTCCCGTTTTGCGCGAACGCCGGGTCGTAGAACGCGACGCGATCCCAGAGGCGAATTTCCCCTTCCTCGACGAGTTTAAGGACCGCCGTCGCCGTGCCGATGGCTTTGCTCATTGAGGCGAGGTCGTAGAGCGTATCGAGTGCATTCGGCTGTGGTGTGGGAAAGAGCGCACGTTGACCGAAGGCTTTTCGATAGACGATGAAGCCTTTGTGGACGATAAGCACGACGGCTCCGGGCATATCGCCCTTTGCAATCAATCCTTCGACGAGTGGATTGAGTTGAGCGAGTGTCGCGTCCGACATTCCGATGGATTCCGGGGCCGTACTTTGGAGCGTCGTGTCGGCTCGGGCGACGACGGGAACGAGCATCATTATGCTCAAGAACAGAAGATACGCGAAACGACACTTCAACGCTGCGGGCCTGTTTCGATAATGAGCTTCATACGGCCGACACGCGAATCGGCCATGCCGTAATAAACGTCATACCGATGCTCGGCGGTCGTCGAAAGATCGTCGATCCCCGTCGGGAAAACGACGTTGTTTACGACTCCATGGAGTTCATCCGGCGTTTTCGGAAGAAAAATGGGGTTGGGAGAGCGATATAAGACGACGTCGGGACGCTCGATGTCATGAACGACTGCCGCGACGCTGTAGGTCATGTCGCTGTATCCGCCTTCAATGTCGGTGGGAAGAACGTCAACCGCATGGTAGAGCGAGAACCAGCCTTCGGAGATTCGAACCGGCGGAGTACCGGCGCCGACCTTGATTCGCCCCCATTGCGTGTCGGGTTCGACCACAATCACGCTCTCGCTTACCGAGAGGAGCTTGCGAAGATCTCCGAGGACGGGCTCCAAGGGAATGTAGCCAATCCGAATACATTCCCGCGCGCTCGGTGCTAAGGCAAGAGCGATTGGGGCAATCGTGCAGGGATGGATGGGGGGAGCGGTCCAGGTCATCGGACGGTGATAGAGGCCCAAAGAGAGGACGCCGCTGGGCGACAAGACGGGTTCGGGAAAGAAGGCCGCGTCTTTGTCGATGACCGAGAGATCGGCGGGGAAGTCCACCAAACCCAGGCGCTTCCAATCGTAGGCATCGTGCGAGACGGCGATGGCGATTCGTGGGCCCTCCGGTCCGTACGCCGTATATGCCATCACATAGACATCGAGGGCGTTGATGAAGGTGATGCGGGGATCCTCGCAGCCGTAGCCGCCTGGTTCTGAGCGAAACTCGTAGGGTGCTTCGGGCTCCAAGGCAAAGCCGAGCCGCGTGAACGTCGGCGTTTCTGGTGAGCCGCCTATCGAGACGAGTCCAATTCGTGACACGTTCCCCCTGGCGACCGAACGCGGATAAAGCAAGTGCTTCCCATCGCGCGCCCGCGTGAAACCCGGGTTGAAGACACCTTCGACTTCGGTTGGGTCGCCGTTCGGTTCAAGGACGACTCCCTGTCGAATGAGCGTCAATCGGATGGAAAGCGCGAGACCGATCGTCATGACTGCGTCCTTGCGAGCCGACCTGCCGGAGAAGATGTTACCCGGAAATGATCCACCCTAAGACTTTTCGGCGATTTCATCGCGACATCTTAAGGAAGGTTCCCGATTTTGAGCAGGATTCCGCGCCTCAGTTCGAGGCTTGCTTGCTCAGATCAGGTTGGCGGACTTGCATCCTTTTGCCCAAATTTGTGTTATGGTAGGTGAACTGGATGACGCAGGGCGTTCGTCCTCCGGTTGAAAGAACGAGTCCATGTCCATTGTTCGACGCAAAGCGCGTCCCGATCAGGTACATCACCGTCTTCAAAGTTGATTCGACGCCTAGAACCTTCCCTGGAGTTACGGATGTACACTGACGAATCGTTGAACTGCGTGGACTGCAACGCAGCCTTTATCTTTTCTGCCGGCGAGCAGGAATTTTTCGCACAAAAGGGCTTTACGAACAAGCCCAACCGTTGTCCCGATTGCCGTGCGGCCCGCAAGGCGAGCCGAGGCGGCGGCGGATATTCCGGCGGCGCCGGCGGCGGCGGCGGAGCGTATTCGGGTCGCGGCGGCGGTTCGGCAACGCGCGAGATGTTCCAAGCGACGTGCAGCGCCTGCGGCAAGGTCGCCGAGGTCCCGTTTCAGCCACGAGGCGACAAGCCCGTGTACTGCCGCGATTGCTTCTCGAAGCGACCGAACTACCGTTAATCCGGAGTGGTTCCGGGCTCGAAACTGAAAAAGGAGGGAGGCGCCTTGCAAGAGGCGCCTTTTTCATTTCCCTCCGAGCAGGTGGAAATTCACGGATTCTACCTCCGCAGCGAGGCTCTCGATTTCGCTGAGCTCGATGCCTGCTGCGGAGAGGGTCTCGGCTCCGCGCCCTTCTACGAAAATCGAAGCCTCGCGGGATGCGAAGACCACGCGCTGGATTCCCACCTCCAGGATGAGGTCGCAGCATGGACGACGTCCGGATTTCCGCACGCTACACGGTTCGAGCGAGGTATACAGCGTGCAGCCGGCAAGATCGACCGACTGATCTCGCGCCTTTTCAATGGCCACGGCCTCGGCGTGCCAAGTCTCGCCGAACTCTCGACTATACCCGGTTCCAACGACCTGGTGGTTCGCATCCACGATTACGCAGCCGACGGAGAATGCCGTCATCGAGGGCGGAGCCGAACGCGAAACTTCGATGCTCTGTCTGAGTAGCGCAAGATCCAACTCGTTCGAAATTTTAGGCACGCTCATTCACCAGGTCCAAGACGACAACGTTTCCCATGACGCGAGCTTGCTCGATATGGAGCCGTTGGTCCTTGGTATGGATGAAACGACCGGCGCCCACGAAGCGTGGTGCTCGCTCATCCCCGACGAAGAATGGAGCGATCGCCAAACGGATCCGGTGGAAGACTCCGGCGCTGATGAAGGAGGTGAGCACGCTCGAACCGCCCTCGACGAGGAGCTTTCGAATACCGAGGAGTTCGAGGGCCGCAATGATCGAAAGCGGATCGCTGGAATCAAGCGCGACAACATCGGCGTCGGGAAGAAGGGCAAGATCGAGCGTGCTCTTCACTGAGCAGAGAATGATTTTGGGAGCGCCGCCCGTCGCAAAAAAGCGAGCACAGGGATCGAGGTTACCGCTACGCGTCAGTACGACTTTTGTCGGCTCACTTGGGAGCCCGTTGCGCGTGCGTTCTTCAATGAGCGCCGGCTCTCGGACAAGAAGGGATGGATTGTCTTTACGGAGCGTCCCCGCACCGACGAGAATCGCATCGCAGGCTGCTCGATATATTTGCACGTCCGCGAAGTCTTCAGGGCTGGAGAAAATCATGCGTTCCTCGCTCGCATCGTCGATGTACCCGTCAAGGGATGTTGCCACCGAGATTTGGATGAGGTCCATCAAGGTCGTCCTCCTGGGCCACGTCACGAAGTGAATCGCGCTAGCTTTATGAAATAGAGGGTGGTAGGATACTTCTTGGGCGGCTTGGCAAAACCCGTCGCCTCTGCGGCTGTTCACCCCCGGAAAATCGGAACCCTGAACTTCAAGGAGCTTTTTCGTGATAGAACCCCAAGTGGGAATAGAACACCAAATGGTGAAACTCCAACATGGCGACGTTCCGAAATCTACGTATGAGTTAGTTTTTCAGAAAGTGCGAACGCTGTTTGACACGCCATGGGGCTATGGGAAAGGCGTTCTTGAAGACTTTGCGAGAATATGCTTTGGGGAACCCATGAGGCGCGAGGGGAGCTTGGAAAGACTCCAAAAATCCAAACTCGTGGAATCCGACGGAAGCATACTGCCGGATATTCGCGCCATCGTGTTGGATTCGCTCGTATTCCAGGGGGTTGGCTGCGATCGTAAATTGCACTGTCTGCAGTCGTCACTCGTTCCCGTTACCGAGATCACGCTTGATCGGGCAGCACTTTCAGCACTGCTTGGAGAACGGATTAGGGCGCAATCGCGAAAGATGCATTAAAGACAATTTGCGCTTATGCACCGGGGGGGCTTGCGACGCAAGGAGGTCGATTCGCCCTGCAAGAATCTCTGGTGAAGCCACGACGCTCACATCCGCCGTTGGAAGACTCGCCAGTGATTACGGTCTACGACACGCTTTCTCGAACCACCAAGAAGCTTGAACCGCAAGGCGATTCACAGTTCAAGATGTTTGTCTGTGGGCCCACGGTGTATGACTATGCTCACCTCGGGCACGGAAAAAACTACACGCAGTTCGATTTCATCGCGAAGTATCTTCGATTTCGTGGATTCAATGTGTACTATTTGCAGAACATTACCGATATCGAAGATAAGATCATCGCGCGCGCAAAACGGGATAACGTCTCGGCGAAGGATCTTGCGGAGCAATTTGAGCGCTCGTATCTCGAGGATATGGACGCACTGCGCAATAATGCGGTTACGAAATATGCTCGAGCGACCGACTACATCGAACCTGTGGTCAATCAAGTTCAGCGGCTGGTAGATCGGGGATTCGCCTATAAGACTTCAGACGGTTTCTATTTTGACATAAGTCGATTTCCGAGTTACGGCGCGCTTTCCGGACGATCGGGGCTCGATCAGGAGAACACCGTTTCCCGCATTGAGATCAATCCGGAAAAACGGAACGCCGGTGATTTCGTGCTGTGGAAATTTCGAAAACCCGAGGAACCCTTTTGGCCTTCGATTCTAGGCGAGGGGCGCCCCGGGTGGCATATCGAGGACACGGCTATCACCGAACACCATTTCGGTCCGCAATACGATCTTCATGGTGGAGGGATTGACCTGATATTTCCCCACCATGAAGCGGAGATCGCGCAAATTGAGACGGCAAGCGGAATCTCTCCAATGGTCCGATTTTGGCTGCACGGTGGTTTTCTAAACATTAATGCGGGGAAAATGTCGAAGAGTGAAGCGAATTTCATCACAATACGCGACGCATTGCAGCAAACGTCTTCTGCGGCGCTTCGATATTGGTTCATTTCACAGCATTATCGCTCAGCAATTGAGTTGACGGATGATTGGCCGGCTCAAGCGGAAGGTGGCCTCGCACGCATGAACAATTTCGTTCGTTCGATCGATCCGACATATGATGACGTGCAGAACGAGAAAACCATAGAAAATGTGCGCCGGAACGTCATAGATAGCCTTGATAATGATTTCGATACTCCCGGAGCATTTGCCTCAATTTATGAGTTTATCAAAGGACAGTACAGGTCTGGGAAACCCGGCAGGTTTGTGATGGCCTTCATGAAAGAGTTAAATGGGCTTTTCGATTTCATCGAGATCGATCAGAAACGGCTGCTTTCCGTAAATGGTTGCTCATCTCAAACCCAGGTTGAAAGCGATCGACGAAGGACATCAACCATAGAGCGCGACGCCGTCGATCAAGCTAAGCTTACGATATCCGAGGACAAGATTCTTCGTCTGATCGACGAGCGTCAGAAGCTTCGCGCAGCACGGAGTTTCGAGGCAGCCGATAATATTCGTCTTGAACTCTCATCCGAGGGCATCGTCCTCGAAGACACTCCGAGCGGAGTCAAGTGGAGCCGCAGGTCGTCTCACGGACGCTCTCCGTCCCCATGAGTAGGTGTTCAACCAAATTATATGCTAAACGTTGGTCGTGAACGTTCGAGTCCGTTCTTGTGTTCGCGGGCGTTCCCCTAAAGAAGCACGCTCAGTACACAGTTCGCCGTGGTTTGTCGTGATTGAAAATCGGCGGCTTTGGGATACAAATTCTCCGGGCTCTTTTAGCAAAGAATCGGCTGCATCGGTTCGTCCATTTCAATCTCGAAGGCAAGAGAAGGAGTGAGAAGCGGAGGAGGGCGGTTCGGCGGCGGACGCTTGCTGTGGATGCCGGTTCCCGAAGGAATCTTTGTTCCTTTGCGGCAAGCTCCGGCGTGGCGAACCCGCGGTAATAATCGATGGGGAGCTTGTTGCGGCTTCGTTGGCCGATACGGAAGAATAATGAAACGGCGTTTTGATTCGCGGACGACGGGGGAGATTCGTTGACGGGGCGATGGGAGCAATTATCTTGAGTGATGCTGAGCGCATACCCATTGCCGTCGATGCCATGGGGGGGGATCACGCGCCTGAGGAGATCGTCGCCGGTGCGATCTTGGCTCATCGTGAAGGACTGGGCCGGATGCTCCTGGTGGGTGACCAGGCGCGCATCGCACCCTTGCTCGGCAAGAAGGTTGCGCAGGAAATCGAGATTGTGCATGTTCCCGACGCGGTCGCGATGGACGAAACGCCTTCGGTCGCCGTGCGGAAGTCCACGCGGACGAGCCTTGGGCTCGCGGTCGATCTGGTCGCGCAGGGGCGCGCCCAGGGTGTCGTCTCCGCCGGGAACAGCGGTGCATTCCTGGCGATCGCTCTCGTTCGATTGCGGACAATTGCCGGTATCGCGCGGCCCGCGATAGCGGCGGTCCTGCCGAGTCGCACGGGAGCTCCGGTCGTCTTGCTCGATGCGGGAGCCAACGTCGATTGTCGCCCGGAGTGGCTCGCGCAATTCGGAGTGATGGGGAGTGCCTACGCGCGCGGCGCTTTGGGCATTGAACGTCCACGGGTCGGGATCATTTCCATTGGCGAGGAGGCGACAAAGGGAAATACGCAGGTATTGGAAGCCGCGCGCTTGCTCGAGCATATGCCGGTCTACTTCGTGGGAAACGTTGAAGGGAAGGACTTTCTCGGAGGACAGGTCGACGTTTGCGTTACCGATGGTTTCGTCGGAAACGTCATGCTGAAATTAAGCGAGGGGCTGGCACGGATGCTGGCTGATGTCGTTACACACGAATTGCGCTCCGGCGGCGTGTTTGCTCAACTGGGCGCACTGCTCGTACGCCCTTCGTTTGCGCGCTTGCGGCGCCGAATCAGTTACGATACCTACGGTGGAGCGCCGTTGTTGGGAGTGCGCGGAAACTGCATCGTCGCGCACGGTCGTGCGAATCGTCTTGCGATTCGTAGCGCCATTCGCGCAGCGGTAGCTGAAGCGCGCGAGGGCGTCGTCGCTCGGATCGCCGAACTGGTCGATTCGACCAAAACGAGCGAGGAGACGTGATTGCGGATGCCGGGCGTCTATGTGCATCTGCCGTTCTGTCCGTATCTCTGTCCGTACTGCGATTTTGCCAAGCGGATCGCGCGGGCAGGAGAGCCGGAGCGCTACCTCTCGGCTCTCCGAGCGGAGATGTTGCGTCTTCCCTCACGTTCGGCCGCGACGATCTTCATCGGAGGCGGTACGCCCAACGCATATCCGATGCGCGACCTCGCCGGCCTCATCGTTGAGCTGCGCAAGCATTTTCGCGTGCCGCCGGACGCGGAGATCAGCGTTGAATTGAATCCCGATCCTGGGCTCTGTGCCGAGTTGGAACTCTTACGACCGGCAGGGGTGACGCGCTTATCGTTCGGCGTGCAGTCCATGATCGAAGCGGAATTGCGCGTGCTTGGACGACAACATCGCGCGGAAGACGTCCGCACGGTCGTCGGTTTCGCGCGGAATGCGGGCTTCTCCAATCTCTCGGCGGATTTGATCTTCGGAGCGCCCGGTCAGAGCGTCGAGAGTTGGATGTATTCACTGGACGAAATCCTCGCGCTCGAGTTCAAACATGTGTCGACGTACGGTCTCACGATCGAAGATGGGACACCGTATGCAGGTTGGTACGCTCGCGAGCCTGCGCGTTTCGCCGATGAGGGCCTGCAAAGCGAGCTCTACGCGATCGCGATGGAGCGGCTTCCGGCGGCGGGATACGAGCAATACGAGATCAGCAACTTCGCACGGCCGGGGTTTCGCTGTCGTCACAACGAGAACTATTGGGCTGACGGAGAATACCTGGGCTTGGGCGTGGGGGCCGCTGCGCATCTCGACGGCGAACGGACGATCCATACGCGCGATTTCGAGACGTACGTCGGCGCGGCGCTTCGGGGAGAGTCGATCCCCGGAGAACGTGAGTCCCTCGTCGGAGCGCCAAAACTCGGTGAGGCGATCATGTTAGCCCTACGAACCGCTGCCGGGGTGGAACTTCGCGCCTTCGCGAATCGATATCAAAGTGATTTTCGCGCGCAATTTCGTCGGGAGCTAGAAGAGATGCGGACCCTGGGACTGATCGAGGAAACGGAGACGCACGTTCGTCTGACGCGCAACGGTCGGATGTTAGCAAACGAAGTAGCAGCCGCCTTCATCGTGTTGCCATGAAGGATTTTCGGCTGCCGACCGCGCTCTTGCGCCTCGTATTCGCGGTGGTCTTCGCGACGACCGGATACTTGTTAGGGCGAGAATTTTTCCAACACCTGCTCTCTTTGCACGTTAATAATCAGGTTTGGATGGTCTCCCTCACGCTGGGCGTTCCGGTCGTCGGAGCTATTCTCGGAGTCTTGCTCGCGCCGCTCGCTCAAGTGGTCTTCGAACGCCAATTGCGCGAGACCGAAGCTCTCGTTGAGCGTTGCTCGCCGGGCGAAGTGATCGGTGGTGCCGTTGGGCTGATCGTCGGACTGATGATCGCCTGGTTGATCAAGAATATTTTGTTGGAATTCGTAAACGTCGCCGGTGCGGCGGGTCAAGACCTGGCGATCGTCGCGTACATTTTCGGCAGCATTTTCGTCGGGTATCTGGGTGCTCGCATCGGAGCTCGGCAGGGCATCACGGGGCTTGGGCAAGCGCTACCCATCGGCGACTCGCTTCCGGCGAAAATCGTCGATACGTCGGTGATTATCGACGGGCGTTTGCTCGAGATTCTCCAGAGTGGTTTTTTAGAAGGGCCGCTCGTCGTTCCGCGCTTCGTCTTGCGTGAATTGCAAGCGGTTGCAGATGCAGTCGATCCTATTAAGCGTGCGCGGGGGCGCCGTGGTCTTGAGGTGTTGGCGAAAATTCAAGAATCGTTCCCTGTTGAAATTGATGAGCGGGAATATGACGACATCGGTTATGTTGATTCCAAGCTCGTGCGCTTGGCCAAAGAACGCAGCGGCAAGTTGCTCACCAACGATTACAACCTCAACCGGGTCGCCCACGTCGAAAGCGTTTCGGTCCTCAACATCAATGAACTCTCCGCGGCGATTCGGCCCGTCGTCCTGCCCGGTGAGGAACGTCACGTCATGATCGTACGCGAAGGCAAAGAGGCACACCAAGGGCTTGCCTATCTCGATGACGGAACGATGATTGTTGTGGAGAACGGACGGCGACTGGTCGGTGAGGAAACCGACGTGATCGTGAGCAGCGTATTGCAGACCGTCGCGGGACGGATGATTTTCGCCAAGGTCAAGCGCGCTCAGGTCGGTATCTGATGCGCTTGGCTGCGATCGTGGTGGCGGCCGGGCGCGGCGAGCGATTTGGGCAAGCGAAGCAATTCGCGCCGCTCGCGGGTCGGCCGATGCTCTCTTGGTCTCTTGAGGTGCTCGCTTCGCTGTCGGAAGTCGTTTCGTTCGTGATCGCGGCGGAGGCTGAACATGTCGAGAACGTCCTCGGAATTGCGCGGGAGGTCGGTCTGCTTACGGAAGACGTCCCGAGATCCGGCGCTAAACAGGTGAGGGTAGTCGTGGGCGGAGCGACGCGCCAGGAGAGCGTGCGACGTGCTCTTGACGCAGTCGACCCCACACATGATGCGGTGATGGTGCATGACGCCGCACGTCCGCTGGTTCGGAGAGAAGACGTCCGCCGTGCGATCGAGCTGGTTGGGCCTAGCCGGGCGGCCTTGCTTGCGGCTCCTGTATCCGATACGCTCAAAGAGATTGCGCCCGACGGCAGCGTGCTTCGGACGCTCGATCGTTCGCGTCTGTGGGCGGCGCAGACACCGCAACTCGCGCTCCTGGCGGATTTGCGGAAGGCGCATGCGGTGGCGCACCGAGACGGATATCAGGGGACCGATGAGGCGGAATTACTCGAACGCATCGGCGTTTCCGTGAACGTTGTTTCCTCATCAAATGAGAATTTTAAGGTGACGTTTCCCGATGATTTGTTGCGGGCCGAGGCCTTACTGGTTCGGCGTTTCGAGGAGACGCCGCGTTGATGCGCGTTGGGCACGGTTTCGATGCCCATCGCTTGGTCGAGGGGCGCCCGTTTATTTTAGGCGGCGTGCGAATTCCATTCGAACGAGGACCGTTGGGCCATTCCGACGGCGATGTGCTGGCGCACGCGCTGGCGGATGCGATTCTCGGTGCGTGCGCGCTGGGTGATCTTGGACGGCATTTCAGTGATGCTAATCCACGTTGGAAAGATGCGGATTCGTTGGAGTTGCTGCGCTCATGCGCCGCATTGGCGGAGAAGAGCGGGTACGTTGTCGGAAACGCCGACACGACAGTGGTGGTACAATCGCCGAAACTTGCACCACACGTTGAGGCGATGCGCGTTCATCTCGCCGACGCGTTACACGTAAACGTCTCGTGTGTCGGCGTAAAAGCCAAAACCAGCGAGGGCATGGGATACACAGGCGACGGTAGTGGAATCGTCGCTTACGCGGTCGTGATGATGATGCGACGTGAGGATACACCGGAATAAGACGCTGCTCGGATCCACGCGGAAATCCTCCGATGATTTGATCAAGACTGGGGCGCAAGATACCGTGACCAAGAAGATGTTTGAAATGGTGTAGACCCCTTGCGCTAGGGTCGAGGAATCGTGATGGTCGCCGCCGATGCTCTCGTTTTCTACGGTGTGGCAGAACGCAGAGCGTTCGGACCAGCAAAGTGCATCTGTTCGGAAGGGCGCTGTTGTTCCCAAGGCAGCGTATAGGGATCGCGTAGGCGACGGTGAAATCTATCCAAGAGGCACCTAAACCGGGGGCACGAGGCGCGCGGGAGCGATCAAGCTTAGGCTCTCTGGGCCTGCCCATCCTTTGAGGATTAACTTGACCATCGTGACTTCAAGCATACGGTACATTAAGCCCACGTCGCGTCAAGACATTTCGAACGACTTTGGCGCAAATCGTTAGGCTCTTGTAGGAAGATCCGCGCCTCACTCTTTGGGTAGGATAAGGAGCGACAGAATGAATGCAAATTCAGCCACCATCGACGGTCTCGACGACTTCCTGTCATCTGCAAAAAAACACGGTGTTCCCGATGACTCCATAGTTATGCTTCTTCGGCAAAACGGTTGGCCGGAACGACGCATTTCCCGCGCCTTTTCCACATATTATGGGGGCGTACTTGGAGGGGCGGTTCCAATGCATCCCGGTCGTTCCGAGCATGCCCGAGATGCATTCTATTACTTGCTCAACTTCATCTTGCTAGGATTTTGGACGATCGCACTCGGCCAACTCTTCTACACGTTGATCGACAACTGGTTGCCTGATACGGTGACGAATTATTACCGCTCAGCAGAGC
>DASZHL010000028.1:0-2630 GCA_035937855.1 Vulcanimicrobiaceae bacterium
GACTTTTCTTCGAATCGTCATCCCGCTCCATCGCCTTTTTGAGCGTGATCTGCGCGCGAACAGTTGCGTTTGCCGAAGGAAAACCAGTACCCACCTTTCCGGATCACGCGTTAGCTTGGAAGTCGCTTGCTCCGTTGCAAGATCAAAGTGCGATATTTCCGAGCCTAAAAATCTTGGCGTGCCGAGCGAACTACGCGCGCTTACCGTCGCCAATCTCCAATAACTTCACGGCCGCGTCGATAAGGTCGACCTTCGCATGGGCCGGCTCATCGATCAGCGCAGATACGTACGTCCCGTTGATGAGCAACGCGAGCTGAGTCGCTTTACGCTGCGGATCACGGACACCGAGTTTATTGAGTATAACGGCCAGCCGGGCCCGCATTTCCTCCTTGTTGCTCCGCGCGACCTTGCGACCGGGATGGTTGCCGTCGGCCGGAAATTCCGTCGCGAGGTTGAGAAACGGACAACCGCGATAGGTAGGCTGACGGATCCGTTTTGCTATCCCGGATAAAAGCCCGTCGAGGAAAGCGCGAGGATCACCGGCGTGGCGCTCCTCGATGCGATCCCACCACGCCCAAAACGAGCGATTCTGTTGGTCAGCGACGGCGGTAATCAACGCGTCCTTGGAATCGAAGACACGATAAAGGCTCGTCTTGGACACACCCGATTGCTCAACTATAGTATCTACGCCGACGGCGCGGATGCCATCGCGGTAGAATAATTCGCCTGCCGTCGCGAGGATGCGCTCGCGGGCGCTCACTTCGCCCTTAGGCGGAGCCCCTCGGCGAGGTCGCGTCCTTTCCTGCATATCCCGTATCTCCTCTTGATTTCTCATTTGACAAAGTAACAGACCTTTCTCTACTGTCAAAGTGACATACAGGTTGGTAACTATATAACCTCCCCTCGCCGAACGGCTGGTTCTCGAGGGGATGTCCTACTCACGGACGCAGTGGAAATCGAAACGCGGCGGAGAATGGTTCTGAGATGCGGTATGCGTTGCTCGGTATCGCCAGAGCGCACGATCGGTGCAGCGGCGCGTAGCGAGCTTGCTTGGAGAAGCTCGCATCGGAGGTTCGGGCGAGTTCATCCCGGCCGAGCAGTAGTTTCGAACTCATCTCGCCTCGACCAATCCGGAGACCGCCGATGACCGTCGCTTCTTACCGCTCCAACTCCACCGCAATTCTTTTGCTGGATCCGTATAACGACTTTTTGAGTGAGGGCGGAAAGCTATGGGAGCGCACCAAAGAGATCGCTGAAAAAGTGAACTTACTGGATAATTTGCGGGACATCATCGCCGACGCCCGAAAAGCGGATGTGAAAATCTTTTTCGTTCCGCATCATCGATAGTCGGAAGGTGACTACGTCCACTGGAAACATGCGACTCCGTATCAGATGGCATCGAGTGGACGAAAGACCTTCGCCAAGGGCACCTGGGGTGGCACTTTTCACGACGATTTCCAAGTGCAGCAAAACGACATTCTTATCTCGGAGCATTGGGGCTCAAGCGGATTTGCGAATACTGACCTCGACCATCAGCTCAAACAATATGGCATTGAGCGGATCATCTGCATTGGCTTGCTCGCCAACACTTGCATTGAGGCCACGGCGCGATTCGGGATGGAGCTTGGTTATCATGTAACGCTGGTGAAGGACGCGACCGCAGCCTTCAGCGAGGAAGCGATGCACGCAGCGCACCACATCGATGGACCTACCTTTGCCCATGAAATCCTGACCACCGCTGAATTGCGTACGGCGCTCTCTTGCACAACATGACACCTTTCAGTCGTGTCCAGAGCAATTTTGGACGACGGGAGCCGAGTGGGCTGCGGCGACGTTCAGCAGCTTTTGCTGTCACGTGCCATCGAGCGACGATCCCTATTCTGAGCTGCTAATTTCTTGATTTCGAGGGATCATTAGATCGCGAACCGCACACCTGCCAGCCTCGAGAATATCATCCGACAGCGTCTCGTCGGCGGTCGCTCGTGCGAGCACGACAGAGCCTAGCATTGTTGCGAGCGCACCGATGGCTACACGGCGCCGATCCTTCTCGGACTCCGCCGAGAGCCAATGCGCCAGCGCATCGATCATTTCTTCCAGTTTAGTTGAAAAGATCTCTCGGGCTTCCGGTCTCCATCGCGCGATATCGGCGCCCAGCGATGGCAGCGCACAACCATGTGCAGGCGCATCGCGATGACTTCCACTTAAATACCATTCAACGATTACGTCGATGCCGACAGGCCCTTTTTCTTTCAGTTTGTTCCACTGGGAGACAGTCCGGTCCATAGCCAACGTGAAAGCCTCGATAACTAAGTCGTCACGCGACTCGAAGTGAGAATAGAATCCGCCGTGCGTTAGACCTGCGAGTTTCATTAAATTGACCACGCTCATGCGGTTTCCGCCGGTTCGAAGCAGACCACGCGAGGCGGCTTCGACGATCCGCTTTCGGGTACGAAGCCTTTGTTCGTTCCTTCTAACCACCGCGGCAATTCCCTTGCATTTCTTCCCAGAGACCATATTAAATTAAGGTCATCATACAATGCAATCTGGTTTTGAAAAAGGAGCGCCGCCATGGCCACAGCTTCCGATCCGGTCGTCATCGTTTCCGCTGCCCGCACCCCGCTCGGCAAATT
>DASZHL010000029.1:0-10967 GCA_035937855.1 Vulcanimicrobiaceae bacterium
ATCATATCGACGACCCGCACCAGCATCCGACGAACCGGCGTCTTCCCGTTGAGCCGCAAGAGATCCTCAAGGCGAAAGAGAGCATCCAGGCAACTGTTCGCATGGATCGTCATCATCAGACCCTTGGTTCCGGTGTTCATCGCCATCGTCAAACCGAAGGCGCTAAATCCGTCGCGAACCTCGCCCCAAACCAGGAAATCCTGGCTACACCGTAATGCGGACTCCAAGGCATCGGAGAACTCGTACGTATACCGAGCAATGCTTCCGTCCGCTTCGTTGTGCGCTTGATCGACGCGCGCCATCAAGTACAGCCGATCATCGAAGCCGTCGGCATTGACCTCACGCCGATCTTGCACGATCACTGCACGATGATCCGCGTGGAACTCGGCCTTCTTTTTCAAGAGAGCGTTTAGGAACGTCGTCTTGCCGGAGTTGACGGAACCAGCGATAACGATGTTCGATTCTTCTTTGATCGCTTCCACGAGATGGTTATAGTGCGCTTCAGAAAGTTCGCCCCGCTCGACATAACGCTCAAGCGGGATGACGGTCTTCGCATGGACGCGAATCGTGACGGCCCAGTCGGCGATCGGCGGAGCGAAGGCCTGCACACGGCAACCATAGACCGGGAGATCGCACTGCAATTGGGAGTGGAGGTAATCCAAGGCTCGGCCGCGCTGCAAGTTCGCAAGATAGGAGAGCAACGCCGCTCGTTTGGGGCGCGGCATCGTTTCGGGAACTCGATGCTTCCCCGTCCCGAATTCCTCGATGAAGAGCACACCGTTTTCGTTGACGTGGACGTTCGTGACGGTCGGCATATCGAGATATTTCTTGATCGGCCCGAGCAAGGCGTAGTAGACCTCGAGCGAGAGGGCATCTTCGGGATTCGGGGCTCCGCGATCGCCGTTCAATTGGATCATCATTTTCCTGTTATTTCCGCACGTCGTGCTCCAAGAATGGGTGTATCTGAATCCAGTCTAACTCGGGTCATTTTCCAGTTGACTCTTCTTTTCCAAGGCGGCTATTGTCTGATCGTGGCGTTTCTCTGCAGCCGCTTTTTCCGCCGCCGATTCTGCTTTCGATTGGGCCGAATTCCGTCTCGACGAATACGTACCGGCAAGGTTTGAGACGCCGCTCACTGCGCCTTGATGAGCGCCGGTATACGCACCCATTAAGCCGCCCGCAACAGCGCCGACCCCACCTCCGCCATATGCGGCTCCGGTAATTCCGCCGGTTGCAGCTCCAAGGGCGGTTCCGGCGGTCGAGTGCAAAACTTGGCTTCCCGAATGGAGCCCGGGGCTTCCCGAAAACGCACTCGACGCAATATGCGGTAGCCGAACGACGAGCAGCAAGAGCAGAATGGCGTCCAGCCCGTGACCGACGATCGTGTTGAATGCACTCATTGGAGCGTAATTCGGCGGCACGGGAACACCAAGCTGAATAGGCGCGCCGCCGGCGAGCGGATTAGGGATCGACGTTGACCACGTCGCTGTGTGCCAGTTGGTAAGATCAAAGAGCTGCTGTATCCACGTTGCTTGTCCCACATGTCCAACGGTATTTGCACCGGGTCCAAAGGGATTGAGGCCCCAACTGGCGATATTGCCCGGGGTCACGGCACCAGGGGCAGTGCCAACGAAGCTTATAGCCATTGATCCGAGCACAAATACGACCACATAGCGAATGAGCGTCTTGAGGAAGAGTTGCCATATTCCCGATCCCAAGCTAGCGGTTCCGGGCGCACCGAGAAACCCGAGCGTCCATACGGTGAGGGGCAAGAGGATAAGTATCTCTAAAGTTATGAGAAATATCTCAAGGGCGATGAGTAACAAGCAAACGGCCACCGCGGCGCCCACAGCCATCTCGACGGCAAATAAAGTGAGATTGAAAAGAAAATACCCCGTCCCAATTTTGGCGAACGGGATACTCGCTATAACTGGTATGTGGCTGAGTAAATTTGATCCACCGTAAATGAGAACATTGAGCGGGCTAAATAGCTGACCCCAAATCGCATACTTCGTAACGGCCACGAAAAAAGCCAGCGCGCTATCTGCGTAAGTCGTAGGCAAAGTCGTGATGAGTGTCGTACTGGGAATTATGGCTTTTGCGATCTGCGCCGCCGTGTCCTGTAAAACGGTCGTACCAGGATGGACACCAGGTGCGAGGGTTAGGCCATTAACCGTATAGCCCGGATCGAAACACATGTGCAAAACTTTAATAATTACGAGCGGAAGATATCCGACAAAAAGCGTTCGAAAAATGACCGGAACAAATCCACGCATGCTATTGAATTGAATAAATGAGTTAACCAAGTTATAGATGAGCGTGAGAAAAAGCAGCGATAAATAAATCTTCTCAGCAAGTGCCATGGAGTTGCCCATTAAGTTGCCGAAGCTGCCCGTGCTGTTCGTGATTTGGTCAAAAAATCCTGCGGTGGCCGCGTCTGCGCCTGCCGCAGGCTTTTGTGTTACGTAAGTTACTAAGCCAATAAGGATGAAGAGCAGCACCGCAAACGTGCGAACAAGCGCCGGCCTTTCGATCCAGAAGACAAAAACGGTGCGATTCAGAGATTGAACACCCCTTACCAAGGACGTCAAGTACGCTGCGAAACCGCGAGCGGATGGCAGAGGAGAAGGATCCTGGATGGCATCTCTCCGCTCAACGGCTGAAACGATTTCTTCCCGTTCTCCTGGTTGTTGATCGGTTCTTGGACCGCACCACATCGCTGCTCTCCTTCTTTTACCAAACAAATTTTAGAATTGGGAACCTCTCGTGCATCGCTCCTAATCAGTTAGAAACTGAGACCCGCACCAGTACTGCCATATCCATTTGCCATCACGCCTTGTTGAATTTGTTCGGCCTCTGTTTCATCTGCTTGTTGCTTTGCCGCGTCCGCTTGCTTCTGCTTGATTTGTGCGGCGGTAAGTAAATTTGACTGTTGCACTTGCTGGGCCACTACCGAGGTACACGCCCCATTCACTTGGGCAGCTTCGGTCGCTCCATGAAGAGTGGCCCCACTGGCCGTCATGCACTCGTTGATGCTCTGGGTAGTGCTCGGAACACTGGCGATAACGGCACCGGCCGTCACCGATTCAGCCTGCAAAGCTTGCGGATTGGTCGATGGCGTTGAGAGCTGATTTTTGACCTGCGTGGACATATTCTGGAGCGCGGCGACATTCGTAGGAGACAAAGTCTGTGACATAAGGCCGCCGGTGCCGGAGTCGCCGACATTGCTTTGAAGGCTGCACGATTGCATCATCGCTTCATTAAATTGATTCATCGTTTGGTTGATTGTCGCGAAAATTTGCCCCCCGCCACTAAACCACGGTCCGGGAGTGTTCATTCCGACGAGGAAACCCTGCATCGCCGTCGACAGGTTGGTCATCGTAGAGGGTAGCTGACATGCAGGCAGACCAATCGCCGACGCCGGCGAACTCACCCTCAAGGCCAGGGCCAAAGCAAGGGCTAGGCTCGCGGTGGTTATTCTGAAGATCCTTCTCATGATTGTTTCTCCTTTTTGTACTGATCGAAGGTATCGATTCTTTCTGGAATTTTTCATGACGCAACTTGTCCGATCATCCCAAAGTCCTCGCTGATGCGCTTGGCTTGGTTGAGACGCTCGATGAGGTCATCAATTTTTCGCGGTTCGACCCCTTCGTAACGAAGGAGCTCTTCGCGCCATGTTTTCGGATAACGCTGGATGTAGTCGTCGAGCCGCCGGTTATCGGAATCACGCGATCGTCCGATAATCGCGAGCCAAGAGCGGTCGAGACCGAGTTTGAGCACCTGAAGCTCGCGGCTCGCCGGTTGGTTGAACATCATAGAATAAGTCGGCATGTACGGCAAGATCTCAATCCCGCGCTTTGAAAGCCCGAGCGCCGAATAGATGAGTCGCGTCTGCTCGTCTTCAAGGACATCGAGGTTTCGGAAGAAGAATCGGGTCTTGCATGCCTCAAGAATGTCGTTGCAGATCGGCGAGTTCGCGAAGTCGGTGGCGGCGTTCGACCACAGACCCAGCGCCATCTTCTCCTTGCGGCCCATCTTGAGGAGCTCTTGGACGAACTTCTGGCCGAGGGGATGCCCGAGAAACGTGTGCGCCTCGTCAATCTCGAACAGCCAATGATAATCGAAGTTGCCGGTCCTCGCCTTCAAACGGCGCACTTGATTGCGAGCCTTCCAGAAGACCACCGTGAGAACCGGGATGAGGTATTTCGACGACATCGAGAAAATTCGACCGATCTCGACGACCGAGAAGAGCCCGAGTTGGAACGAATCCTCGCTGCAATCCAGGGTCTTCCCAAGCGATCCGGTCTTCGTATAATTCAGCAAGGCCGGGCGAAGAATGTCCTCGGGATCCTGAACGAGATCATAAAACGTGGTTAAGCTGCGGACATGCGGAGGAAGCTCGCTGATGCGGTCAATCGCCGTCTCAAGAGCTTGCCGCCGCGCGGGCGTGACCGTGACGCCTTGCAGTTCACAGAATCCATCGAGAATATCGAGCAATTCGCGTCGGATCTGCTCGTCTTCGAGATCGCTGAAAAGCGCGAAGCCAGGACTGTCAACCTCGCCGAGGACGTCGTAAAACTTTCCATCGAGGAACCGTGTCGCTCGGTAGAGCGAACGTCCGCGATCAATTCCGGTGAATCCCGCATACGGCATGCGTCCGACCCACTGCAAGGCCAGGAACGCCAGCAAGACTGACTTTCCCGAACCCGTACTGCCGACGCCCATGTGATGGAAGATATCGCGCGGCTCATCGTTGAGATGGAGGTGATAGAGATGTTCGTCGGGTCCGGCGACAGTGTATGCGACCGCCGGTTGTCGTCGGGGCAAGGTCGGGGACTCGGTAAATCGGCGCCCGGGAGACTCCTCGTGAAAACTGAACAGATGGGTGACGTTGACCGACGAAAGGGGATACCGGCGCACGCCGTGATAGCCGTCGCCCGGTAAGCCGGCGAAATAGTCATCTTCTGAAGAGAGCGTGGTCACGAACGAGGCGAAGCCGATCTCATCGAGGAGCGCGACCGCATGGTGCGCCGCTTCGTCAACTTTCTTCCGATCGGCATCACGAAAGATCAAATACGGTGAAACCAAACCGAAACGTACGCCGGCGGCGACCAAGCTGATCGCTTCATTCGCGCTTTGCGCCATTTGCAAGGAATGGATATCGGTTCGGACGCTCGATTCCGAGGATTTCGTTATCCACTCGGTATAAGCATCGTTGAGAATCTTCTTGCTTTCCCGCCCGGACATCGGCAACCAACGAACTATCAGAGAATAGTCCGTATCCAATTCGGCGAGACGAGCAAGCGCGAGGGGAATGGTTTCTTGAGGAAACCCCTTGAACGCGACGACTCGCGTTTCCATATTGCCAACGCGGACATCGAAGCCGCCACGGAAGTTCTCCGCGAGCAGGCCATTGAGCGCCTGACCGGCATGGGGAACAAGGATATGCTTATCCTTGCCGGAGATACACCATGCGAGGTGCTCAAGAATCTCGGAACGGCGACGCATGATTCCGAAACGGTCCGCTTGTCGCAACTCCCCGAGTCGACGGACGACACCGTACGATCGGAAAAACTCCGCGATGTGGGTAAGCTCCCCTTCGAATTCGGCAATGATGTCGTCTTCGGAGCGCAGAGCGGCATCGTCACCGACGGAGATCGCGGCCCGGAATTTCTCGGCTTTCTCGCTCTGAGGAAGCCACGCGACGCTCACAAGACGCCGCGAGCGGGACAACATGCCCGACTGAAAAAACTCGCGACGACGTTCGTCGAGCCAAGCGAGAATCGGATGCGGATACTCACCCAAGCGCTCGTCGTATTCGAAGTATTTATCATGCCGAAGATGCATGTGAACGATCATGCGTTCGTTGAACTGCGACAGGGCCTTCGCCAAACCGACGTCGGAGCTCGCCAAACCTTGTGCGTCGTACGAATGCGCATCCGGCGCGGCGATTTCGAACACGGCTAGAAACGCTCCGTTCGCCAACTTCACAAGATCCGGACGAACCAAGCGACGGTACTGCAACAGATTGGCATGTGCAATCCGATAGCGGTTCCGCCGCTCTTTGAGCGATATCCCTTTCTGGAAACTTCCCACCTCGAAGAACACCGCCCCCATACCGAGAACGACCGCGAGGATCGTGATCCCAATCCATAAGACATGGCTCCAGGTATCAACCGAGACGCCGGCAGAGAGCTCGTTCATGTCTTCAGCCTTTTGAATTGTCGCATGGACTCCGGATCTTTCGAGAATGGGATGTCGTCCGGCATGATTCCGCCCGGACAATTCATCCGCGCATCAACGTAGGACAGGAAATCGTCGACCGCAAAGGGTGACTTCGCACCCGCGTAACGGGCGATTGCGAGGTAGGGGATCAGCAGCGCCCAGAACGGCCAACGCCACATTCCAAGAAGGATGAAGAGGACCGACAGAAAGAGCAACCTATCATCGATGCCGAATAATAAGCGTCCTCGCATGGCCCCTTGGAAGATCGGCATTGCGCCGACTGCTCGTTGATTTTCCATGATCGCGCCGTTACAGCGTGGCCCCGTTTAAATTCAAGGCAGCGGCAACATCCGAGGCATGGATCGAGATCAGGCCGGCAATGACGACGCCGACCAATTCCCAAGCAGCCTTAGAAAGCTGACGATGTCCGGCGAATTCCCAGACCGCGAGTCCCAGCAGACCAACCGCCGCCAATCCGGCGATGGCCTGGACGAATTTGGTTACCGAGGCTAAAGCAGTGTCCGTTATTCCAGTGATTTGTACGCCCGCAAACACCGCGTGCGATCCAAGGATCAGAAGCGTTAGCAGCGTCGGTGTCATTCGGACGAAGATGGCGAGGGTTTTCATGATGAGTTCTCCTTGAGATTTAGCGAGGGTGTAAACGGCGATCAGAGATATTTTCCTTAGAGTACGGCTCCGACTAAGCCGAAGTCTTGAGCAACCTGACCTGCATTGATCGAGATGAGACTCGAAATTAAGACGCCGACGAGTTCAAAAGCGGCTTTCCCGACATTTTTATGTCCAACGAACTCCCAAACCGAGACGCCCAGGAGTCCGACCGCTGCGAGTCCGGCCAGGGCCTGAACGAAGTTCACGACTTGAACTCTCGCGGTGGTAAGCGCGATGGTAGTCGTCGTGGTTGCTTGCGCGTCGTGGGTTCCGCTGACCGCAAGCGCGATCACGAAGGGAGCGAAGCGAGCGAGGAAGATAAGGGTTTTCATGGGGTCTCCTTGGATCGGTGGGTGAGACCCTCGCCGTGGGCGAGGACATGCGACGATTGCCGCATTACGGAGGTAATACGAGCAATGGGACCGCAACTCCCCGGATCGACGACATGGGAATCGCGCCGTAATAGCGGGAGTCCCAAGAAAGCGGTATTTCGCCGAACAGCCATACGCGATCGGCCGGCACGACGGATGTTCCGAGATGAACGCTTGACGGAATCGGACGCCCTCCTGAATCGAGACGACGCCGACGGCTGATCGGAATCGAGACGCCGTTCACCCGCACCTCGTTCGCATCGACCACAACCACATCGCCCGGCAAAGCGATCACCCGCTTGATGACGGGAACCACCTTTTCCGGTGAGCACGAACCTCGGCTGAGATACCCGCGAGCGATTCCGACGTTGGCAATCTTCTGGGGAAGACAAGCCTTCACGTATTCGCCGCGAGAAATCGCTCCTGTATGGATCCACCATATTCCCACCGGAACGCTCGGCGTCATATTTATTCCGATCCCGGCCAAGTGCGCACACCATCCAAGTGGCAAGAGAAGAAACATCCCCCACGCGAGACTTCGTGCTCGGGGCAAGCCCCATCGGCTGAACGAGTTTGAGCGCATTCATCGATCCACCCTATATTGATCTAAAGGAAGGTCGCGTTGAACGATAATCTGGAAGCTATACGGAGCACGGATGATGATGGTCGGCGGCCGATTTATGCTTTGCCCGATAATCTGGTTCCCAACGTTATCCAACTCCGAACCGGCCGTGGTCGTGATACTCGAGCCGATGTTGGGTCCGCTGAGAACACTGCCCTGCTGCGGAGAGAGAGCCGCTTCGGCGCCGCCCAGGACGGTCAGCAAGAGCGCCGCACCGTAAATTGCACCTCGATGCTTGTCGACGTCGCCTCCGAAGCCGGCAGTTCCATCTGATCCGCTACCCGCTTGGCCGCCAATCTCGAATTCCTCGCCGTCGGGCATGATCAATCGGCGGAAGGACATCAACACGCGTTCTTCATTTTGATAAATCTCGTTGTCGTACGTACCGAAGACTTTCGTGCCAGCGGGAATGACGACTTTCGAATGCGTCGTCGAATCGTAGACGGGTTCACTCACTTGTCCAACGACCGATCCGGGAAGACCCGTCTGAATCTTCGTCAACAAACGTGCATTGATGACGGTTCCGGCAGTGAGCTGATCTTGGCTAGAAGGAGGAACGTATCCAACGGCGCGGGAGGCCTCCGTCTCGGCAAATTTCCGCTGATTTTGAGCGGGACTCGGCGTCCTCTGCGTTGTGAGGAACTGCGCCGAAGTTTCCTGAGGAGCGCCGCCCCCCGGAGCCGACGCGACTTGCGTGTTTGCCGCCCCTTCGTTCGGGGATGATGGAAGTGTTGGCCTTTGGTTACTGTCGCCGCCGATGAGAACCGGCCGCACGCCGATGAGTTTGTGGTTCTGATCGTAGACCGGAACATACGCCGTTTGCTGACCTGATTCACCTTGGGTGTTCGCCGTCTGCGGTTGTTGCGCACGCTGTTGTTGTGGCGGTTCAAGGTTCAACTTCGCGTCCGGGACCGGCGTCGGAGGTTGGACCGGCGCTTGAGCTGCGGTCTGCGGTGGACCGGACTCCGGCGGACCCTGTTGCGTCACGATGGGAACTACCGGCGGAGACGATTCAATCGGTTGAGAAACGACCGGAACATTGCGAGGAGCCGAAGTTATCGCGGGTTCGGGAATGAAGGGCGTGGCCTGCGCACCATCTTGATCCAATGCGGTGCCCGGAGTCTGGGAACTCGTCGCGACCTGTTGATCCGAGTTCGACGAATGGTGTCCGCCGAACGCGAAGAACGTGATGAGAAGCAACGTCACGCCCATCACGCCTGCGACCACGAGCGCCACTGGAGAAATACCTCGGTAACCCGGAACGTCCCAACGTGGAGCTTCGTATTCGGGCTCTTGGGGTTCGAGTTGGGTTGGACGGTCGCGTTGCTCGTCGCTCATGCTCCACCATTCACATTCATATTCATAGTCGAGATCGGTTTGGGAGTCGGACGCGGGGCTTGAATTCCGTGCGCGACGTGCGTGATGAGAATCTTAATGGGATTTCCCTGTGCGCCAAGCTCAAGGACGAGACGATCATGGACACCGTCGATTACATAACGATTGAGATTCGCATTATAGGTATAGTTGATGATCGTATCTCCCTCGGCTCCGCGAACGAGGACGATAGGCAGATCTGCCGGGACCTCCGGAGCGGGATGAAATTGGAGGAAGGTATGCCGTCCGTCGTTGCACATTTTCTCCGGAATCCAAGGCTTCCAAATACCGGGTTCGGGAGCATGGCGGCCCTTCTCCGGCTCGGTTACAGCATACGAAGCATCCATGCAAACCTGATCGATGTTGGCCACGTCAACGGGCGTAGGCGTCGGTACCGGAGTCGCATGCGTGACCGCATTTCGACGCCTGTCACGCTCAGCTTGAGCGATCGCCTTCATGCGGGCGATATCCTCGGGATAACGAAACGCGTAATATAACGGAGTATCGCTGCTGAACGACGTGACGAGGAGATAGTAGGTTCGCCTGGTCGTCGTCAGGATAATGTTCGTGCGAAGCCCGGCGTGCTCGGGTCGCAAGACGAGATGCGGCTTGAGATCTCCCTCGCCGCTATACCCGACGTGCGGATCCCAATCGGTCGGCGCGGAGTTGAAGCCGTCGTTGATCTGCTCACCGGCCTGAAACTCGATATCGCACTCATAGTGGGCCGCGCAGGAAACGTGGTATTGTTGATGTTCCGCGTAATCGAGCATCGTGAAGGAATCGCTCGATTGCGCGGGGAGCGCTGCAGTCGCAATGATCGTAAGCAACGCGACAAGACCGAAAGATGAATATCTCATGGATTTAGTAAACTCCAGCGCATATTGAATGAATCGAGATACACACCGGCGGGGTTAAGTTGACCGATGTCCGCGTTGGTCGGCACTTGCGGAGGACCCGCGAGCGTCACGGTTCCGTTATAACTCGACATGATCGGTTCCGCATCCGGACTGGGTCGGAGCGACTCCGTCCACGCCAAGCGGTAGGTAAGCGGGGTGAGTTGGTCGACCTCGACCTTTTCGACCAAGCGCCGGATGCCGTGGCGTGAGGCCGTGATGGGATTCTCCTTAATGACGAAGTTTCTATAGTCGTTAAACGCCTGCGTATTGCGTCCCGTCATCGCGAGTGCGATGTTCGCATTGCGCTGGATTAATTCCGTATCGCCGGGAATATCGCGAACGGCTTCGAGCCAAAGCTGAAGTTGATGATTGACCGCCATCTGAGATGGTGACAGGCTCCGCGCGGACAGACCCACGAGCATCAGAGCACCGTTTTTATCCGGAGAGTATATCAAGGCTTCTACATGACTTTTCGTCGCTAGGATCAACGAAAGGACCATGGTCATCAAGACGACCGCCGCTGCGCCAAAAAACGCACGACGCCAGGAACTCACGTTTCGTTCCGCCCGCTCGAGGAGGCCGATATCAACAAGTTGCGCATCAAGATAGGGATTCTGTTGCGAACCTTCTTGGGGAGGCGCGATCGGTACCAACGCGGACGATTTCAATGATCGTTGCAAAAAGTCGGCTCCCTTCAAAGACCGTGCCGAGCCGGTCACATCATTCAAGCGTACAGACATGCGAGTTCCATTCCTTTTCGTAACACGTCAATCTCGACATTTGTCTGAATGAACTGTATCCCACGAACAT
>DASZHL010000030.1:0-98568 GCA_035937855.1 Vulcanimicrobiaceae bacterium
AAACCTTTTATCAGATTTTCCAAAGTCCGATGCACCTCTAAAACAGTCCCCAGAGGTATTGGTTGTAGACTTCGTGGTGGTATTGGACTTCTTGGGCTTTCACGAAGCTGCCTAGGAGACGTGGGCAACGATCCGCGCTGGCTTGCTTGAGATCGGCATAGCGGCCTTTGACATCCTCACCGAGGAGTTTCGTCGTCCACTCTGCTTTTCGGAAATTGGTCATCGCGTCGTAGATGTTGTCGGGGAGATAGTTCTTGGCCTGACGGAGGTTCTTTTCAGTGCTGATATGTCCGGAAATACCCGTCTGGAAGACGGCCAGCATGACCATGTATGGGTTCGCATCGGGTGCGACGGAACGAACCTCGACGCGAGCGCTTTTTTCATTGCCGAAGGGAATCCGAATCATGGATCCACGGTCGACCGCCGAGGCCTTGATTTGATTGGGTGCTTCGAAATGCGGATCGAGGCGGCGATAGGCGTTGACGCTCGCATTGAACATCAGGCAAATGTCATTGGCATGCGTGAGGACTCGATCGGTGAACTTCCAGGCGAGTTCACTCATCCGTTCTTCACCCTTCGCATCCCAGAACAGATTCTTCCCGTTCTTGCTGATCGAAACATTGGTGTGCATGCCGTTGCCGTTCACGCCGACGACGGGTTTGGGTAAGAAGCTCGCCGTCAATCCGAGTTTGGTCGCGACTTGTCGGCAGATCAGTTTGTAAAGCTGGATCTGATCCGCTGCGGCGACGACTTCGCCGTAACTGTAGTTGATCTCGAATTGTGAGGGCGCGACTTCCGGGTGATCCTTCTCGTTTTCGAAACCCATCGCGCGCTGCACTTCTGCGACGGTGTCGATAAATTCGCGCAGAGGATCGCCGGGTAGGGAGTGATAATACCCACCGATGCTGGCGTACTCGAATTTCCCGGTCTCATGATAGCGGCGCTCGGCATCGAGTCCCTTGAAGATGAAGCCCTCGATCTCGTTGGCTGCGTTCAAGATATAGCCGTTGCTTTCGAAAGATTCGCGGGCAAATTTTTTGAGCAGGCCGCGGATGTCGCCCTCGTAGGGCGAACCGTCGCGTGCTAAGACGTCGGCGAAAAGGAGAACTTTGCCGGATCCGAAAATATCGGCGGGAGCCCAATAAAAAGAATTCCAGTCCGGCATCAAGCGCAGATCGCTTTCGCGTTGCGAGGTGAAGCCGCGAATCGAGGAGCCGTCGAAGGTGAGATTATCGTATGATTGCAGCAGAAACTTCTTGTCGTAGTCCAGCATATGGAACCGACCTTCAAGATCGCTGAACAAGATGGTGACGGCCTTAATACGGTGCTCGTTCGTCAGGTATTTAAGCCATTCTTCGCGGACCTGAGCCTCGGGAGTTCGCTTCTTCCGCAATTCTTTGGCGGCCAGGTTCCGTGTCTCAAGTTCGCTGTAGGATAGTGCGAGGAAGTCACGCAGTTCTGTCGACATGGTTTGTCAGTATGCTCCTTAAAGAGCGGTTTGCAAGCGATGTGGACGTCGTTGCCGCTCTCGACGTGCCGAGGACGTTGCTTGGAGGCTCGGGCGAAGACCGGATGCTTAAGTGCGACGATCTGCTGCGTTCGCGCCGCGCCGTCGTCTCTCATCCCGCCCCCTCACCCCGACACGCTCCTAGAGCATCTCGGATTTAGTCCGTGCATGGCAAGCGGGCTCCGCGCAGCTTGAGGCGAAACAAGGGCTCGATGGAAATATTACGCCCTGAAGAGTTCAACCGAGTCGATATCCGCGTCGGGACCATTATTGACGCCCAGGCCTTCCCCGAGGCACGCAAACCCGCGTATCGTCTCATTATCGACTTGGGCGACCCGCTCGGCCGCCGGCACTCGAGTGCACAGCTCACCGACCGCTATTCGTGCGAGGACTTGGTCGGTCGACAGATACTCGCCGTCGTGAACTTCCCACCCAAGCGGATCGCCGGTTTCCTCAGTGAGGTCTTGACCCTCGGCGTTTCGGACGGTGCGGGGAGCATCGTTCTCGTTGAACCCGAAAGCCCGGCGCCCAACGGATCCCGGCTTTTCTAGCGTGAATCCGCAAGTCTCGACGCCCCGTCTGACTATTCAGCTCTGTACGTATAATCGTGCGCGCTTACTGGAACGCGTGATCGACGGGTGTTTTGAGCAGACCGTTCCGCCGGAAACCTATGAGATCGTCCTCGTCAACGACGGTTCGCCGGACGATACGTCGGAGGTCATCGCACGCTTGAAACGGCGTGCGTCTTGTATTTTCACGGTCATCGAACAGACGAATGCCGGACTTGCCCGCGCCCGAAACGCGGGCATTGCACAAGCGCGCGGTGAGCGCATCATCTTCATCGACGACGATGTTTTGCCGACACCGTCATTGGTTGCCGAACACCTTCGCTCCCATGACGAGCACCCCGAAGCGATCGTCCGTGGTGCGGTGATTATTACCGAGAGTTTCGATCGCTTGCCGCCGCCCATCTGGAGTTGGCGCGATTATAGCGCGAACTCTTTCTGGACCAGCAACGTCTCGGTTCCCCGCGCGGCGCTCGATCGCGTCGGATGGTTTACCGAGAGCTTCCGCGAGTACGGTTGGGAAGACATCGAACTCGGATTGCGTCTGCGCTTCGCCGGCGTGCGCGGCGTCTTCAATTCACGGGCGCTCGCCTATCACTACAAGTCGCGGCCGACCGCGCGCAGCGTTCCGCGGATGCTCGCGCAAGCTCGCGCCCAAGCGCGGACGGCACGACAGTTGCGCGAGTTGCACCCGCATTGGCGTGTCCTTCTCGCGACCGGCGACCATATTTTCGAGCGCTATGCGCATCGCGGCGTCCGCGCGCTGGGCGTGCCGGCGCGTCTCGCGTCGATCGTCGGTGAGACCGAAACGGAGAAGCCGCTCGATCTGCGCCGGCTCCTGGCCGCGCGCGTTCTCGCTCGCGAGGCGTATTTCGAGGAACTCGATCGAGCGCGGCATTCTGTGGGATGAGGATCGTCCTCAGTCGGCTCGATCGCGTCGGCGACCTGATTCTCTCGACACCCGCGATCCGTTCGGTGCGGCGATCATGGCCTGCCGCGCATGTGACTCTCGCCTGTAGCCGCTATAACCGCGTGGCGGTCGAGGGGAATCCCGACCTCGACGAGTTGGTCGCGCTGAACCCAGGGGAATCCGCCGAGGACCTGGGTGCGCGCTTCGCCGGAACGACGGATCTCGCAATCGCGCTCGCGCCGCGCATTGAGGATTGGCGCCTGGCGCGTGCAACGCGTGCGTCTCGGCGCATCGGATACACCTATCAGCGGCGTTACTTGGCACGCTTGAGTGCCCATGCCCACCTGACGGAACTCGTGATTTCCAGCGCGGACCCCGTGCTATCCGAGCGCGATCCGCTTCGTCCGGTGCGCCATGAGGTCGACCAGGTGCTCGAACTCGTCGAGCGCGCCGGGGGAAGTTCCCGCTGCGTAGACCTCGTTGTCGTCATCGACGATCTCGATCGAGCGGCGATTGCTCATCTCCCACGTGGCGCGATCATCGTGCATCTTGCGCCACGCTGGTTGAGCGGAGGGAGCACTCCCGAAAGTTTTCGCGCGCTGTTGCGGGAGCTGCGGAGTTTGCCCGTGCCGTTGATCGTGAGCCACGGTGCCGACGTGCGCGAGGCGGCTGCCGAGATTGCCGCCGAGGGTCTGGCGGATGCGGTCGTGGGCGATCTGCCCTTCCGAGCCTGGGCCGCGCTCTTCGAGGGTGCTCGCGTCGTGGTCACGGTCGATACCGGGGCGACTCATGTCGCAAGCGCCGTTCGCAGGCCCATGGTGGTTCTGTACGAACATCGCTTTTTCGTGCTTGCCTCGCGGGAATGGGCTCCGTATCGCGTCGAGGGTGTTTGCCTTCGAAAGCCGCCCGACGAACGACCTGAGTCGCTTGAGCGGAGCCGGCACGAGATTTTCTTCGCTGTGCAACGACTGCTCGAACATGCTTGAACTCTCCGTCGTCATTCCGACCCGTGACCGGCTCAATACCTTGCGCCATGTCATTCCGGCATTGCTGCGCAATGATTTGAACGCGGAATGCTATGAGATCCTCGTTGCGGACTCGCAGTCGACCGACGGCACGAAGGAATTTCTCGCGGACGTCGCGCGCGAGCATCCGAACGTCCGGCACATTCCCGGTCCGTATACCGGGCGCGCGTCGGCACGCAACGCGGGAATCGACGCGGCGCGCGGCGAGGTCATTCTATTCACAGACGCCGATATCATCGCATCGCCGACGTTACTTTCCACGCATCTTGGACATCATCGCGTGCAGCAGGGTATCGCGGTCGTCGGCATGGAGCTTCAGGTCGGATCGCTCGACGAGTACGAACGCTTGCGCGACAATCCATTATTGCGCCGTCCGCTGCATCCGAATTCACGCAAACAACTTTCTTGGCTGTACTTCCTGACCGGAAATGCCTCGGCGCGCAAACGCGACCTCGATCAGGTGGGGCGCTTCGACGAAGATTTCACCGGATACGGGCACGAGGACCTTGAACTGGGTTACCGCCTCGAGGCGGCCGGGATTCGCATTCTCTATGATCCCAATGCGCTTGATTATCACTGGCATCCCGTGCCGTACGATGAGCAAAAGGACAAGATGCGTTTGGCCGGACGCTCGACGGTGCGCTTTTATCGGAAGCACCGAAATTTCAACGTGCGCCTGCGTTTGGGCATGACGCCCATCTCGCTGTGGATGCACGACCTCTTGGCCCGCAGTCCGCGTCTGCGCGATTGGCTCGAACAGAGCGGACGTCGGCGTTCGGGTTTTGCTCGAACGGTAGTTTATCAATACCACTACATCGATGGGATTAAAGATGCTCTTGCACACGAACGCTCCTGATTCCGCACCCATCCGCCTTTCCTGCGGTGCGGCCGACGTTTCGCACGTCGATCAACATGTCGAGCTGAACGGATGGGTCAACCGCCGCCGCGACCACGGAGGATTGATCTTCATCGACGTGCGCGATCGCGACGGAATTACGCAGGCGGTCTTCAATCCACAGCATGCCGAGGTCTTCACGACGGCCGAGAGTCTGCACAGCGAAGACGTTGTACGGGTGCGCGGCCTCGTACGCCGACGGCCCGACGGCACTCAGAATGCCAAGCTCGCGACTGGTGAGGTGGAGATCGCCGTCGTTGCACTTGACGTACTGGCGCATTCCCTCACGCCGCCGTTCCCGATTGCAGTCGAAGCCGATATCGATGAAGCATTATGTCTGAAGTATCGATATCTCGATCTGCGGCGCCCGCGTTTGCAGCGGAATCTCACGATCCGACACCGCCTCATTAAGGCGATGCGCGATTTCTTCGACGAGCGCGATTTTTTGGAGATCGAAACGCCGATTCTCATCAAGTCTACGCCGGAAGGCGCGCGAGATTATTTGGTACCCAGTCGGATCCATCCGGGAATGTTTTACGCGTTACCGCAGTCGCCGCAATTGCTCAAGCAGATTCTCATGATAGGCGGTCTCGGTCGCTACATGCAGATCGCCCGATGCTTTCGTGACGAAGATTCGCGCTCTGACCGCCAATTCGAGTTCACGCAGCTTGACGTCGAGATGTCGTTCGTCAACCAAGAAGAAGTCATGGCCGTCATGGAGGACTGTATGGCCTACGTTTGGAGCAGGACGCTCGGGGTGGAGATTCCACGGCCGATTCCTCGGTTGAGTTACGACGAAGCGATGACGCGCTACGGTTGCGATAAACCGGATCTGCGCTTCGGACTTCCGTTGATCGACGTCGCCGAGCGTTTCGAGGGTACGGAGATTGCCTTTTTGCGGCGCCATGCCGATGATGCTCGTAGCCGGATCGTCGCGTTGCGCTATCCGCAAGGTGCTGCGCTTTCTCGTCGCGATTTCGACGTCCTCACGGAGACGGCGAAGTCGTTGGGAGCGGGCGGCTTAGTCTGGATAGCCCTGAATGATGCGGCATCCGGGGTCGGCTGGAAATCTTCGATTCACAAGCTGCTCACCGACGAGATCGTTGCGAAGCTGGCGCAGGACGTTGCGGCAGAACCCGGCGATGCGATTCTGCTGATCGCCGACGAACGTGTCGCTGCATCTGATGCAATGGGAAAACTGCGTCTGCATGTCGGAAGCAATCTAGGATTACGTGCGGCGAGCACGTTCGCATTCTGTTGGGTGCTCGGCTTCCCGCTCTTTGAGAGCGATCCGGATACAGGCGCGGTTCTGCCGACGCACCATCCGTTCACGGCTCCTTTGCCGGGACAAGAGCATTTGCTCGAGACGGATCCGCTGTCGGTGCACGCGCAGCATTACGATTTAGTATTAAATGGTTTCGAATTGGGGAGCGGCTCGATTCGTATCCACGATCACGATTTCCAGCAACGAATGTTCAAGGATATATTCAAGCTTTCCGATGCTGAGATCGCGGATCGTTTCGGATTCTTCATCGAGGCCTTGCGTTACGGTGCCCCGCCGCATGGCGGAATGGCCTTGGGGCTTGATCGAGTCGTGATGCTCGCGTGCGGAGAGACAACCATTCGCGATGTGATCGCATTCCCGAAAAACCAAATGGCCCGCGACTTAATGATGGATGCGCCGTCAGGAATTCGTGAAGAGCAACTCCGCGAACTCCACCTCCGAAGTACGATTACGCCGAAACCACTTTCGTGAGCGAGCGTAAAACGCATCCTCCTAATCCAGAGAGATTTTTCGCGCGCGTGTTGGCTTCGCGTCGTTGACCGAATTTTCATCGGCTCGCAAGGCATTGTTGAAGCCTTTTGTGACGGGGTTCTCTTGGTTCAATGTATGTGCCGCGTCAGTCATCTGAGGAGCGGAACGAGAATGCTTCATGCGTTGCACCGCGAGAAGAGCAACTTTTTTGCACGCGTCAGGAACGTTCACGATGCTATCGTTGATGGCGCCGAGATAAATCGTGATCGCACTGGCGCCCGTTGCGACATTGGCGATGCCTCGGACCACCGGATTAGAATGATAGTAACCGATGACGCTGCAAACCATGAAACCTGCAGTACCAACTTTAGCGCATCGCACGGCAAAAGGAGAGAGCACAGGAGAAGGCGAAATTTTAGTAGTGGAATGACGTTCGATATTCGGTGTGCTGCTCATCTGGAACGGGCTCCTCAGTATTTGGTTGGGAATTCCTGGCGCTATCGTATACCGGATATATTCGTCGTGGATATTCGCACCCCTTCAAAGGTAAGCGTTCGATGTTTATGAAAAAAACGCTGATCCACTCCATTCGAGAAAGAGACGGTTCGTGAACTCCATCGCGTTGCTTCGCGGGATCAATGTCGGGGGGAAGCATCCTCTCCCGATGAGCGAACTCGTGAAGATCTTCACCGAGGCGGGATGCTCCGACGTTCGAACCTATATCCAAAGCGGAAACGTCCTCTTCGCCGCGCCGCCGACTCTGCTTCCCAAACTGCCGAGCCTAGTCTCGGCTAGTATCGTGAAACGCTTTGGATACGAAGCGCCCGTCATCATACGAACGGTCGACGAGTTGGGAGAGATCATCCGCGCGAACCCGTTTCGCCAAGCCGGTGTACTCGATGATGTGGTGCACGTCCTTTTTCTTGCCGATCGTCCCAATCCGGCGACAGTCGAAAAGCTCGACGCGGCTCGATCGGCGCCCGATGCCTTTATCGTGCGCGGCCAAGAAATTTATTTGCACCTTCCTAACGGGGTGGCTAGAACGAAACTTACGAATGCGTACTTCGACGCAAAACTCGGGATGACGACTACGTTGAGAAATTCGCGAACGGTCGCCAAACTTTGGGAAATGGGAAGGTGCGATGATTGGGATTCTGTTTCGCGAAGGCGCTAAGCTTACTATCCTTCCAGAATCTCTCGTACTCTCGTAAAGATCGCATCGAACATCGGTTCAGTCAAAACGCCGGTGTTCGTATTCTGTCTGCTGGGATGATAGCTCGCCAGGAGCGTGATACGGTGCGGGTACTCGCGGTGGGATCCCGTGATCTCCGCTCCGTGCGCGAAACGCAGGCGCTCGGGGAAATGCCATCCGGTTTCCTTAAGCGCATCGAGTGCCGCGCGTGTGCCGATTGCTCCGAGGCCGACGACGATACGAAGCTGATTCAATGCGACCAGTTCTTCGCGGAGATAGGGCACGCAGCGGCGCATTTGCTCGGGCGTCGGAGAATTCCGCGGTGGCGCGCAACGGAGCGCCGCCGTGATGAGCACGTCGTTCAATTGCAAGCCGTCATCGCGGTCGCGTTGCTCGGGTTGGTTCGCGAAACCCGCACGATAGAGCGCGCGAAAGAGCCAGACGCCCGATGCATCGCCTGTGAACATCCGCCCGGTGCGATTGGATCCGTGCGCACCGGGTGCTAATCCGACCAAGGCAACGCGCGCGTGCTCGTCGCCGAAAGCGGGAACAGGTTTTGCCCAGTACGTTTCACCGCGGAGTGAGCGTTTCTTGACCTGCCCGATTTCCGCGCAATACGCGCGCAACTCGGGACAGCGTTCACACGCGATGATGCGCCGCGTGATTTGCGCGAACGGCGTCGTTGGGTTCATCGGGCGACGGCGCGTCTCCATCGATCGAGTCCGGCCGCCAAATCTCTCTGGAGATCAGCCACATCTTCGAGGCCGATATGGAGGCGGATAAGCGATCCCTGTGCCGCATCCCAAGGCGCCGCTGCCCGTTTCTTACTGAGCTTACTTAGAGCCACTGGTTCGATCAAACTCGTGAATCCGCCCCAACTGTATCCCAATCCGAATAGCTCCATGTCGTCGATCAACGCGGCAAGTGCAAGGTGGGGCGATGCCGGCAGGAGGAATGCGAAGAGCGAGGCCGCCCCGTGAAAATCTCGTTTCCAGAGCACATGTCCGGGATCGTCGGAGAGTGCGGGATAGAGCACGCGCAAGACATCGGGTTGTGCCTGCAACCATTGCGCGATTGTGAGTGCGCTGCGCTGTTGATGTTCGAGACGGAGTTTCATCGTGCGCAGACCACGTAAGCACAGGTATGCGTCATCGGGCGAGAGGCAATGACCGAGTGTATATGTGAGATTTCGAACGGGAAGGTAGGCCGCTTCGGTCGTGACGAGGACGCCGGCGAGAACGTCGGAATGGCCGACGACATACTTGGTCGCGGCGTACACGGCCACGTCAACCCCGTGCTCGAGTGCACGGAAATAGAGTGGCGTGGCCCAGGTATTGTCGAGCGCGACGATCGCTCCATGTTCATGCGCGATACGGCAGATCGCCGGAACATCTTGAACCTCAAAAGTATACGTGCCGGGCGATTCCAAATAGACGACGCGCGTGTTCGGACGAATCAACTCGGCGATGCCTTCACCGATCGTCGGATTGAAATAGGTGGTCTCGACGCCCATCGCGGCGAGAATCGTGTCGCAGAAGTTTCGCGTGGGGTCGTATACGGAATCGGTCACGAGAACGTGATCGCCCTGCCGCACAAAGGCGTGAATCGCAATCGCGCATGCCGCAAGGCCGGTGCCGACGGCCACGCCTGCATAGCCGCCTTCGAGTTCGGCCATCGCCTCTTCGAACGCGTGGGTCGTTTGCGTACCCACCGCCCCGTAGTAGAGTTCGCTCGGCATGTTCTTGCGTGCGGTCGCGCGATCGAGTTCGGCGAGCGAATCGAAGAGCACGGTTGAGCCGCGCTGAGGCGGCATATTGATGACGCCGCGCCCATGTATCGCCGGGCGTCCCAGATGTGCGAGCTTGGTGTCGATGAGGAAGTCAGACGAATCCGGCACGGAGTTCCTTTCGCGGAGATGGAAAATCCTTAGTTATTCTTACTGAAGATATGGAAAATGCAGTCGGGCAAGCGCGGCGTAGGTAACGATTCCAACGGCATTCGAGAGATTGAGACTGCGCACAGCTCCGGGTCGCATGGGGATTCGCACGACACGGTCGGAATGGGCATCGAGAAGGTTTTGCGGTAATCCTGCGGTTTCTTTGCCGAAGATCAAAGCATCGCCTTGTTCGTAGGTGACATCGGTATAAATGTGCGTTCCACGCGTACTGAGGAGCCAGATGCGCGCCCCCAGCAGGCTCAGTGCCGCGTCGAGAGATGAATGAATTGTAACGTTGAGCGCGTTCCAGTAGTCGAGCCCCGCCCGTTTGAGGGCGCGGTCGTCGATCGAAAATCCAAGCGGCTCGACGAGGTGCAGAGCGCATCCGGTTGCGGCGCAAAGCCGTGCAATGTTTCCGGTATTCGGCGGAATCTCCGGTTCGACGAGCACGAGATGGAGGGGTGCGTCGCGGTGCATCGGGCCGATGCGTTCGCGTGGTTGAGCGATGTGAGATTTATTCATTGATTAAATCGGCGATTTCGTGCGCGCGAATGCGGGCAGCCGTGAAGTAGACGATGCCTCCGTGTCCGATCCATGAATGTTCGAAGGCGACGCGTGGATAGATGCTGCGTACGTGATGCCGGGCGGGATCGTTAACGATCGGGTCACCGTGCGCGTCGAATCCGCGCAAGACGACGAGGTGCCCCGCTGAGCATTCGAGCGGTGCGCCGGGGAGTTCGCCGGATTGCCACGCGATCGAGAGTGCGAGCGGAATTCCCGCCGCGATCAGGCGTCCGGCCGAAGAGAGGTCGGCGAGATGCGCGACGCTCGAGAAGCGTCCTCGGTTTGCGGCGAAGGCGGTCGCGAAGGTCCAGTTTCCCGTGCCGCCGTAGGCTTCGTCGAAAATCCCCCGCGCCACGGTCGGCACGTCGAGGTCGAGGCCGTCCGCGGCGAGGAGCATCGCGAGTGTTGCCGGCGAGCACCATCCCCGTTCGTCCGGAGCCTCCGCGTGATATTGCGAGCGCGTCGGGACGTCGAGTTCGATTGTTGGGAGCAGGGGAGTTTCCACGCTTGATTTCGGTGTCAATGCTGAAGGCGGCGTCGACACCGCGACGATTTCAAGCGGTGCGTCGGCGTGAAGCTCAAGCGCGGTGATCGGCGCGCAAGCGCGAAGAACGTCGACCTCGATTCGTGCGACGGCGTCCCCCCCGCTAAGGGAGGTTCGTCGCTCGGCCCCGACTTCGACGTACGGGAGACGCCGGGAACGGCGTCCGTCGGCGAGTTCAACAACGAGGTCGATGCGCACGCGTTCGGCCGTCGTATTCCACGAGACGATGGCCTCGCACATTGCCGGCAGAACGATGCGGGCGCCCGCTGCGGGGCGCTCGAACAGAGTCAGCATTCCCGTGCTTTTCGCCGCCGAGGACCTCTACTTCTTCAGGTCGAGAGTCCCAATCTGTGCCTAAAACGCCGCATCCCGTACGATCTGTCCGCATGCATTACTGAGAGGTTCGTGGACGGTTTATGAGAACGCGGGCCTTGTGAGAAGTGGTCATCGAGCCGGTTTGAAGCGGGAGAAAAAGAAGTGAAGTGGGACTCGACCTTATTTGGGCGACACCTCGAAAGTTGGTCTGGGATGGCTACGCCCGAGTTCTTTGGGTATTTGGAGTCGAAAACAGCCGCTATTGTCGATGAGGACCATTTACGGGATTTGCTCGATTCGGGCCGTCACGTTGCGGTGAAGTTCGGCATCGACCCGACAACGAAAGACGTCCATCTTGGGCATATCGTCCCGGTGATGCTGCTAAGTCAGTTTATAAAAAAGGGACATGCAATCGATTTCGTCATCGGAGACATTACGGCGAAAATCGGCGATCCCAGCGGACGTACTTCCGGTAGGGAAGTTTTATCGGAAAGCGAGATCAACAAAAATTTAGAGACCTATGCGACCCAAATATCAAACTTTATCGACGCAAATAAGATAACATTTTATCGAAATTCAACGTGGCTGGATAAAATCCCGTTAAGAGATTTGCTTTCAGTTTTTCAGAGCGTCAATTTATCTGAAGCGTTTCAGCGTGATGACTTTCGTGCCAGAGCAGCTGCGAATCAAGGCGTTTCTCTCGCAGAAGTTTGTTATCCTTTGCTCATGGGTCTGGATTCGATTGCATTAAAAAGCGAGATCGAAGTTGGGGGGATCGATCAACTGCTAAATTTCCATCAGGCTCGAAATCTCATGAAACACAAGGGGCTGCGGCAAGAAGTGATCCTTGTGACGCCCATTATTGAAGGAACGTCCGGAGACGGCCGGAAAATGAGCAAAAGTTTTGGAAACTACATTGCGGTCAATGATAGTTCTTCCGATATTTTCGGTAAAATAATGTCTATTCGCGACGAATTGATTGCCCCGTATTTTCAAGCGTTTGGTCACGTTCATATCCGAGAAGTGGACTCCATACGGCATTTTTCGGAAGATTCCCCGATGGAGGCAAAAAAACAGCTGGCAACGCTGATCGTCGGTATGCGGTATGCTGATTTACAGCGGGGGCTTGAAGAACGGGAATCGTTTGAACAGCGATTCTCTCGTCACCAACTCAAAGACGAGTTATTCAGTGACCTCGTCGTGATTGCGAATACCTCGGTATTCGACGCTCTGATGGGATCTGGCCACTATAAATCGCGCGGCGAATTGCGAAGACTGTTCGATCAAGATGCCGTCAAAAATTTAGGTGAGGGAGCGAAAACTCCCCTGCGAGGCGACACGTCCGTTTCGGATAATCTGAAAATCGCGGTCGGAAAGCGGGGGCTCTACAAAGTGCGGATTAAAAACACCTAAGGACGCGGGTATTAAGACAGCATTACGCGTCGGTGAGTTGGTGGAGGTGGATGACCATGAAGAAATATCGGAGCGAAGCTATAGAAGCACTGCACGAAGCGATACAAGGCTTGCATCCTTACGATGAAGTAATGCGTGAGGTCGAGGCGTTGACGATTCGTGGCAAGGCACGATCCGCTGCGGAGACGGAATACTATCGGATACTTTGTGCGCTTATCGGTGACTACGAACGCTCCGTGGGTGCCGACCACTGGCCGAAAACCGCCCCCCTCGACGCGCTTCGCGAACTTATGGAATTTCAAGGCGTAACACAATCGGAAATCGCAAACGCCCTCGGCGTTAGAGCCGCCGCGTCATCTATCCTCAGTGGACGTCGGCAAATTAGTAAGGCCCAAGCAAGAAAACTCGCGATCCTCTTCCGCCTTGATGCCTGCGTTTTCATTTGAGATGTAACGCGGCGTTTACTTTGAGGACCTTTTGACGTAATAGTCTTCGCTACTGGACGTCGCCTGAACGTTTACTCGCTTTATTGCTCAAGATGAATGACGAATGGATTGAAATTGGTGTCTCTGTCGTAAACATCGATTCTTTCCACACGTTTGAGAGCCGCGACGACTCGATACGTGATGGGGATCATCACGACTTCGACGACGACTTTGAGAACCCAACTGGAGAGAACGGATGAGACCAGCAGTCCGTTTGGAATAACGCCGTATAGTGCTATGGAGGCGAAGAGAATGGAATTTGCAAGCTGACCCACCAGCGTCGACGTGACCAGGCGAGCCCAGAGATGCTTTCCCTCCGAAAAAACCTTCAGTTTCGCAATCGCATAGTCGTTCAGAAACTCTCCCGTGAACACCGCGATCCAGCCGCCGAAGAGTATCCTCGGGACCTGATACAAAACACGTTTATACGCTTCGTTCGCATCGAACCCGGGAGCGGCCGGCAGCGTCGCTGCGATAACATAAAGAACGCCTGCCAACACCGAGCAGAGGAGGACGGTCCAAAGGGCGCTTCGCGCCCGCACATAGCCGTAAACTTCGGTGAGAATGTCTGAGAAAATATACGTGAACGGAAACCACAATATCGAAACGGGAACGACAAACTCGAAGAGGTTGACCAGCTTTCCGGCCGTGACGTCCGAAATGAGCTGAAAGGCGACGTACAACGCGGTGATGAACCCGAAAAACGTACGCCGAGTTCCTTTGTCCAGTGCATCAGTGGTCTCAATCATGAGCTCACTGATTTTTGAAGCCCCCGTAAGGAACCTTCTCGGGGTGCGGCTATTCTTCGTCGACGGGAAAGGCGGTATTGACAGCCTAATCCAAACCAGACAAGCGTCCTGAAATGGGCAACTCCCCAAGATATCCAAACCGCCAAATCATGTCCCTCGAACGCGCGTGCACCGGGATTAGCATAGAATCCGTCGTTTCGAGCGCCCACATCAGGGGAAGCACTGATCACAGAGCGCCGCTTACGGCAAAGGCTTCAACCAGACGGTGCGGCAGTGCCATTAGTCGGCAATGTCGAGCGGTGGGGCTCCCAGGCCCACGAACTCACGACATCTTCAAGGAGGAGAGTAACCGCGTCCCAAAACGCGCTGCTCAGATCACCCTAACGAAGCCGGAGAAAAAAGTGTGGGCTAACGAGTTCGAGTCCGCCTCAGGCAGCTCGCCGTCCCGCCCACGGAAGGTATTATGAACAATTCTACGACGAAAGTCAATTCATTAGAGCGGGAACCAGTTAAAGCAAGCGACCAGCCATCCCGTGTCCCCGGTGTCGCCCTCTACGTCGGTGAGGCCGGCTGCCCTCACCCTTTTGATGGTAGTGAGTCAACACCGTGCTTCATTGTCGGAGTGTTGGTGACGCCCGAAGCCGAAGCGTTTCGATCGGAAATAGAAGCGTTTCGCGCCACGCAACATTATCATGGGCCTTATCGCTGGAGCGAGACTAGCGACCACGCCGCTCGTCAAGCGTATCTAAATTTAGCGGAATATTTGCAAGCGGGAACTTCATCTGCATGGGATTTTCATGCGACGCGCTTTCCATCAAGGAACGTAAATCGGGAAGATTTTGGACACGACCGGTCTTATGCGTCTAGAAAAACCCTTCAAATAGGAATCGATGAAGCGCTAAAAGCGATGAGCCCTGAGGTTGGAGGACACCTTCAGATCGTTCTCCCCCGTAAAAGGCGCGACGGCAAAACGGCATATCAGCTTTCAGCTACAATCGAATATTTAGAAAAATACTATTCTGATCGCTTTCCAATGACGCAGATTGAAATCAAGTGGCGCGAGCCTGGGAGCGATCGAAACCTTGAAATTTGCAATCTTTTCGCTTCATCTCATCATTCATATTTTACTCCTGATGAATGCGGATTCCCAAAGTGGAAAACTGCGAAGGCATATGCTGCACTTGGAAAGTGTTCTTATCAAGAATATATAGAACACTTCTTGCATCCACAAGAAATTCTCGCCGATTCACCGCCGAAAACCCGTGAGGATTTCGTCCAGGCGGCAATTGAAACGCTGCATGCAAAATATGGGGCCACGTCGAGAGACATCCGCGAAGAGCCGGCTTCTCAGGCTATTAGTGAAAAACCAAAACTTGCGGCAAACGGCAAGCTCGTTGCAATAGAGACGAGCGAGAACGCTTTCGTCGTGGTGAATCGCTGGGACTATCCACGCGGAACATTTCACCGGGAACTGGTTTCTATCGACCCTCACGAGGCATGTCCGAACGGATACGTCCGGCAAACTCCATCGAGCAGGGATGTTCTCGTAGAAGATGCTCGCGCGATTCTCGCTGATCGGCTAGGCGTACCAGCGGAAAGAATCATCGAGAAAATACGCCCACCGTATGGCACTCTAGAAGGCGAGGTGATCGCGCTGGGAGAAAAACATTTCGCCGTCGTCAGACCATCAGAAAACCGACGCTTTACGATCGTCAAACCGGAGGTTTTCTCTTTTGAAAAACCGGCTGTGGGCGATTATGTACGGATCAAATTTTCCGGGAAGTTTACCGAAGGAACCCTCGTGCATCGCCCTGTTCTCCGTCACGAATCACAAGGCCGAAAGGCGGAATCTGTGCGCGATAAAGACGGGCAGGGAGCAAAATCCCTCGCGCATAGAATTTAAGTCAAGATAAAAAAGGGTACCATCTCGCCATAAACAGAAAGCTCCTCCGATGAACGCACGCATCGTTCCGGTCATTTACGGGTCGGTCAGGACCGATCGCCAGGGAATCAAGGCCGCTCGCTTTGTAGTCAAGGAGCTTGAACGTCGCGGATACCATGCGGTGCTCGTCGATCCGCTCGAACGGCCCCTACCGTTGCTCGATCGGATGTACAAGCAATTCGCTGCGGGTAAGGCGCCCAAGGTTCTCAGGGACTTGGCCGAGTTGTTCGTGAGTGCGGATGGTTTCATCGTCGTGTCCGGTGAGTATAACCACGGTATACCGCCCGCGCTCAAGAACCTCATGGATCACTTCCTGGAGGAATATTTTTGGCGTCCCGCAGCCATCGTGTCGTATTCGGGCGGCAACTTCGGCGGCGTACGCGCGGCCGTACAGTTGCGCTCGGTTCTTGGCGAAATGGGGATGGTCACGATCCCGACCAGCCAACCATTCCCGCACGTTGGCAACGCGTTCACCGATGACGGCGAGCCTACCGATCCTAAGACACGAGACCGCATGGTGCCCTTCTTCGATGAATTCGCCTGGTATGTAGACGCGCTCCGCGAACAACGCCGCAAAGGCGTCCCGGACGGTGCCTAGCAGATCCCGAGGGGTGCAAATTTATTTATGAGTGATGCAAAATCTGATCGACAGTGGATGAGCGGCGCGGCACACGAAAATATCGTTACGGTCGGCAATCCAATGCTCAGGCAGTACGCCACTGTTATAGGCGATATTGGCGCCGGTAAACGTTTGGCGGACCGAATGGCATTACTATTGCGGGAATTAAAAGGCGCCGGACTTGCGGCTCCGCAGATCGGTTTTTCCGAGCGAGTGATCGTTGTTGAAGTGAGAAAGACGGACGTGTTTCCAGATCGTCAGGAGTCCCCTTTGTACGCGATGATCAATCCGTCAATCACAGAAGCTTCAGAAGAGGTGGAGGAGGGATGGGAAGGTTGCTTTAGTGTGCCGGGTTTGATGGGGCAAGTGTCGCGTCACAAGTCGATCACCGTACGTTATGTCAGCCTGGATGGTTTCGAGCATCGTGAGATCTTCAATGGTTACGTCGCTCGAGTGATCCAGCACGAATGTGACCACTTGATCGGCGCGATATTTCTGGATCGTATGAAATCGATGCAAAGTATCACGACCGTCGCAAACTACATGTGCTCTATTTCAGAGTCATGTAAAATGGGACATAACCTACTTTAACCGGCCGCCGAGGTCGCAGGAAGATCAGTACATTTAGACAATAATCTATCGGAAAGGGCGCTTTTTCCACAAAGGAAGCGAACGGCAATTACTCGAACATCACCGACGTGGACACAATCGTCGTTCAAAACCCTTCTGGACACTTCGACATTAGCGGATCAGTCGCCCTTCAAGGATCGAAAAATGCGGGGTTGATCAATATTGCATTGCCGCTACTGACGTCAGATGAGTGCGTGTTTACTAATATTCCCGCCATTGCCGATGTCGAGCAGGCACTTTCCTTCCTCAGATGCATTGGGGCTGATGTTCGATGGGACGGGCAGCTTCTCTATATCACCTGCGACAATATCGTCCCTCGAATGATGGATCCTCAACACGCGATGGAGACAACTCACTCGAGTGTTTTTATCCCACTATTAGTTTCCCGCTTCGGAGAATTCGTAACAGGAGCACCAGGTGGATGTCCGATCGGTGATCGCGCTTTTGGACAATACGTAAAGACCCTTTCCAAAATGGGCGTCGCTTGCGAGCCTGCGAAATCTGGAACCCTTCGCTTTTTTTCCACGGAGGAATTCACTAACGATATCACGCTGCCATTTCCAAGCTACAGTTCAACTATAAGTGCAGTCTTGCTTGCAATGACGCATGGCTCTATGGTTATTCATAACCCGTCCGAAGAACCGGAAATCGACAACGTATTGCAGGTACTGACATCCATGGGCGCTCATGCACAGCGAGCCGGTTCACGGATAGAAGTGGCTCCTCCCGATAAGTTCAATGGGGGACGATTTCGCAACATGAGTGATCGCAATGTCGCCGTGACATACGCAGTTATGGCACTCATAACTGGAAGCGAGCTTTCGATCACAAATTTTGATGATGATAAAATGGACGCATTCTATCAATTCCTCGAGATTGTGGGCATTGCATATCATCGCCAAAACCAAGTGTTCAAGATCCCCTCCCAAGACGTTACACGTTTACGCGCTACCCAGGTTGATGCATACATTTACCCCTCGTTCCATAGCGACTGGCAACCCTTAGTTGCTCCGCTGCTGTGCTTATTCAATGGAACTAGTCGCATTGAGGAGCGGCTTTTCCCGAATCGCTTGGGATACTGGGAACAATTAGCTCTCATGGGGGCGAAATACTCAGAAACAGTTACGCAAAAATCTCGTTTCCAAGATAATTTTGTGCACGCAGTTGAGATTTCAGGGCCTTGTGCTTTCCATGGGGCGAACGTTAAGGCACTAGATCTGCGCGGCGCCGCTGCGCTCTTAGAAGCGGCCCTGATCGCTCGTGGAACAACATGCATCCATAATGCCGAGATCCTTCAACGCGGTTACGCAAATATTATCGATGACCTACAGAGCCTTTCGGTCACCATTGAAAAGGAAATAAGTCCACAGTTTGAGACAGTTCCTAAACGGTCTTGGAAAACTTAATCATGATTGCGTAAGGCCGTCTAATTTCCACTCATGCAATAGCAAAAACATCCGTTTCTCCAGAGCGGATCAGATAGGCACGAAGACGATCGCGGAATTCTTCGATTTCCGGCATACTGGGGTAATGGTCTTGAACTTCGCGATGGAATTGAACGAGACGGTCGACGATCCGCGAGGATCGAATCCCGCAAGCGAAGTTCATCACCGAATGACCAAGATTGACGGCCTCGCCAGGCTCGCCTTGAAGCAGTCGGACATTCATCAAACGGATGGTATCTAAGGCTCTACCCCTGAAATAAGGGACTTTTCGTCCTTCAAGGGTGACGAGAACATGCTGTTCTGCTTGCGCCGTATAACCTGACGCGGAATCGCGTGACCCATCACGCCGAGCCATGTTCAAGTATGTCGTCGCGATCCAACGGTGAATCGCCGCTAAGTTCAAGCTATTGAATACCGGCAGCATTGGATCATTTGTAGCATTTCTACTCGCATCCATACTTGCCTCAATGGCGCGATGAGCATCCAATGAGTTCCCTACCCGCGCCTGCGTAGCCGCAAAAACGCCAAAAAGCTCAGCCTGTACGAGCCCCTGCCGACGTGTAGGTAAACAGCTAATGGCAAAGGAAAGAAATTTCAATGCATCCTGATGTTTTCCCATCGCAATGGCGATGCACGACATATCACCGATAACTTTGGCGGCAATCAGGTGATTTCCAGCTTCTCGGCAAAAATGAAGTGCCAAGGAATAATAGCGTTGCGCCAATCCATATAATCGACAATCATATGACATTAAGCCTGCTTGCTGAGCCATTTGTGCGGCTACTTCAAATAGCCGCGTTTTAATGGCTCCTGGAGGCGTTTCTTCAAGAAGCTCTCCAACCGCTCGCACTTGCCCAATCACTGCTTTCCGCATGTGCGTGCCATTTTGAGAACCCCACTTAGAGAATTCCATAATTTTTTCTTCGAGATCAGCCACCTCAGTGAGGCCAACCTGATGAGGTTGAGATTGTCCCGTCATAATCGTGGTTGCTGGAGAAATGGTTCCTACTAACTGCATGATTGGTCTCAGCAGAAGGGAGCCGGAAATCGCGGTCATCGTAGCTAGGGCATCCCGTCGGCTGGCGATGTCGCTCGCGGTTACACTTTGTAAAGTCACTATTGCCTCTGAAGTGGTTAATTGGGAGATGTCTCTGGCATTCAAGCATTGAGTTCGTACTGCAGGCTCTCCAGAAATTGCCTGGCGAGAGTTGACATAGGCCCCATCGGCTTTCGGTGCCTTAAACCCGAGGTCTTCCTCTGTTGCCTGGTAAAAACGGCAGAGGAGGCGACGATAGTGCCTACGGGGTCTCTTTTTACCGCGTTCCCACTTTGAGATCACGGACGCGTCCACCTTGACCTCCAAGCCATCGGCTGCGGCGAGTCGGACCAATTCTTCAGCAACCTCCTCTTGAGTGATGCCGCGCCTAAGGCGGAAATCTTGAAGGCGATCAGTGCCACTCATCTCTCTTTTTCTTCGCTCCAACAACTCCAGGGTGATCTTCTCTGGACGGGAATGATCCTTAACCGATTGAAGGGGTATCCTTTAAACGAGAGGTCGCGATCAAATGTGCTCAATTGGACCAATGAGACCATAAATTGAACCATATGATCGTTGCGACGATGCTGACCGTTATGCTTTTTTATGGGATGGTACTATATTGGAGGTGAACATGGAAGACCTACCGTCCATCAGTAATCCAACCGTGTGTGTACCCCATGAACTGGGGCTCATACCCATCACCCCACACGACAACGCGAGTGGACCCGGGTGCCTTCGGTGCCACGGTTTACTGTCGTCCGACGGAATGTGTTGCAACCTTGAGTGTGTGATTCTTGCGATGAGCGACTCCGAGTACGCAGGCTATCTCGACGAGATTTTCGCGCCCTACGGGCGCCGCTCATAGGAAAGTCGGAGTCTCTCGAGACGCGGTGGTTTTTCATGGGTGCCCTATTACGACGTCTGGATTGAATAGACTTGCTGCTCAATCCGTAGGGATTAGCGAACCCCCAAGAGCTCGAGGGCTCCAGACAATTCCCGGGCCAACCCGCAACCACTTGCATCAGATTTCATTCGTGATCATAATTTTGTGCCGTGTATAGGAGAAACGTATCAGCCGCACCAAGTGCATCTCGGTCTTTGAGTGCATTGAGGCCAGAAACGGTTAGGCCGGTTGAAAGAGCGAAGCCACTTCCGGCAAGAATCGGTTCGTGTGTAACCAGGCCTACAATTCCAAGAGTGGCCCCAAGCGCTGCACCGGAGAAATCACGGAACAATGTAGCGAAATTCCGATTTAGGTGTGTTCGTAGTCCCTCTAGTGAAGGCGAAATAACATCTTCGTAGATCTCTCTACTGATTTTCTCACATTGAGGATCCTCGATGGTTTTAACGCGTTCGTGAATCGCCTTACGCAATGTGCTTTGATAAAGCTTAAATGAGTCCTCAAAATCTTCGCGTAATTCATATAACTTCTTGAGCGGAACCTCGTCGATGAATGGTAACTCTATATTGAATGCAACTTGGTTCGTAAGATTCCCCTCGGGGGATGCTGCGTAACGCAAAAGGAAGCTTTCAGTTGGATCCAATGAAGCGATGGTTGCATCTGTTTTTTTTGCGAGATATAGATTGGTTGACGTGGTACATAAACCTTGGTCAACAACTATCCGGGTTAACTCTTGGTGAATTCCTCGGGGATTTTTAGTCTTGATCCAGTTATCTTTCATGAGAAATCCTTCGTATATCTTAAACTTCTCACTCTCAAATTCGAGATATCGATGAGTTTTCCCACTTCGTTTCCCGTTACGAATTTTACTCTCCTTAAGGAGAGTTTCGGTAAGACGATCACTAGGGAGAGCATTATTAGAGGATGGAAAATCCAGGTCGGTCGCCGCATGAGCGCAATCGCCACTGCAAAAAATAGATTTTGAGGAAAGCTTCAAGAGATTCTCGGCGTCAGCATTCTTAGCGATAAGCAGGGCATCAAGCCAACCGCCAAGTTTCCCTAAGTCTGCTTTGTCGTGCGGATAGAGAACGATTTCATGCGTAAGGTCGGATACTATGACTGAGTCAAAATAATGCCATGTGCGACGAAGTAAAAACTCAGCTTCGCCTGCGATACAGGATCGTTCTGCACAAGAACTACCAGAAAAATCAAGGCCCGATCCTGCAAGTACTGTTGGATTATTAGTTATCGGTTCGATCGTCATTTCTCTAGCTTGTTGTGCAGCTTGACGAAATCTACTATAGAGAATAGGACTTCCTAAAAAACGATCAATATCAATGCTTTTATGAATACGGTTTTGTTCAAACCAATCGAAAACCCAAAACCTCTGTTCCACGTTATGCCCTCCACGAATCAGCGCTATTAAGAGAGTGCATGTTATCCACCTAACCTACAGCTTCGAGTGAAACCAAACGTGAGAGTGGCACCCGTAGCGTCCCCTTAACCCAGCCATGCTGCGGACGATATGGGGTCACCTCGAGCACCACGAGATCAGGTTTAACCGACCATACGAGCCCAACGCCACCTGGGGGGAAATCGAGATCGAGTTGTCCCGCGTCGGTCTTGAAAGTTACCTGACGGCCGGAAAATTTTTTCGCTTCGTCGAATTTCATCAGTAACCTCTTCTAACGAAGAAAGGCCAGCCGCCACAAGCGCCTTGTGCTCATCACGGACTGGTTAGACTATGGTCAAAAGCACGCAATCGCCCTCGGACGAACCGAGGTGTCAAGGCCAACGATAGCAATTTTCGTGTTAATGTGCAAGTTTTTTAGGACGGCACGATTCTAGCCTATCGCTAGTGAAAATTTCGCGCACGGACTCCATCCGCGAAGCTATCAAGCTCAAGTGGACGGAAACTTCCGTGCGATCACATGGACGACGCCTACCTCGCATTGAAGGGTTGCATTCTCGGCTACGAAAAACGGGCACAGCCCATGAAGCTGCCGGCGCACATCGACCCAACCGATGCTCGCGGCAAAGGCTTCATCCCGACAGCACCGCAGCGCCATTGGTAGGCAACGCCGAGTGGCGGAGCACCGGCTAAGAAGTCGCCATTTCTTCAAGGGGGAGAGCAACCGCATCCCAAAACGCGCTGCTTCAGAATCACCCTAAACGAAGCCGGAGAAACAAAGTGTGGGCTAACGAGTCCGAGCCACCGAACAGCGGGTCGCCGTCCCACCCACGAAAGGTATGATGGAGAATTTTCAGGCGGAAGTCAATCCCTCCTCAGCGCAGGATGAGCTTGTTCGCCTCGAAGCGAGTAAGCAAGGATCTCTCGCTCGCGGCTTATCGCTATATGTTGATGAAGGTGGCTCCTCTCATCCATTCAATGGAAGTGAACGCAAACCATACTTCATCATCGGAGTCTTGGTGACGCCGGAACACGAGGCTTTTCGATCGGAAATAGAAGCGTTTTGCGCTACGCAGCGTTATCAGGGACCGTATCATTGGATCGAGCAATCCAAGTCTGAACTAGGGCAACAACAAACAGAAGCGTACCGAAACCTTGCCGAATACATAAGAGCGGGAACTTCATCTGCATGGGATTTCCACGCGAGGCTCTTTCCAGCGATAAATGTAAACGAGGAAGACTTCGGTCATAGCCAGCATTATGCATACAAAAAACTCCTTCAAATTGGGATCGACGAAGCGTTAGACGCGACGAGCTTCAAGGTCGGCAAACGCCTCGAAATCATTCTTTCCGGCAAGAGTCGTGACAGCACGAAAGCCAATGGTGATTCAAAATTAAAGGACACTAAAAGATACTTAGAAGAACATTATTCCACGCAGTTCCCCGAAGCCGAGATTGAAGTCCGATGGGTCCCGCAAGAGACGGATCGTAACTTACAAATCTGCGATATGTTCACTTCAACGTATCATACATATATAACGCCTGACCACTGCAAAAATACTCAAAAGTGGGATCTTGCAAAGGTCTATAGTTCGCTTATAAAATGCGATTACCAAGAATACATGGACCACACCTTGCACCCTCAGGAAGTTCTCTCAGATGCACCGCCAAGAAACCGTGAAGATATCATTAAGGCGGCAATCAAAAAACTACATGCAAAATATGGAACTCTCTCGGAAGGCGTCCGTGAGGAAATCGCTTCTCATGCTATCGACAAAAAACCAAAACTCGCGGAAAACGGCAAGCTCGTCGCGATAGAGACGAGCGAGAACGCTTTCGTCGTAGTGAATCGCTGGGACTATCCCCGCGGAACATTTCTCAGAGAACTGGTTTCCATCGATCCTCAGAAGGCACGTCCACACGAACATCTCCAGCAAATTCCATCGAACAGGGATATCGTCGTACAAGACGCTCGCGCGGTTCTCGCCGATCGGCTGGGTATACCGCCGGAGAAAATCATCGAGAAAGCCCGCCCTCCGCGCGGCACTCTTGAAGGCGAAGTGATCGCGCTGGGAGAGAAGCATTTCGCCGTCGTCAGTTCATTCGAAAACGGACGGTTTACGATCGTCCAGTCCGACGTTTTCTCTTTTGAAAAACCGGCAGTAGGGGACCAAATTCGGATCAAATTTGTCGGGAGGTCTACCGAAGGAACCGTCGTGCATCGGCCTGGTCTCCGTCATGAATCGCAAGACCGAAAGATGCAATATATACGCGATAGAGACGGGCAAAGAGCTAAATCGCTAGCGCAGAGAAACCAAGTCAAGATAAAGAAGGGTACGATTTCACTATGAACAGTAGGCTCAGCCGATGAACACACGCATCGTCCCCGTCATTTACGGGTCGGTCCGGACCGATCGCCAGGGAATCAAGGCCGCTCATTTCGTGGTTAAGGAGCTTGAACGTCCAGGATACCATGCGGTTCTCGTCGATCCGCTCGAACGTCGCATTCCGCTTCTCGATCGGAGTATAAGCAATTTGCCGAGGGTGAGGCGCCCAAGGTTCTCAGGGACTTGGCCGAGATGTTCGTGAGCGCGGACGGTTTCATCGTCGTTTTTGGTGAGTATAACCACGGTATACCGCCCGCGCTTAAGAACCTCATGGATCATTTCATGGAGGAATATTTTTGGCGTCCCGCGGCCATCGTGTCCTATTCGGGCGGCAGCTTCGGCGGCGTACGCGCGGCCGCGCAGTTGCGCTCGGTTCTCGGCGAAATGGGAATGGTCACGATCCCGACCAGCCAACCATTCCCGCACGTTGGCAACGCGTTCACCGACGACGGCGAGCCGACCGATCCTAAGACACGAGAACGCTAGGTACCCTTTTCTATGAATTCACTTGGTTTGTAGATGCGCTCCGCGAACAACGCTGTAAAGGCATTCCGGACGGATGCTAGAGTAAATCCAGATTTGATTTAGAATGGATTGGATAAAAAAAGGGGAATACTTGTGGCAACTCCTAACGCGATTATCCTATGATCGCAGCGCAAGCCTCATTGACTATGCTCGATTTCTTCTGTATAATCGTTCTACCCAGGTCGCACAGATTGTATCCCGCCGCAATAGCCTTATCTGTATTGACCAGTAGCATCATGTTGAGGAGCAGCGCCTACAGATATGAAGAATTCCATTTTGCCAGATGAAGTAATCGCCCTCGCCGGGAAATTTTGCGCTGAGCAGCCCCACCTGATTGCCACAGGGACGGAGGCGGACGTTTATTCGCTCGATGATGCGCGAGTGTTGAAAGTCTATCGAGCAGAGGGAGCTCTGAAGCACGTCCAGGCGCTACAGGATTTTTATAATCGTGCCAGTGTGGAGAATGTTGGCTTTGCTATACCAAGTATCAATGAATGCGGCAGCTACGAGGAGATGGTATACTCCGTCGATCAGCGCTTGGTTGGCGTTCCATTATCGGATATTCCCCATGCGTTTGAAGATTCGCAGTTGACGGAGCAATACATCGATACGGTTTTGGCCATCCAGAAAATCACCGTATTTCCACCGTATGCTCGCAGGAAGCTTCTGGATCCGAGCGGTCGACCCGAAGACTGGAATAGCTTCATCCGAGAGGAAGCCATCAAGAAGCATCGTAAACTCATCAAGAAGCATCGTAAACTCAGCAATGAACTCCCGGCTAAAGTTGTCGAAATCCTTGGCCCTATTACGGTTCTGGCTGACTTCTTTGATTCTCCGTACAAAGGTGAAGATCGTTTAGTTCATGGCGATTATCATCCGGGTAATGTGTTGATACTCGATGGCCGTGTCAGCGCCGTTGTCGACTTTGGCACCTTTACATTGTTCGGTGATCCTCTATACGATGCGGCGACTGCCTGCGGCTTTTTCAGTATGTATGAGACTGATCAAATACGGACTAGGAAAGCTGCCTTGGATTTACTATTCGATAAAATTGGAGATGCAAACGAATCCAAGGTGTCTGCTTATCTTTTGGTCGCTGCGCTGACGACGTGCGACCTCTATCCAGATAAATCGCTCCCAATCTATGAGACTGGACATTTTCAGTGGGCGCAGTCAGTGCTTGCGGACAAGCAAACCTGGGAAGCTGTGGCCCGCCCGCGTCAAGATAAGTTGGTACCAAAGTTTGGATAAGATACGCGATCCTGAATTCATGAAAATAAAGAGACGGAAGAAATATACTTTCAGGTTTCTCGCCTATTGAGAATTCCTGGTCCAAATGAAGGTCGCTTTGCGGGCGACGGTTGCGAGAATGACGCAAGCCCTCGATGCTGCGTTAACCAGCGCCCTTGCCGGTATGACATCGAACGATATCTGGGGCTGGATTCATCACTGTGCATATGATCCTAAATCAAACCCCGATGTACTCTAACCGTCAATTCTCCCATTCCCATGAATTCCAATTATTCGTGACGTAGGTTGCCGGACGATAGTTTCGCAAGTCGCGGTTGTATGCGGCGGTGCCGACTTCCCAATAGAGCGGGATCATCGGCACAAGCGCGTGCGCGCGTGCCTCTTCGCGTTGATAGAGTTTCGCGCGAGTCGCGTGATCGAAACTGCGGACGGCGGCGTTGGCGAGGACGGTGAGTTCGCGATCACGGAGAAAACTCGTGTTTCCTCCGTAAGGGGGCACCGCCGTCGCGCTGAGAGTGTCGCGATTATCGGGGTCGGGTGCGTTCGTATCGATCGAGGTTTCGAGATCGTAGTGACCACCAAGAAGCGGACCGTTTTCGGAAAAGAGTACGCTTGCCGGATAATTCTTGATTGTTAAAACGATGCCGATCGTTCGAAGATCCTGTTGTATCTGCACTTCCGAGCGAACGTTGGGCGCCAACGGTGTCGCGGAGATCGTCAGATGAAGAGGGACACCGTCACGAACGCGAATGCCGTCGCGTCCGACTCGGAAGCCCGCCGCATCGAGAAGACGACGCGCTTGCGCCGGATCATAGGCATACGGCGGAATTTTCGGCGCGGCCCAAGAACTTGGAACGATATCGCTGACGGCCGGAACATTGCGTTCGTGATACACCGTCTGCAACAGACGATGCCAATTGACGCCTTGCGCGAGCGCCCGACGGATGCGTACATCGTCGAGTGGTGGATGCGCCGTGTTGATCGTGATGCGCCGTCGATTTGCCAGCAATCGGCGTGCAACGGTGATTCCCGGAAGCGCGGAGGCGCGGTCAATCTGATCTTCCGAAACATTGGGATCGACGTCGATTTCATGCGCGCTCAAGGCTGCGAACATCGTCTGATCGTCGGGAATCACTTTCCACAGGATTTCACGGGCTTTGGGTGGGCCACGCCAATATCGCGGATTGGGAACGAAGCTCAGCGAGGCGCCGCGCTGCCATGAACGCAATACCCACGGACCGCTCGACAACGGTTGCTCATTGAACGCCGCGTGATCCAAACTCGGCAGTTTTTTCAAAAGGTGTGCGGGCAACGGTGGATATGCCGAACCGCCATTCGCGAACAAACCCAGCACCGTGACGTCGGGACGTTTGAGGGTGACGACGACGGTTGCGGGGTCGCGCAGGCGCATCGACGCGATCTCGTCCCAACCCGAACGCGTCTTTACGCTGTTCGCGGGATTCATCACCGCGGAATACGTGAACAGCAGATCGCGTCCGGTCAGTGGTACTCCGTCAGACCAGAGAACATTGCGCCGCAGATGCAGCACGATGCGGGTTCCGTCGGGCGAGATGCCGCCGTTCGCACGGGTCGGTACCTCGCTCGCTAATTCGGGAATGAAATTCCCATCGGGATCGTACCGGAAAAGCGGTGCGAACAGCAGCGCGTCGATATCGTCGGTCGCCGCGCTATTACCCAAGAGCGGGTTGATATTATCGGGTTCGGCCGGGACGCCGATCCGCACGGTGCCGGGAAGTGTCCATGCGTTGTGTTCGCCAGGCGAGTTACTCGGTATAACCCGTGTGCAAGCGCCGAGTGCGATCGCGAGCATGATGCCGACGAGTGTGCCGAATGCGTTCGATGTCCTCATGCAACCTGGGCGTTTGCGCGCAGACGAGTTCCTTTCCCTTTGAGTAGCGGAGCGATCGCGGAAAAAAGAGCCTGCGGACTGTTGCGAACGACGTCGGCGCAGGGAAGCCCGGTTTGCGTACGGGCATCGGCGATCGCCTCTTGCGCTTGGGCATCGTCGAGTCCGTAAGTGTTCAGTGCGATACCGACGACTCGTGCGGGTTTGACCGTGGCGCATAGACGCTCATAGATGTCAATGAGTTCACCATACGACAGCAATGGTGTGCCGAAGGTGCGGATTTCGCGGCGACCGGCCTGATGGACGAGGATGAGCGAATCAGGAGCGCTGCCGTACAGCAACGCCAGCGTCACGGGCGCATACGCCGGATGGTTGATGCCGCCCTGTCCCTCGATGAAGAGCAGATCGTGACCCGGTGCATGTTCCACGACGAGCCGCTCGGCCGCTCCCGGTGCGAAATCCGAGACGACACGATCGATCGCGATACCACTTCCTGCGATCATGATGCCGGTTTGCCCGGTGGCGACGAAGCGCGAACGGATCCCTCGTTGTCGAGCGGCGCGATTGACCTCCAGAGCCGCCGTCATCTTCCCGACGTTGCAATCGCTGCCGACGAAGAGCGTTACGTGGGGCGCGACGTTATACGCCGCACCTGAGAACAGCGGGACCGTCGGCGGCACCCGCACGTCCCAGATCGAACTTTTTCCGCGCACGGCGGCCGCGGCGAATTCGGGATCTTTTCCCAACTCGTCGTGGAGACCGCTGACGACTTCAAGCCCCGCTTCCAGCGCCGCGATAATCGCCGTTCTCCAAGTGGAAGGCAGCGCGCCGCCTTCAGGAGCGACGCCGACAAGTAACGATGTCGGCTTGAACGCGAGTGCGGAACGCAAATCGGCGACGATCGGCGCATCACCGGCGAGATACGGTAGCACGTCACGAACGCGACGACCCGCATGATCGGGATCAATGACAACGACACTCGGATCGCTCGAATAGGCGAGAACTCCGTGCGCCGTCTTCGCCGCGCTTTGCGTGAAGAATCCAGGGGAAAAAATCGCATAGCGTCTCAAGGTTAAAAATCTCCTTACGTTTTCGCATTCGCGCGTTCGACGACGCCCAGTCCCGGGCCGTCGGGTAGAATGATTTTTCCGTTCTCGTATCCGATACCGACGAAGGGATCGTCTTTGACCAGGAGCGGCCCGTCGAGATCGGCCCAATCAACCAGCGGTGAGAGATGAGCACCCGCCGTTGACGAGATCGCGCTTTCGAGCATGCAGCCGATCATAACCTTGAAGCCGAGCGACCTTGCTGTGTGAATCATCGAGAGTCCCGCGCGCAATCCGCCGCATTTGACGAGTTTTACGTTGACGCCGTCGACGCAGTCGATGAGATTTCCCAGGTCGGATGCGAAACGCGAATCTTCGTCCGCGACGATCGGAATTTTGCTCCGTTCGCGAATATAGCGAAGCCGCTCGGGAGTGCCGGCGGGGACGGGTTGTTCGCAATACTCGATGTCGTAGCGTTCCAATTCGTGTAAGATCCGAACGGATTCTTCGGCATTCCAACCTTCGTTTGCGTCGATGCGAATCGCGCCCGTGTAGTGCGAGCGAATCGCCGAGATTATTTCAATCTCGTTGCCGGTCCCCAGTTTGATCTTGAGCACCGGATGCGCGCGAGCTTCCTGAACCTTCGTGAGCATGACGTCGATGCTGTCGAGGCCGATCGTGAACGACGTGAGCGGTGTTTTGCTCGGATCCAGCCCGAAAAGCTGCCACAACGGGCGGCCGAGATCTTTTCCGATGAGATCGTGCAGGGCGAAATCGAATCCGCAACGCGCCGCCGGCGGGATTCCCGGATGCAAGAGTTCTTCAAGACGATACGGATCGTCGCCGGCCGGTTGATGCCCGGCGAAATACGTAAGAATCGAGTCAACACTTTCGGAATAACGCGCCGACGGTGCGGATTCTCCGAGTCCTTCGAGATCGCGCCAATGCAGACGGAACAAGGCGGTGACCGCTTCGTTCTGAGACCCGCGGGTAATTGTGAACGGATGCTTGAGCGGGATCGAAAGTTTGCGAATATCGAGCTTCATAACAAGCCCTTGTTCCGATTTACGTGTTGCTCCTGGTCTGAGCTATCGAAAAAAGCGATCTCTGAGCGGAGGTCCGAAGAGAAGGCTCCTCGATGCGGAGGAGCCCTTCCGGTGGTTCTGTCAAGTCTTGACCTGGGTGGGATAATCCTTACAGACGAAGACTGTGCTCGCACGCGTACTTGCTTTGGTGTTGGACCAACGTTACCACCAAGGGAGCATCAGCTCCGGATACGACAGGACGGAATCGGTTTACCGATCCCACCCGGCGCCCGGGCCGCACCCACCTGCCAAAAAGCAGGTCTAAACCGGGCATGCAGACGGCAGCGCGGTCCTCGTCCCGGCATTTGCGCGCCACAGGCCCCAGGGCGTCGTTGGTCGCCTCTCGCCCATCCATGGGCTTCGGCGACACTAGCGCATCCTGCGCGTCGCGCCGACCGCTCATGTATATCCGTATACACATCGCGGCGCCGCGCCTAGCCCTGAGGCCTGTGACACACAAATGCCCGCTGAGTGTTGTCTGGTCCGGTCACGAGGAACTGGGCGTGAGTCACCTCACCGCGACGTTGATCAGTGCAGCTTGGATGAGGCGTGGAGGCTCTCGCGGAGTCGGGTGATTGTCGGCGTGGGATCGTCGCTTTCTTGGACGTCGATGAGGGTGAAGCCGCGTAGCGTGGCTGCGGCCCGGATGAGAGGGGCGAGGTCCGGTTCCGAAGGCTCTTTCTCGACTTCGAGGATTCCGATGACGCTTCGCGCGGCGAGGGGGGCGAGTTCATCCGAGGAGAGTCCGACGATGCTCGGAGCATAGCGAAGCCAGGAACTGTCACAATCCTTCGTCAGGCGTTTGAGGGCGGCTCCGTCTCCACAGAGCGTGTTTGCAGCGTTCCGTACGGCGATTGGGATATTTCGCGCCTTCGCTTCGCTCGCACGTTCACGTGACGTGGCGACCAGGCGCGGCCAGGCGTTGGGATCGGAATCGACGGCAGGAGCCGACGCGATGACCAGAGGTGATCCCAGCATTTGAGCGCGCTCCAACCAAGGCGCGCCGGCTGGGTCGAAGAGCGTCTCCGTTGCAAGCCCCGCGATCGTCAGGCCAAGATCGACGCAGAGTTTCTTCAATTGGGCGAGATATTCGACGTCGGTGCGGGGAAAATGCACGGCATCGAAGACGACGCCTTCAAGGGCGAGCGTGTTCGCGCACTGATCAAGCCATTCGAGTTGTGTGAGGCGTCCATTGCTGAGCAGGCGACCAAAGGAACGGCTGGAGGAAGCGGCTTTCATTATTTTTGTCGCTTGGCGGCGCTTGCGGGCCCAACCTGCGGGCTCGTCGAAATGCGCTCGGCCATGAAGATAGCTCTTGCTGCCGATCACGCCGGCTTTCAATACAAAAATCAGATCGCCGCGAACCTCCAGGAGTCCGGTCACGAGATTCTCGATCTTGGAACTCATGACGACACCCCCGTCGACTACCCGGACTACGGTTTTGCCGTGGGAGAGGCGATCGCGTCGGGAACATGCGAACGGGGCATCCTCGTCTGTGGATCCAGCATCGGAATCGCGATCGCCGCGAACAAGGTTCCGGGAATTCGCTGTGCGAGCGTCAACGAGCCGCTTACGGCGGAGTTGGCGCGGCGCCACAACGATATTAACGTGCTGTCTGTAGGCGAACGACTCAGCGGTTGGGAGATGATCGTGCGCTTGGTCGAAGTCTTTTTGACGACGCCCTTCGACGGAGGACGTCATGCCTATCGAACCTCCAAGCTGAACGACTATCAGTCGGCCGTGCGAGTGAAAGCGCAAGCCGATGTGGTGCGCGGAATCGTCGATGGAGCGCGGACGCCCCAAGAGGTGCTGGGATGAGCCGGGTTCGGGCTCGCGGTCGAGCGCGGCGTGAAGGCGCACGCGGCGAGCGAAATGTGGTGATTGCGCCGGTGCCCCATAGGAGCGCCGAAGTCGTACCCGATGAGGCGGTCGTACGGCGCTGGATGTTCACGATTCGGCTCCTCGTAATCGGCAGTGTTACCTATATCGTCGGAGTATTGATCGCCGCATTCGCTTTCAACGCTCTCGTCGGAGCGGCATTCCTCATCATCGGGCTGCTCGCGCTTTTGGCGGCGATGATCGTGAGCATGAAGCGCTATGATGGACTCCCGACGACTGGGCCGAGTCTTGCGCGTCTGCGTATCGTGATGTGGGCACTTCTCGGTGTCAGCCTCGCATTGCTCGCGGCGGATTACAGCGTGCGTGATCAGGCGCCGGTGCAGCTTGCCCGCGTGCTCCATCTCGCCTGGCTTCCGCCCTTCGCGTGGTTCTCCGTTCTGAGTGCGCGCTTCATCCAACGCAGCACGCCTCCAAAGGGAAGCAACGCCTCATCGCCAGAACGAGGAAAGTGACGGTATTTTCGATTGCGATGACGAAGGACTGACCACCGTTCGTCCGTCCTTTCCATTGGGAGATCTCGATGCGCGTTCTCGACCGCTCTTCACTTTCCACGATCGACCCTGAGCTTGCCGCCGCGATCGCCTCCGAGGAGCGCCGTCAGCGCGAGAATCTCGAGTTGATCGCATCGGAAAACTACGTCAGCGCGGCCGTACGCGAGGCGACGGCATCCGTGATGACCAACAAATACGCCGAAGGCTACCCCGGCCGGCGCTATTATGGCGGCTGCGAATTCGTCGACATCGCCGAGCAGCTCGCGATCGACCGGGCCAAGCGGATCTTCTCAGCCGAGCACGCGAATGTACAAACGCATGCGGGCGCGCAGGCGAATGCGTCGGTATATTATGCGGCTCTTGAGCCCGGAGACACGATACTCGGCCTTTCACTTGCCCACGGCGGCCACCTGACGCACGGCACGAAGTTTACCTTGAGCGGACGGTATTTTCACGCGTTCGCATACGGTGTTCGGCGAGAAGACGAACTCATCGATTTCGACGAGGTGCGTCGCTTGGCGCGCGAGCATCGACCCAAACTCATCGTTGCCGGTGCGAGCGCGTATCCGCGCACGATGGACTTCGCGAAGTTCCGCGAGATTGCCGATGAGGTTGGGGCACGGTTGATGGTCGACATGGCGCACATCGCCGGTTTGGTCGCGGTCGGCTTGCATCCATCGCCGGTGCCCTTCGCTGATTTCGTCACTACCACGACTCACAAGACCCTCCGCGGTCCGCGTGGCGGCCTCGTCCTTTGCAAGGCCGCGCACGCGCAGGCGCTTGACAAGGCGGTCTTTCCCGGCTTACAGGGCGGACCGTTCATGCACATCATCGCCGCGAAGGCGGTTGCGTTCGGTGAGGCCCTCCAGCCGTCATTCCGGACCTACCAGGAACGCGTGCTCGCCAATATAAAGGTGATCGGTGAGGAAGTCGAGCGCGGCGGAGGACGTTTGGTCGGCCGTGGAACCGACACACATTTGATACTGGTCGACCTCACCCCGAAAAACCTGACTGGAAAAGCTGTCGAGCAGTATCTCGACGAAATCCACATCACCGTCAACAAGAACGCGATTCCGTTCGATCCGCAGAAGCCGACGGTGACCAGCGGCATCCGCATCGGTTCCCCGGCGATCACAACGCGCGGAATGGGGATCGAGGAAGCGCGCGAAATTGGGCGGATCATCGCAGCAGCTCTCGACGATATCGCCGATCGTACGCGACAAGCCGAGCTAGGCGCGCGCGTATTAGAGCTAACCGGAAGGTTCGATGTGCCGTAGGAGTGTGCTAGAATCGTTATGTGTCGCCAACGAACTTGAACATACCGGACTTCTCTCTGGTTATGCTTATCGGCATCCCCGGATCTGGAAAATCGACCTTTGCCTCACGCCATTTTTCGCCAACTGAAATAGTTTCGACGCAGTTCACTCGTGCTTTGATCACCGATGATGCGAGCAATCCCGGCCCGGATTCCGATGTATCCGAGGTCATGAAACTGTTGGTAGAAAAGCGTCTCGCGCGGCGTCGCCTCAGCGTCGTGGATGCAACGAATGTGCGGAAGGATCATCGGCAATATTTCCTCGATCTCGCTCATATCTATCATGTCCCCGTCGTTGCGATCGTGTTCGATCTGAATGAAGAGCTTTGCATTCAGCGTCCGCGCGCCAAAAATTCACAGGACCGCGGTGCGAACGTCTTCAGACGCGAAGCAGAATTACTTCGGCAGAGCCTGCGCGGATTGACGGACGAGGGCTATTCGAACGTGTACACGTTCTCCAGTCCTGAGGAAGTCGATGCCGCATCGGTTAAGCGCGTTCCGCTTTCCGTCGATCGTCGCGGGGACCATGGACCCTTCGACGTCATCGGTGACGTACACGGTTGTTTTGACGAACTTGTCACGTTGCTCAATGTCCTTGGCTATCGTCGTGAGGAACGTGGAGGAAAAGACGCGTATGCGCATCCCGAGGGGCGCCGTGTCATATTTGTCGGAGATCTCGTCGATCGCGGTCCGGGAGTCGTCACGGCCTTTGAACTGATGATGGACATGGTTGACGCCGGAACGGCCCTGTGCGTCGAGGGAAATCACGACGAGAAGTTCATAAGGAAGCTCAACGGGCGTGACGTAAAAGTGAAGGAGGGTCTCGCCAAGACGCTCGCGCAAATTGAGGCCTTGCCGTCGGTCGAGCGCAATTCGTTCATCGAACGCGTTCGTGCGTTTGCCGACTGCATGAGCAGCCATTATTGGCTGGACGACGGAAAACTCGTCGTCGCGCATGCTGGTTTGGGCGAAGCGATGCACGGCCGGGACTCATCAGCGGTGCAAGAATTCGCGCTCTACGGCGCGCGTTCGAACGACAAGAATGCCAAGGACGAATTCGGACGTGCCGTGCGTTATGATTGGGCTGCAAACTATCGCGGAGGAGCGTTTGTCGTCTACGGCCATATGGCGGTGCTTCGTGCGGAATGGCGGAATCGGACAATTTGCATCGATACGGGCTGTGTATACGGCGGAGAACTCACGGCTTTGCGGTACCCGGAGCGTGAAATCGTGAGCGTTCCGGCAAAGAAGAGGTATTGGGACGATGGACGCCCCCTTCAGGAGATCGGAGAGACACTTCTCGCTCCGCCGGATTCGATGCCGGACGAACTCTCAGGAGACGCGAAGCGACTTTTCTCGCACCGCCGTTAACATCCGCCGCCGTGGAAAGGAATTTTTACTCAAAGCCTGAAATTTAAACCCCCCTTCAACGAGTCGGATCGCATTGCTCGGCTCGCTTATCTCTTCGATTCGGGAGTGTCTATGAAAACCGCCAAGAAAACCGAAGCTGACACGAAAACTGAGGCGCCCAAAAAGAGTAAAGAGGACATCGCCAAAGAGCTTGAGGCGCGCGTCGAAAAAGGTGATATCGAGGCTATCTATGAGCTTGGGGAACTCTTGATGAGGGTGGGAAAACCAATTGATTACCCAAGGGCTTTCGAGCTTCACAAGCGCGCCGCCGACGACCATGATCACGCGGGATCCCACCATGTATTAGGATCCTTTTTTTATCGGCAGGGTTACCAGAAGGATCTGTTTTCAAAGCACACTCCGAAAAGAGATCTTAAAGAGGCGGAGCGTCACCTCGTACGAGCCCTCGCATTACCTGAGCATAAAAACCATCCTCGCATAAAAATTAAAAAAGATCTTGACGCGCTTCAAGGGAAGCGCTCGCCTACAGAGACGAACGCATCTCCGAAAGCAAAACAGACCGGTGCACAAAATCCGGTAATTGTTGGAACGCCGATACCTGTGAAGGCCACAGCGGTAGACAAGGAGAGTGAGAACGCTTTAAAATTCCTCCGTGAGTCTTGGGAGAAGTACGCGAACGAAAACCATGAAATTGGGCTTGCACGATCTTCCTATTGGAACGCGTGTTCTCAATCTAAGGACCAGCCCGACGAACACAATGATATCCTGAAGAATCTTCAAGCCGCGGCAGATAAAGACAAGGAACCCCTTGCGTTTCGCGACCTCGGCATCATTTTTCGATTCGGCTTTCTCGGCTTGGCAAAGAATGATTCACTCGCCGCGAGTTATTTTGAGAAAGGAACGGATAACGATACCATCTGCATGCTAAACTTCGCAAGATATTGTCATAGCGAGGTTGGAAGGATTGCCGGCATCACGCAGGATCCGGACCGTGCCTGGAATCTTGTCAAGAGCGCCGAAAGCCTCGGTCATAAACAAGCAAAGGTTGCTCGCGAGAGCCTTTTCACTCCGGAGGAGATTGCACGCCGGAATGCAATTGATGTACGCGATACAATTGATATACGTGGTCCAATTGATCCAATGGATGCGACAATCCGAGCGCTTTCAGCCGACGTGCCTCAAGAGCAAGATACTGTACAACCGAGTAACAATCTACCACCGTCGAACATTCCGGCAGTGAAGGTTTTCCCGGCAGCGAAAGTTCCCGAGGCGGTGAGCGAAGCGGTCCATGTCCATCTTCATGGGCAAACACATAATGGGCAGACAAAACTGCATCCCGGAGATAAAGATGAGTTTGCTTCGATTTCCGTGCCGCGCACGTATTTCCATCAGTTGTTAGAAGCCGATCTTAAAGAGTTGCGAGACATTCAGAGCAAGGAAATGGTCCTCGAAAACGCCGCCAACGGCGAGGTGCTTCAGCGGTTAATTGACCTTTTTGAAGGGTCCATCACCATGGATCCCGACGCACAATTAGATTTAGCGAAAGTCTATATGGCCCCGCGTCGCCCGCAAGATCCGGCAAATTACTGCATACGGAATAGTTCGGAAATGGCGTTGCTGCTACTCTCCTCGGCCGAGAATCTCGGGAACAAGGAAGCTCGGCTAATGTTGCTAGGTCCGCCGGAGAAGTCACGGAAAAACCGCGATCTCGCCGAGAGCTTGCCGGTACCCGCCTTTAGTCCCGCCGTCAGAGTTCGAGTCGGCACCTAGAGCGGTTTGCTTCGTGACGGAGGCCCTAAGCCCGACGCACGTCAGGCCAACATCACGATGCAAATAACTCTCAAATTGTGTCAGCGCAGTATCCGGGATCAACGGGGTACAAGAAGCAAAAGTCCGGACCTTATTTCGTTATCTTGAATCGTATTGGAATGGCAGCATCTTCTTGGTGCGTTAACGGTTCTTCGGAAACGGAAGCATCTCTCTGTTGCGCAGACAGTTCTTGGAAATATCTCGATATCTCGCTCACGTAACTCACCGAATCTTCATGGATTTTACGGAATTGTTCATGTGCGTATTGGTCTCCACCTTCGGCGGCGAGACGTAATAAGTATACGGCGACAGGCGTGTTATTTCTCACGCTACCCTCATCAGGAAAGTAGTGATCCGCAAGTGCGACCTGCGCTACGTTATCGCCTCTGAAGGCATTTTCATAAAGTTCAATCAGTTCGATATTTGGGTTTGTCGCGGATTGGAGTTTGTTGTAGTCATGCCAAAGAACTGCTGCGGTAATTTCGTCGCTAGCCTCACTGTATGTATGGAATTGAGGCGCTTGCTCGACCGGCGTTTCGACCTTATCGAATCGAACATCGACCTCTTCCGAAGAAAAATCTGCTTCGTGCTTGAACGAAGCTTGAATTCCTTCTTCGTCGAAAGCGGTTTGGGGTACCACATTGATAAGGGGTATCTGTGTGTCCTGAGGCTTCGCGGGAACTGAGAAATCCGCCGGCGGTGGTGGAGTGACGTTGATTATCGCCCGATTACCGTTGCGAGATGCATCCTCCTGAATATCCGGCGGCGCGGACGTAAGTGCAATAATCTTCGCTTTTTGTGAGAAGCCCCGCTTTTCGGCGAGATCAAACAAGCGCCGAGCCTCCGCGAGATCCCGCGAAGCGCCTCCTTTCTCCAACTTTGTGAAGCGGGCGAGATTGTAGGTCGCGGCACCATTATGTTCCTCGGTGCCCTGCTTATAGTACTCGAACGCCTCGGAGGTATGACCATCGAGTTCGGCTATATAGCCAAGATTGTTGAGCGCTCGGCCGGTATACCAATCGTCTCCTGGTGCGTTTCTATCGTCTTTAACTATGTCAAGAAAAAGATGCTTGGCTTTACCGACGTCTTTTGATATGTGCGAGTACTGAGCGTCGGAAAACGTTTGCCTGCGATTAATTTTCGAAAGTGGAAGCAAGATCTGTACGCCATGGATTTCGGTGTGAATGTCTGCCGGCGCAAGCAGTTTATCGATAGCGTACTTCACGCTTTTTTGGCCGAAGCCGAAGCGTTCTTTCAAATGGAGTTCATTGTAACTATCGCACGCGAGTTTGTGCAGGATCGAATTCGTATGAGCAGTTTTTACAATGATGTCGTAGTAGCTTTCCGCCAGCTTCAGTTGAAATTGTCTCGCGGGCTTTTGATTTTCGGATTGATCGGATGCTCCTAGAATAAGGCTTGTGTAGTAGTATTTCCCGATAAGACATTCTTGCTTCGCGGAATTCGCAAGGTATTCGGACCCATCGTCTTGATGCCGGAGAACTCCGTAGACATACTGTGCGACGGGATGCATGTTGTCCGCCGCCGCCTTGAGCATTTCATTCGCGTAAATTGGGTTTTCCGGCAACATGCGTCTAAAGAGCGCGAATTGCGCTTTTGGATCTCCTTCAGTTGCTGCAGCGCGAAGATGATCGATATTGTCCCAGGAATTCGGATCATAGTCGGGCGTTTCAATCGCACCTCCCATCGTACCTCTAGCATGGCCGTGCTCAAGGAGGAGAGGTGTCACAAGTGTTTCTAACTTCGCTAATCTGGTTTTAGCGGTTGTCAGGTTACGTGATAAATCCTCCTTACTTTGCTCGAATGGATTCGGAGTGGTGGAGCCTGACATGTGATTCTTTTCTCCTGAAAACTGCTACAACAAGAATGTTTCGCCGATTTCGCGATTGAGTGGGGCTTCATCCGTTGCGTGAGTTCCCGCGTAAAACCCTCTTCAGGCAGCATGGGACTTTCGGGCAATTGTCGTTTTTGTCTGAGTGGCACGCTTATTTTTTTCGAAATATCGCCTTGACTCGACGAAAGTCGACGTGATCGACTCATCCGGTGAGGCGACGAAGGACCGAGTCAAGGCGTTCCCGAGCGCCGGGATGATCTTGTCGAGCGGCGAGTCGATACCATTGAGCCGCTTGTTCGAGGTCTTGCGTGACGCCGAGGCCGTTTTCGTACATCCGGCCGAGATGATCCTGTGCATGGGCGTCACCTTGTTCGGCGGCTTTGCGGTACCACCGCATCGCCTGTTCGTCGTTCCGCTCGGTGCCCTCTTTGGCATAGAGGTCGGCGAGATGTCGCTGAGCTTGGACATGACCTTGATTGGCGGCTTGGTGCAGCCAATGCAATGCTTGTTGCTCGTCTCGCTCGACGCCGATTCCGTCTTTGAACGAGAGACCGATCTTGAACGGACTCTCGGCATCTTCGTCACCGCGGTCGTCGGTCAATTCAATATCGCCCTCACTGGTGAGGGAGGAGAAGATGAGGGCAAATCGTGCGTCGGTCGACAGTGGATTGGCCTGCGCAACATCAGGGGATTCGCTCGGAATGCCCTGATGTTCGCGGAGGAGACCCTGCGCATACATCTCGCCGATGCTGAATTTCGCTTGCCGGTGGCCTTGATCAGCGGCTTTGCGGAACCAATAGACGGCTTCACTATAGTTTTGCGATGTGCCGAGGCCCGCCCTTCGGAGATTTCCGATCTCGAATTGAGCATCGGCATGACCTTGATCGGCGGCTTTACGCAGCCAATGCATGGCTTGCTCGTAATCGTGCGGAACGCCGGATCCTTCGAGGGAGAACATACCCAAACGATATTGCGCATTCGCAAAATCTTGTTCGGCAGCTTTCCTCAACCATTGAATTGCTTGCGCGAAATCTTGACCGACGGCATTGCTTGAAGCGGAAAGAATGCCCAGATCACATTGCGCTTGCGCATGGCCTTGTTCAGCGGCCTTGTGATACCACCAGAGTGCGTATTCGATATTTTGCTTCGTGCCGTATCCCTTTTCGTAGAGGAGGCCGACGCGATGCTGGGCGTCCGCATACCCTTGTTCGGCGGCCCGGCGATACCAGCGCATAGCCTGAGTGTAATCTTGCGTTACTCCCCACCCGTTCTCATATAAGTGTCCGACGTGGAATTTCGCGGGAGAATGTCCTCGCTCGGCGGCTTGGAGATACGAATACATGGCTTGTGCAAAATCGCGCGGAACGCCCTTCCCGCTTTCGTAAAGATTTCCGATATTGGTGAGAGCGTACAAACTCCCTCGTTCGGCGGCTCTGCGGTACCAGGTCATCGCTTGAAGATAATCTTGCTTGAGGGCATATCCGTTCTCGTAGAAACGCCCAATGTTATTGAGGGCTGCACTCTCTCCTTGATCGGCAGCCATGCGATACCAACTGAGGGCCTCGGCATAGTCTTGCGGGACGCCTGATCCCTGTGCGTAGAGAAAGCCGACGTTGAATTGCGCGGGCGCATATCCTTGATCGGCCGCCTTGCGGTACCAGAGCATCGCATGCGTTGGGTCTTTGGGTACGCCGCTGCCGTCTTCGCAGAAGAGACCGATGCGGGTTTGGGCTCGAACGTGTCCTTGTTCGGCAGCATTGCGATACCATTTCAAGGCTTGAGCATAATCTTGAAGAACGCCCTTTCCGTCTTCGTAAAGCATGCCCAAGTTGAATTGCGCGGCCTGATAGCCGTGATCGGCCGCATTTTTGTACCATTGCATCGCCTGGATATAATCTTGGAAGACGCCCTTGCCGTCTTCGTACATGACGCCGAGATTGTTTTGCGCGCCGAGATGGCCTTGCCTGGCGGCTCGGAGGTACCAGGTTATCGCTTGTCCGTAATCTTGCTTTACGCCGCGTCCCATTTCATAAAAACGGCCGACCGCGAATTGTGCATCGAGATCACCAAAATTTGCGGCTTTGCGATACCAGTACATGGCCGCAACATCATCGCGCGCTACTCCACGCCCATGTTCGTGGAGCCCCGCGATGTTGAATTGCGCAAACGGACTTCCTTGCTCGGCGGCTTTCCCGTACCAATAGAGCGCCTGCGCATAATCTTGCGTGACACCCAAACCTCCGGCGTACAGATAGCCGACGTTTGTTTGTGCGTGCATTTCTCCTTGATCGGCCGCCTTGCGATACCAAAACAGCGCTTGGGCATAATCCCGCGTGACGCCGCGTCCCATGCGATAGAGCGTTCCAATCTCGCTTTGCGCAAAGGCGTGACCTTGATCGGCCGCCTTTCGGAACCATGACATCGCGTGCACGTAATTTTGCGGCACGCCGAGCCCCTGTCGGTGAAATATCGCAATTTCGTATTGCGCCTCCGCGTAGCCTTTATGCGCGGCTTTGCGAATCCATGCCATCGCCTGCGCGTAATCTTGGCGAATGCCGTAGCCTTTCTTATAAAGGCAGCCGAGTTTGGTCTGAGCTTCGGCGTAGCCTCGATCAGCCGCTTTCAGGTACCAGGAAAGCGCTTGTACATAGTCTTGGGGAACGCCCATTCCCTCCTCGAAAAGAGTTCCGATCTCCGTTTGGGCCTGCAGATTTCCGCGATCTGCGGCTTTGGAGAACCACAGCATCGCCGTGTCCCAATCTCCTCTCATCATTAAGAGCATACCGAGGGAGTTTTGCGCGTCGGAGTCGTCTTGATCCGCAGCTTTGAGATACCAGAATTCCGCCGCTTCCTTATCGCACTCGTTTCCGAGACCTCGTTCGTAGAGGTCTGCGACGTTGCGTTGAGCTACAGCATCTCCTTGATCTGCGGCTTTGCGAAACCATTCCATCGCCTGGGCATAATCAGTCGGGACCCCGAGACCCTCCCGATATGCGAGTCCCATAGCAATTTGCGCGTCGGTCGAATCTTGATCCGCAGCTTTCCGATACCATGCAATGCCTTGTTGAAGGTCTTGCGCCGGCCCCAGTCCCCGCATACAGAGTTCGCCCATTTTCAATTGAGCGTGTACGTCGCCTTGCTCGGCGGCTTTGAGAAACCATGCGAGGGCCAGCGTGAGATCTCGCTCTACGCCGCGTCCATGGTACAAAGCGTCGCCGATTTCATATTGCGCATTTGGATGACCTTGATCGGCGGCTTTTTGATACCATCGCCTCGCGTGAATTGCATCGTTGGGCGTGCCGAACCCCGCGTCATAGCACTGCGCCAGAGCGAATTGCGCTTGAACATTGCCTTGGTAAGCGGCCTTCTGAAACCAGGAGAGCGCTTCGGCGGAATCTTGAGGACCGTAGGGAACGCTCAAGCCGTTTTTGTAAAACTGAGCGATTTTGTATTGGGCGTCCGCGAAGCCGTATTCTGCGGCCTTGCGATACCAGAACGCTGCTTGGAGGTAATCGCGTTCGCCGTCGCTGCCTTCTTCATACTGCGCCCCGAGAACGTATTGCGCGACGGCATCGCCTCGCTGCGCCGCAGTTTGCAGCCGCCTCGCAGCAATCAAGCGGCGAAGGCGTGTGAGAATCGTGAAGAGGATAGACTTCCGGTTACGCATGGATGCTTCCTGAAAGGCGAACTTTCGATGCGGTTCTCGATGGGGGGCGCTCGGTACCGCATTCTTCGCAGCGGAGGAGCCTGCATACTGCCGGAAGATATCGCAAGGGCTAGGGGGCGTCGGACGCCAAGCAATGATCGAATGAGGCCGAGTTGGGACGAGTACTTTCTCGATGTCGCACGAACGGTCGCGACACGAGGGACCTGTCCCCGCGCAAGCGTCGGATCCGTGTTCGCGCGCAATGAACGAATCCTATCAACGGGGTACAACGGCGCACCACCGAATGCAGCTCACTGCGTCGATGTCGGTTGCGTGATGGTCAATGGCCATTGCGTGCGAACAACGCATGCCGAGGCGAATGCGATCGCGCAAGCGGCCCGCCATGGAGTGAGCCTGGCGGGCTCGACGGCGTATGCGACCTATCAGCCGTGCTTGAGTTGTACCAAATTGCTCATCAGCGCGGGAGTCGCGCGCATCGTCTACGGCCACGCCTATCCCGATGAACTCGCCGCGAAGTTGTTGACCGAGGTCGGGATCCCCGTCCTTTACCTCACAAGCTTCGATGCCCTGCCTCCCGGATCCGAAGCGAAATCATCTCTGTGAATCATCCCGCTGTTGCGATGTATCTCATGGCGTTCGCGGTCGCGGCCGCCGTCTCGCTCTATGCGACGCCATTGGTTCGAAAGTTTGCCCTCAAGGTCCGGATGCTCGACGCCGTTGATGAGCGGCGCATGAACGCGGATCCAAAGCCGCGGGTCGGAGGACTCGCCGTCTTCCTTGGTTTCTCGCTCGCGCTCTTCGTGACGCTTGGCTTTGGTCTGGCGATGCCGACCGTTGTCCGTGACGCGCACGATCCCGAGCATATCGCCGTGCTGCGCCGGGTCTTAGGGCTGTTCTTCGGGGGAACGTTGATTTTGCTCGTCGGCGTTTGGGATGACGTCATGGGTATGCGTCCCAGCAGTAAGCTGTTCGCGCAGATCGCCGTCGCGCTGGTTTCGATGGCCTACGGTTATCGAATCGACGGAATCGAACTTCCCCATACCGGCACGTGGCTAGACTTCCCCCCCTTCCTTGAGATTCCGATCACGCTGCTCTGGTACGTCGGAATGATGAATGCCATCAACTTTCTCGACGGCTTAGACGGCTTGCTCGCCGGAACGACCGTGATCTCCGGATTCTTCCTCTTTGTCATTGCCGTCGGGCATGGGCATATTCTCGCGGCGATCTTGCTCGCGGCGCTCGTCGGCGGCGTCGCCGGATTTCTTCCTTACAACTTCAATCCGTCGAAGATCATCCTCGGCGACACGGGCTCCTTGTTCATCGGCTATCTGTTAGCGACGATCTCGATTCTCATCACCGCCAAAGGTGCCGTCCTCGTGAGTTTGGCCGTACCACTGGTGACCTTGGCCTTGCCCGTGCTCGATACGGCGATGGCGATCGTGCGTCGCACGCTCGCCGGACAGAGGATCACCCAAGCCGATCGCGGACATATCCACCATCTGCTCGTTTTCCGCTTCGGACTCAGCGTGCGTCAGGCGGTCCTCCTGATTTATGCCGTCTCCTTTGTGCTCGGTGCAGTCGCCTATGTTCTTTCCGGCGGTCGTCTGGGTACCCTCATCCCTTTAGGAATCTTCGTTTTGTGAAACCCTTGCGAATTATGAGCGTCTTCGGGACGCGTCCGGATACGACCAAGATGGCGCCGGTTGTCGAGGCGCTCAGGGCGGCCGGACCCGCAATCGAGTCACTGGTCTGCGTCACGGCTCAGCATCGAGGAATGCTCGACGATTTGTTGGCGCTCTTTGCGATTCGTCCGGACTTCGACCTCGATGTAATGACGCCCAATCAAACGCTCACGCAGATCACGACGCGGGTCCTTCAAGGAATGGAGCCCGTGCTTGCTGAGGCTCGTCCTGAGGTTATTCTCGTCCACGGTGACACCTCGACGAGCACGGCGGCGGCGCTTGCGGCCTTTTACGCAAGAATTCCCGTTGGTCACGTCGAGGCGGGCTTACGCACGAGCACGATCTGGGAGCCGTATCCCGAAGAACTCAACCGTCGCTTGACGGGCGTGATAGCCGCGTATCATTTCGCGCCGACCGCCTGGGCGCGCACGAATCTCATCGCGGAGAACATCGCCTCTGAGCAGATCTTCGTCACGGGGAACACGGCCGTCGATGCCTTCACGATGATCGCGCGGAGGCCGCTTGAGCGGGATCCCGTCGAATGGAATCGACTCGATTCGCGGCGTCCGCTTATTCTCGTGACCGCTCATCGTCGAGAGAATCATGAACGTATGCCTGAGATTTGCGCGGCCTTGGCCGAGATCGCCGCATTGCCGCAGCGACCGCAGATCCTCTGGCCGGTGCATCCGTCTCCGAAGGTTCGGCCGATTGCTCACGAGATGCTCGGCGGTGTCGAGGGAGTCATCCTCGTGGAGCCGATGACCTATCACGTCCTGGCACGCGCGATCTCTCTCTGTCATCTGGTGCTGACCGACAGCGGCGGCATTCAAGAAGAAGCACCATCCCTCGGTAAGCCGGTTCTCGTCATGCGCGACGAAACCGAGCGTCCCGAAGGCGTTCGGGCGGGAATCTCTCGGCTGATCGGTGCGAAACGAGAGGCGATTGTCGAGGCGGTGACGACCTTGTTGACGGACAAGGCTGCATACGAGCGGATGTCGCGCGCGCACAATCCGTTTGGAGACGGACAAGCCGCAGGCCGCATCGTCGCCTGGCTCCTCGCCGAACTTCGAGGTCAAGTCTACCCCGAGGAATTCTCCGCGATCCCTTGAGGGCCGCTCAAATCAAGGATGCGGCCTCATCGAATCGGAACCTGCGGCAACGGGATGCGGCTGATCGATGCCATGGGTCTTGGAGCGATGTTCGCCGGCAGTGTGCTCGTCGGCTTGTTCCTCGGCGCACTCGTGGCGTCACGCACGGGATCCTCGCTTTGGGTGGTCGGAGGTCTCTTCGCCGGCTTCGTCATCGGAGGCGCCGCGGCGTTCACGCGAATCATCCGCTTCTTGAAGTAGCGCTGTATGAAAAATATTTGCAAGATTCACTCATGAGTGAGCAGGGTTCCACCATAGAGGCTCTGAACTTTGCGGACGCTACGGCGGACGGCTTGGGGGTGTATCGCGCCCGCAAGCGGACGATCAGCGTACGCACGCTTCTCCTCATCTTTCCGCTCGCTGCGCTCGTCGCAATGAGTTCGATTCGCTTGGGACTCGACTTGGCGCTCGGGGGCGGATGCGGAGTGGTCTACATGCTCACGACAATGCGCGCGGGTGAACGGCTCCTGGATGGTTCAGGCTCCGTTGGTGCGTTCAGGTTCGGGGGAATGGTGCGCATTTTGGTCTTCGCCGCAATTCCGGTGATGGCGTCGCTTCATGGCCCGTGGTGGGCGATGGGCGCCTATTTTGCCGGATTTTTCACGCCGCACATCCTCTACGCTTTGGAGGTTCTGCGGGAAAGCCATTGGGGAGAAACGTGCACGAGCAAATCGGCGGACACCTGACGTGGAACTGGCCGCTCCTTGGGAGCGTCCATGCCGACACGATTTTGACGACATGGATCGTTATGGCCGTGTCTTTCGTGTGCTTTTGGTGGCTGGGGCGTTCGTATCGGACGCATCGGATCGGAAAGACTCAGGCGGTCTTCGAATCGATCATCGATTTCTTGAGCGACTTGGCAGTCGGAGTTCTCGGGCGTCGGGGCGAAGCGATGGTTCCGGTTTTTGTCGGCATCTTCGTCTTCGTGTTCGTTCTCAATCAAGTCGGCTTCTTTCCACTCAAACAACTGGGGTTGCCGTTCGGCGGCTCGCCGACGGCCGATCTCAACACGACTGCGGCGTTCGCCCTCGTCGTGTTCTTATCGATTCAGTTTCTCGCGATCCGCAAGAGCGGCATTTCCGCATACGCTCACCTCTTTAAGCCCTTCTGGTTCCTTTTTCCGCTCAATCTGATCGAAGAAACCATGCGGCCGATCGTGCTCTGCTTGCGTTTGTTTTTCAACATTTTCGTGGGCGAGCTGTTGATCTTTGTGGTGACGACGATCATCCTAGCTGACGTGAAGATCGGTTCCGTCCACCTGTCATTGCCGCTCTCGGTCGTCCCGTTCTTCATCCAGTTTTTCAACTTTTTCGTCGGCTCGATCCAGGCGTTCGTGTTTACCCTGCTCACCATCGTCTACACCTCCTTGGCATTGGCCGAGGAGCACTAGAAAGGTCCTGTATTTCGTGACTTCGCAAGCGCTTATTCTCGCCTCCGTCATCCTCAGTTTTGGTCTCATCGTGGCGGCGGTCGCCTTTGGTTCGGCGGTCGGTGACGGTGTTATCGGTTCCAAAGCGGTCGAGGCAATTGCCCGTCAGCCCGAGGCTCGTCCGAACATCTTCACGTTTTACTTCCTCGGCGTGGGTATTCTGGAGGCCTTCCCCGTGATCGCACTGGGCCTCGCGCTCTACTTGTTCTTCGCGGTCGGCAATGTCCCCGGCCTGATCGCGAACGTCAAGTAAGTCAGGATCGGAGCAAGAATCGTGTTCCTTAGCATAGACGGAACCTTGATCGTTCAAATCGTGAATTTCATCGCGTTCCTCACGGTGATGAACGTGATTTTTTTCCGTCCGGTCGCCAAGGCCATCGCGGAGCGACGTGCTTATGTCGACAGTCTTGGTGAAAATAATGAGACGATGCTCGCCCGTATTCGTGAGTTTCGTCAAGCGGCGAATGAGCGGCGAGCGAGTGCGCGTCGTGAGGCCGATGAATTGAAGGCTCAAGTTCGCGCTCAAGCCGGCGCCGAGGCGGAGCAAATCTCAGTACAGTTCACCGCTCGTGCCTCCGCCGTGATCGCGACGGCACACCAAACCGTCGCCGAAGAAGTGCGGACGGCACACGAGCGTCAGGACGATTTGGCGCAGCAGATTGCCGCGACACTCCTCGGAAATGTCCTCGGATCGGAAAAAGCTGCATGAGTGCAAGCGATACGCATTTCCTCGAACAACTTTCCCTAACCAGTCAGGTTCTCGGCGCCCTCGCGTTCCTTGCGGTTCTCTTGTGGCTCTTCGGGCGTTTCGGGATTCCGGCGGTGCGGGCGGCTGAGGATGCGAGAAATTCCCTCCTTCGTGAGTCTGAGGGACGCTTACGAAAATCGCGCGCCGATGAGCAGCGAGCGCGTCTCGAACTGGAGCGAAGTGAAGCCGAGGCGACTTTGATTCGAGAGCGCGCCAAAGAGGAGGCGCACCATGAGCATGAGCGGATCATCACCGAAGCCAAAAGCAACGGCGAGCGGATGATTCGCAATGCTGAAGGAGAGTTGGAGCGTGCCCGTGCCGTTGCACGCGTTCAGCTGCGAAGCGAATTGCTCGAACGAGCGCTTCATATCGCTCGTGAGCGTGCGCTGACCGCGGTCGATTCAGGCATGGACGCTCGTCTCGTACTGCATGTCGTCGATCGGCTCGAACGGAAAGGAAGCTGATGGCCGAACAGACTGTCGCACGTCGGTATGCGAGCGCCGTCTTCGAGCTCGCAAAAGAGCACGGGGCTCTCGAGGTCGTCGCAAAAGATTTGGATCTTGTGCGCGACCTTCTGGATAATGATGCGAGGGTGCGCGCCTTCTTCGTCTCTCCGGTCGTGGATCGGAGCGAAAAAGCCTCACTCTTCGAACGTTCGCTCAGCGGGCTTCATCCGATCGCGCTCCATACGATTCTCTTGCTCATTCGCAAGCGTCGTGCGGCCTTGTACGGCGCGATCGTTCGCGAATTCGCCTCGCTGCGGCAAATCGAGCGCGGTGCGACGTCGCTCTTGCTCACGAGCGCACGGCCTCTCTCGCTGGCGGATCGCGATTCCCTGACTCGCCGCCTCGGCGTGATCTACGGAACGACGTTCGAGACGACGGCCGTCGTCGATCGCGATCTCATCGGCGGAGTTCGCCTGAACATGGGCGACCGCCGAATCGACGGCAGCATAGCCGGGCGACTCGATTATCTCGCCCAAGAACTGATGACCGTTTCGTAAACCTGAGTTATCCACCCACCGTCACACCCCCGACTCTTCCATTCCCGCGGACGAAAAGAAAGCGAACTAACGATGATTAACGCAGACGAAATTGCCGGTATCCTCAAACAGCAGATCGCAAATTATCAGACGGACGTCCGTGAAGACGAGGTCGGCACCGTTATTGAGGTCGGTGCGAATCTCGCGCGTGTGTACGGTTTGCGTAGCGTGCGTTCGTCGGAGTTGGTTGAGTTTGCCGCCGGCCAACAAGGTGTCGCGCTCAATCTTGAAGAGGACAACGTCGGCGTCGTCATCCTGGGTTCCGACAAGGATATTCAGGAAGGCCAGAAGGTTCGCCGCACCGGGCGTATCGCCTCGGTTCCGGTCGGAGCGGCGATGCTCGGACGCGTCGTCGATCCGCTCGGGAATCCCGTCGACGGACGTGGGCCGATCGTGAGCACAAAGTATCGCACGATTGAGAACTCCGCACCATCGGTTGTACAACGACAACCCGTCAAGCAACCCTTGCAGACGGGTATTCGCGCGATCGACGCCTTGATTCCGATCGGAAAGGGCCAGCGTGAGCTCATCATTGGCGACCGTAGCACCGGCAAGACGGCGATTGCGGTAGACACGATCATCAATCAGAAGGGCCGAAACGTTTTCTGTATCTATGTTGCGATCGGCCAGAAGAACTCGACGGTTGCCGCGCTCGCGCAGACACTTGAACAGAAGGGCGCCCTTGAGTACACGACCATCGTCACGGTCAGTCCTTCCGACGCTGCCGCGCTCCGCTGGATCGCGCCGTTCGCGGGATGTTCGATGGGCGAAGAATTGATGTACGAGGGGAAAGACGTCCTTATCATTTACGACGATCTCACCAAGCACGCACAATCCTATCGCGAGATGGCGTTGTTGCTCCGCCGTCCGCCGGGCCGTGAAGCCTATCCGGGCGACGTCTTCTTCCTCCACTCACGTTTGCTTGAACGCGCAGCGAAACTCTCCGATGAACTGGGCGGGGGTTCGATGACGGCCTTACCGATCATCGAGACGCAGGCCGGCGACTTCTCGGCTTATATCCCGACCAATGTTATCTCGATCACCGACGGGCAGATTTACCTGACGCCGCAGCTCTTCTTCCAGGGCATTCGGCCGGCCGTCGACGTCGGACTTTCCGTCTCACGCGTCGGTGGAGCGGCACAGACCAAGGCGATGAAGAGCGTCGCCGGTCAACTCAAACTCGAACTCGCGCAATATCGCGATCTCGCGGCCTTCGCCAAACTCGCGAGCGATCTCGACAAGTCGACGCAAATGCAATTGTTGCGCGGCGAGAAACTCACCGAACTGCTCAAGCAGCGGCAGTACCAACCTCAAGCCGTCGAAGACCAAGTCGTGCTGCTGTATGGTGCCACGAAGGGTTTCGTCAACGAAGTCCCGACCGCGCGTCTCCAGGACTGGGCACGGGAATTCCTGACGTTCCTCCACGAAAAATATGCGAGCGTTCCCACGGCGATCGCATCGAGCGGAGTGGTTTCACCGGATTCGGCCAAGCAGCTTGAAGCGGCTTTGGTCGAATTCAAGCAGAGTTTCGGATAATGCGAGGGCCTCATGCCGTCGGTTAAAGACTTACGCGATCGGATCAAGTCGCTGAAGAATACGCAGCAGATTACCAAGGCGATGAAGCAAGTCGCGGCTGCGAAGATTCGACGTGCCGAACAGGCGCGCAAGCAGGCGCGTCCGTATGCCGACGCGATCGGCACCATGCTGAGTGATCTCGTCAAAAGCGTCTGGAACGCCGATCACCCTTTCCTAAGACCCGGAGCGAGCGGAGTCCCCGCCGGCGTCGTTTTGCTGACTGCGGATAAAGGCCTCTGCGGGGCCTTTAACTCCAATGTGCTTCGGGCCGGGGAGCTCTATCGTGTCGAAGAGCGCGACGCGCAGTTTTTCCCGGTCGGCATCAAGGCTCGTAATGCCGTGCGCCGTTGGGGTCAGATCGATCGCCCCACCTGGGCGCTCGCGGCGAAGACGAAACTCGAGACGGCTCGTGAAGTGGCCGCTCGCGTAAGCGACGATTTCATCTCCGGACGAATCGGAAGCATCGTCTTGATTTCCTCCAGGTTGATCTCGATGATGTCCCAGCGGCCGGAAGTACGCAGGATTGTCCCGATCGTTGTGAGCGAATTCACCGGCGATGAAAAATCGGCGAGCGAAGCGCGGGGAGCCGTTGAATTCCTGCCGTCGCCCGAACTCGTGCTTTCCCGATTGCTCCCCAAGTATCTGGAGTTCACCTTGTACTCCGCGATGCTCGAAACCGACGCCGCCTTTTTTGCCGCTCAGCTCCTCGCGATGAACAACGCGACCGAGAATGCGGGGAAGCTCATCGACGAGTTGACGATTCAGATGAATAACGCACGTCAAGCTGCGATCACCAAGGAACTTCTCGAGATTGTCGGCGGGGCTGAGGCGCTTTCCGCGTAACGCGCAGTACCGAACGAACATAAACGAATTATCACGTAAAGGAATGTTGAAGAATGGCCACCGCCGCCGGAAAAGTCGTCCAAGTGCTCGGAAACGTCGTCGACGTCGAGTTTACACAGGAGACGTTGCCCAAGATCAACGATGCGCTACGGGTGCGCGTCAACGAAGAGAGTGCGTCCAAAGGCGCAAAACCCGTCAACAATGGAAAGACGGCGAGCGTCGTACTCGGCGGAACCGCGATGCAAGTACGCGACTTGGTTCTCGAAGTGCAAGACGAGCTCGGAAATAACCAAGTGCGTTGCTTGGCCATGGGATCGACCGATGGTCTGGTACGTGGTGCCCCGGTCACATCGACCGGCGGACCGATCACGGTTCCCGTCGGCGAAGGCACGTTGGGGCGGATCTTCAACGTGCTCGGCCACGCGATCGACTCGAACGAGCCTGTCAAGGCCTCGGCGCAGTGGCCGATCCATCGCCCCGCACCGGCGTTTAAAGAGCAGGATCCGACGCCCAAAGTCTTCGAGACGGGTATTAAGGTTATTGACTTGATGGCGCCCTACACGCGCGGCGGAAAAGTCGGTCTTTTCGGCGGCGCCGGCGTCGGCAAGACGGTCTTGATTCAAGAGCTTATCCGCAATATCGCCAACGTGCACAAGGGCTTCTCCGTCTTCACGGGCGTCGGCGAGCGCACGCGCGAGGGCAACGATCTTTGGCTCGAAATGAAAGAATCGGGCGTGCTCGCGCAGACGACCCTCGTGTTCGGTCAGATGGACGAAGCGCCGGGCGTGCGCTTCCGAATTGCACAGACCGGGGTCACGATGGCCGAGTATTTCCGCGACGAGTTGGGCGCCGATGTGTTGCTCTTCATGGACAATATTTTCCGCTATCTTCAGGCCGGATCCGAAGTCTCGGCTCTGATGGGTCGCATGCCGTCGGCGGTTGGATATCAGCCGACGCTCGCGACCGACATGGGTAGCCTCGAAGAGCGGATCACCTCGACGCACAAAGGTTCGATTACCTCGGTTCAGGCGGTGTACGTACCGGCTGACGACTACACCGATCCCGCCGTCGCCGTAACCTTCGCTCACCTTGATGCGACGACCGCACTTTCTCGGCCGATCTCGGAACTGGGCATTTATCCCGCGGTCGATCCGCTTGCGTCGAGCTCGCGGATCCTCGATCCGCAGATTCTTGGTGATGAGCATTATCAGGTCGCGCGCGGCGTGCAGGAGACGCTTCAGCGCTATAAGGACCTGCAAGACATCATCGCCATCCTCGGCATCGAAGAACTCTCCGAAGACGACAAGATCGCCGTTGGACGCGCGCGGCGCATCCAACGATTGTTCTCACAGCCCTTCTTCGTAGCTGAGCAGTTCACGGGACGCGAAGGAAAGTACGTCAAGCTGCAAGACACGATCGCCTCGTTCAAGGAAGTCCTCGACGGCAAGGTTGATCATTTGCCCGAGCAGGCGTTCTTCTACGTTGGCGGGATCGACGAAGTGAAGGCCGCCGCTGAACAAATGGCTTCCAAAGTCTGATGGCTAATACGATTCCGTTTTCGCTCATTACGCCGACGGCGGTCGTCTACGACGGTCCTGCGGAGTTTGTCATTGCAGTTGGTACGGAAGGGGAAGAAGGGATTCTTCCCTCGCATGCGCCATTGCTCACGGCGCTTCGGCCGGGGGTATTACGTGCCGATATCGTTCATGACGGCAAGACGCAGCGCGTACGGTATGCGACCGGGCAAGGTTTTTTGCAAGCATTACCTGATCGGATCACGATCTTAGTCGATCTCGTTGCTGCACCGGACGATGTCGATCCGGCCGGGACACGAGCGGAGCTCGCTGCAGCGGAAGAACGGCAGAAGAGTTTGACTCCGCAAACCCCCGAGTTCGAACGCGAACAGGCCCTTGTCGACTTCGCAACCGCGAAGCTCGCACTTGTAGCCTAAACGAAGCAACGGTTGGGACTTTTGATTCAGAGTGGTTGGGCGCTATTTCATGGAGTTCCATGAGAGAAATGGGCCTTTATTCCCTGAAGATAAATAGGTACGATCGTAGGGCGTATCCGCGCGAGACTTCTCTATTGTGTGGACTTGAACAGCGTCCAAAAGTTCAATTTATCAAGCTCGTGTAAAGTTCGCGAGAACGAATTCGCACCGTAAAGGTTTCCAGTTGTTTCCCGCTGGAGCCTCTGGAAAGCCATTGGTGCAAATATATCTTCTGGAGATCCGATGATTACTTCGCGACGTTCATGGAATACTTCCGCCGCTGCCTTGATATTGATATCGCTGATCAGCGCATGCGGCGGCGGCGGCGGAGTGCTTCCTTCCGTCCCGCCCGCAGACTCTAGCGGTGCCGGTGGAATCGTCGATCTGACGACTTGCCGTATGTGGGGAAACTGGTGCGGACGTAATGGTGGAGGTGGTACGCCGAGTCCGACGCCGACCCCGTCTTCAAGTTCGCCGCCCACGTCGGGATCGTTAAATGAAGATTGGTTGTCCTATGCTCTCAACGTTCCGTGGAATGATGGTTCAGTCAATGGAAATTGGACGGATCAATGGAGTGGGTACGGTACCATTCAAGTGCAATCCGCTTCGTCCGGCGGACGACAACTGTCGCTTTCTCCAGGAACCCCTCGGTTCTCAAGTAGCTCTCACTCCGCGTTGGTCACGTCCGTTGAGTCGTTCGGAGACTTCACGTCGAGTATTTCGTTCACGACAAAGGCGCAATTGCGATCGGATGCTCCCAGTCCTTGGGAGGTCGGTTGGGTGTTGTGGCATTACAGCGACTCCGCTCATTTTTATGCGCTGACGTTGAAGCCGAACGGCTGGGAACTCAGCAAAGAAGATCCGGCATACCCTGGAAATCAACGCTACCTCGCGACGGGATCATCACCGACGTTCCCGATTGGTGCAATGTACAACGCGCAGATCGCGCAAACGGGAAATAGCATCACCGTCTCGGTCAATGGCAACCAGCTGACGAAATTCACGGATACCGAACGACCCTACACGTCGGGTTCATTGGGACTTTACTCGGAAGAGGCACAAGTCGACTTTGGGGCGATTAATGTAAACGCAGGTTCGAACTCGTCAACGCCGATTCCAACGGCTCCTTCGCCGACTCCAACACCGCTACCATCTCCGATTGTAACGCCGAAGCCCACTCCCGTCCCGTCGCCTTCTCCGAAGCCGACGGGCATTCTCTCTCCGACTCCAATACCGTCTCCGATCGTAACGCCGAAGCCCACACCCGTGCCGACCCCGAAACCGATCACGAATCCGCCTGCAGTTCCCGGTGGAACGCTGGTGTTGAATGCATACGATTCGTCCGGTAATCTGATGTCGTATAACACGTTCGTCAATACCGAGCAAGGGAATGGGGCAAGCGGCACCAACGACGTCTTGGTTAATCAATCGAATTTGCGAACCCTCACGATGTCGCCGCTCTCGTCATCATCGAGCGGAACCATGCAGCTCCAACTGCCGACGACTCCCGCAGCGCTTTCGGTAGCCTGGCTGACGTCGGACGGCTATTCGAACTTGATCATCAATTTGCCCGCGAGCGGGGGAACCGCGAATTTCAATTTACTCGCGGCTCAACAAGTGGTGAGCGACCTCAATGCCGCCAATGCGGCGCGACCGTGGTACAGCCCCTCGTCAAGCGAGACAACGAGCGCCGCGCAGGCGCAAACCCTTCTGAAAAAGGCGCAGGGAGAGTCGGGATCAGCGCAAGGTGCCGATGCTCAGAATGCCCTCGATGCCGCAGTGCATGCGGAGACCTTGCTTCTTACGGATGCCGGTATTCAGTATGCCCCGACGCTGCGTGCTTCGGGTGCGCAATGGGGCGTCACCGATGATCAGGGAGGCGGAACTTCCATCGCTTATTCTCCGAACATCTTCGTTTCGCTCTACAAGAGTATGATGACAACGGATCCGGGCGACGGTTGGATCCGGCTATACCTCGATCCATCACAATCAGCTTCGAGTACGGTTTCGCAAGCGGCGAGTGAAGTGAGTCTCGCTCACGCGGCGGGCTTCCACGTCCTTGCTCAGATCATGGATTCCAGCGATACGAATTCGTACGGCTCGTCCGCGAATTTCCAGTCCTTGGTGCAAAAGTACGTCGCCGGAATTCCGAACGTGGATGAGTGGGAAGTCGGAAACGAGGTCAACGGCTCGGGTTCCGGCTGGAATACACAGCCGGCCGTCCCTTCGAACGTTGCGTATGCCGCATCGTACGTCAAACAGAACACAAGTGCGAAAACGATGCTTACGCTCTATTATCAGCTCGGTTCGGGTCAGCAGCCGAACAATGAGATGTTCACGTGGACAGCGGCGAATATTCCGTCCTCGGTCATGGCGAATATCGACGATCTCGCGATCTCCATCTACCCGCAGCAAGAGCCCGTCGGAGCCGGCTTCGATCGCGTGATGAATACTTTGCACGCGCAATATCCATCGCAGCGCATCATGATCGGCGAACTCGGCTACAGCACCACTTCCCAGGATTCGCAAGGCTCCATCGCTTGGTGGTGGGGATCGTCGAACAATCCCAATAGTGCCGGTCGCACCGCGTATGCGACGTATCTCGCGAACGCCGTGTATGCGTATCCCTTCTCCGGCGGCGGAACCTACTACTGGAGTTATCTGGAAGATAACGGTAGCGGAGGTGATTCCGGCGGAGCGAACATTCAGACGATCTTGCAGACCGCACATCAAGACACGATCACGGGAGCAATTCCGGCGCTGTCCGCCGTCAGCAGCATGCAAAGGCTCGTCGTGCAAAGTACGCAGACTTTCGCTGCTCCAGCTTCCGGCGGGAAAATCATCCGTCAAGGTTCCCCGCACCAGCCTCATCACCATCACCGATGAGGAGTGAATGTCTCCTTCATGCCTGAGCTTGTCCCGGTTCCTGTGACACGCTACCGACCGGATTTTTCCGAGTCTACGTGTGTCCGGGAAGCCGGCCGAGCGTTTTCGGGCGCGCAATAGACTGAGCGCCGACTAGGCAGCGTGCCTCACCCACTACCGGATCACTTCAAGAAAATGGCGAATATGCAGAGAGTAACCGTGCTCGACGTTACCTTGCGCGACGGTGGATATCGAAACAATTGGGATTTCTCTCAAGAACGGGCTCAGGAGATAGTTCGATTACTCGTTGCGGCCGGAATTGATCATATTGAAATTGGTTATCGTAACAGTCCACCGAACGAGTACGGTTTCAAATTAACGGGAGAAACCCCCGACAGCTATGTTGCGGCTATCCGGGAACATGTGCCGGAGGCGAAGCTCGCGGTCATGTACGCACCGGGCTTGGTTACTGTGAACGATATTGAAAAGCTCAACGAGCTTGGCGTATCGATGGTCCGTTGCAGTCTGCCGCACACCTCGCCGGAACGTGCATTTCCTCTGATTAAGCGCGGATATGATCTTGGAATGGTTTCGACGGCGAACATGATCAACGTCACACAATACCGCCTTGATCATCTTGTCGATCTGTGCAATCGAATTATCGATAATGGATGCAACGTCATCTACGTCGCCGACTCCAATGGCAGCATGACACCCGAAAGCGTGAAGTCCACGTTGACGCATCTTCAAGAGAAGCTTCCCAACGTTCAACTGGGATTTCATAACCACAATATGTTGGGAATGGCCATGGCCAACGCGATTGAAGCGATACGCCTGGGCGTTTCATATATTGATAGCAGCATTCGCGGAATGGGTCGCTCAGCCGGGAACGTTCCCACTGAGTCATTGCTTGCATATCTATCGCGCTCATATCGGTCATATGACGTGCATGCCGGGCTTTGCGCCGCGCTTTATCTGCGAGAGCATTATCCAATGGCTGATCCCCAACCAAGGCCACAGGATACGGCGTATGGAATCTATGATTTCGATAGTCAACTCGAAACGAACATTATAGGCGCCGCGAAGAAAAACGGGGTTCATTGGAGTGATCTCATGGCCGCGATGCACACGGCAGATCTTGATAAGACGCACATCACGCCGAGGGTGTTAGACAATGTCGCAAAATCTCTTCAGGCAGCTTCGACCCGGACGGAATCGAGCGATTGCATCACGGGCCGAATCGAGGACCTTGAGGGAACGCTTCCCGACAACACGGAGCGTGGTCTTGGGTCTCGACCGGCGTTGCCCAAGCGGATCCGGATCTCGTGAATAGGTAAGGAGAGAACGAAAGTTCAGCGAAGCATTTCTCTCAAATGGCTTAGCACAAATGCAGTGGTAGTTACGTCCGCGATTCCAGCTGAAAGCGACGTTGCGGTCACTTTCATAATGTCGTCATGAGAGACTGCCCCAAAACCCATATCGGGCATGTCAGGTCCGGCATTTGCATCGACAATGAAAATCGTCTTATAATCCAGATCATGTGCATGACGCGCCGTTGTGACCGAACAATAGTTCGTCATTAGGCCGGTAATGAGTACCGTATCTATTTTCTTTTCTTTCAATATATCCCGAAGTGGAGTGTTTACAAATGCACTATAGCGGGTTTTCTCCACAACAATCTCTCCATCAGTTGGCAATAAATCCGGTATAAATTCTACAGACGCAGTACCTTCTATGAATACGGGCGTTGGATCAAAATCTCCCATTCGACCGAGATCTGACCCATCGGCTTTGTGCACGTGTTTCACAAAAACAACTTGCAAGCCAATTTGACGTGCAGCATCACGAAGTTTCACCAAGTTCCCACGTATTTTTTCTGCATTTGGTGTGTAGAGAGGGCGATCATCGTCAAAGTACTCACGCTGCGGATCAATCAGCAAAAGAGCTGTCGTGGTTGCGTCAATCGGGTAAACCATGGCCCGATAGTACCACTACTACCATAAACATACTACGCATCTAGGAGATGTTGCTCGCGTCCTGCGGGAAGGCCCTTTGGCTCATCCGAAACGTTCAGCATGACTGGAGAAACACAAGCGCACGCAAGGAGTACGAGCCCTGCAGCGGTCGCGAACCGCGTAGTCGTCGTTACTGGTGGCAGCCGGGGAATTGGTGCGGCTGTCGCGGTGCGCGCCGCAGGCGAGGGCGCTCGCATCGTGCTGACGTACCGAGATGACGCGGATGCGGCGCAGCGTGTTGTGGATGCCATCGCCGATGCCGGTGGACAGGCCGTCGCGATCCGCGCCGATGCGGCAAACGAGCACGAAACCATAGCCGTTTTTGAAGAGGCCGCACGCCTTGGGGTGATTACGGGCGTCGTCATCAATGCAGGCATCACCGGCGGATTCCACCGCGTCGACGAGCTCGAGAGCAGCGTCTTGCGTGATGTCTTTGCGATTAACGTTCTTGGTGCGTTCGAGTGTGCGCGTGAGGCCGTGCGCCGGATGTCGACCAAACACGGCGGTCAGGGTGGCGCGATCGTGACGATCAGCTCACGTGCCGCACGCCTTGGGTCGCCTGGTGAATATGTCCACTACGCAGCTTCGAAGGCAGCGGTCGAAACGATGACGATTGGACTCGCGCGTGAGGTTGCCCGCGAGGGGATTCGCGTAAACGCAGTTGCCCCGGGCGTAATCGCGACGGACATCCATGCGCGCGGCGGCGACGCAGGGCGCTTGGAGCGTAAGGCCGCGACGACCCCAATGGGGCGCGTCGGCCAGGCCGACGAGGTCGCTGAGGCGGTCGTCTGGCTGCTCTCCGATGCGGCTTCCTACGTCACTGCTGCAATTCTTGACGTCGCCGGCGGACGCTAGGAGAGTTTCTGAAAAATTCCTGCGCGCCGTGTATGCCTTTCCCTAAAAAATCAAGTCTTGACCCAACGATATCCATTGAGTATAACGCAGATTGACAAAGAGATCGGCTAGTGGGTTCTTCGTGGCTTTTCGGTATTTATGAACGCCACGTTCATTTCCTTAAGGGTCTTCTGCAATCCGGCGTCATTCTGAAGCTTCGCGTAATTTGGGGGCGGAGTAACGGGGCTGCCTGGAACTTTTGCTTGAATCGAGCTTGTCGTGATGTCTACGGTGATGCGGCTACCTGCGGGAAGTTGTTCGCGAGTTAAGCATACCGAAGTCTCCACGTCGAGAGGGGATTGTGCTCTTATTGGATACACGATCGCGGAAGCGGTGTTCGGCTCCCGCTTTAAATGAATGATCGGAGGGATATAAATATCAATGACAGCAATTGGGTTGAGAAAAGATCGCGGCACATTTCTATCCATAATGACGCCGTTACTAAGATCGTTGCGGAATTCGAGGTTGGGGTCCCGTGCCTCGAAGCTCGAACAGGGCGGCTTGGGTGGAGACGGACGGGCGAGTGTCGTCTCCGCCTGCGCGGCAGCGAAAGGGACGGAAAAAAGGCTGATCGCGGTCCCTATCGCGAGTGCGGTATGGGGCTTGGAAGAGTCGTTGCTCATATCACCCACATGATACGGGAAGACGCCCCTTTCTCAATAGAGGCGGTCTGTGGGCCTTTGGTAGACTCCTCCGCACCGGCATGGCTCCTTGCTTTCGGGGTCGAACGATAGCCTTGTGAATCTTCTCGATCGGCTTGAAACGACTTTGCTCGATCAATCTAGGCGTGGTTTTGATGCGGAAAAATAGCACGAGGGCGTGGCGCGAGCTGATAAAATGGTTGAATTGCATCCCTGCTACTTCTGCGAATTCGGATACCTTCTTCTTCGCCGACAAGGTGAATTTTGGCGTCGGTTGGTTTAGCGTAGTAGTTCCCGTGTACTTTCCATCGCGCACGATTGTTTTGGTCAGAATTCATCATCCTCGACCTCTGGAAGATTGCCGGCTTGGAGTTGCTGGATCGTCTCCTCAAGCAATGCTTGGGCATCGTGATCGCCCGCTTTCAATGAGGCAATAGCCGCCCGCTCGTAGGGGTCATCGCCGGAACCCTCCTTGCGTGGGCCAATCTCCAAAACGTGCACGACGACGACGCTTCCTTCCAGCTTGGCGGTCGCGATGAAGTGGGGCGCGAGGGCCTTGGAGATAGCCCGCAACCGGCCGTATGTCACCCGGTGATAGCCCTTGAGTTCGCCAATCAGCGGCTTGCCGATGCTTGGGTTCGCGCCGAACTCGCGGAGTTTTCGGCGCATTCCATCCTGGACTTTTGAAGGAAGCCGGTCGAACGCGGTCCGTGCATCGGGGGAGAAACCAATGCGGACAAGCACCTGCTTGGGAAGGGCAGTCGGGGGCATTTCTTGCTTCCGTAGCTTCGGTTTCACTCCCGTGGAGGATAGCGAAAGGTGAGGGTTTTGTCAAATTTACCGTACGAAATTATGCACAGAAATTTGCTATTTCCCCCCATTGGGTGCTAGTATGGGTGTACGGCGTATATCCATACTCGTAGTATGACCCCTGCATGCAAGATTCGAGGGGGGAACCTTAGGAAGGCTATGATGATGACTCGCACGGTTGCAGCGGCTGTAGCCCGGGACAATTTGACCGATATCCTTGACGATGCCGAGCAGGGGCGGGCGACGCTGATTTTGCGCCATTCCCGGCCAAGCGCTGCGGTGGTTCCCGTAGTGGATTTTGAGGCGTACAAGCTCTTTCGCCGGGTAATGCGAGAAGTTGGGGAGACGCTTATTGTGTCTCGTGATCCAGACGTCATCGCCGCTGTCCGCTCATCCCAGGAAGCCATCAATCGCGGAGAGATCATTTGGGACGACGAGGCGTGATGGAGCGCTGCTGTTTCGCGTGTGATTTTTTCTTCAGGCGTTAGTTTCGTCGGATTGCGTGGGAACGATTGTTCCCAGCGCCGGGCAACGTCGATTCTGCGGCATTCCCAGCGCTATATATTTACATTGCGCATAGCTGATTCGTGATAGCGCGCTCCCGCCGCCGCGCCGATAGGGAACGCATCTTCAATTCTGCGCTTGTCCGCATCGTCGATGTTGACGTCCAGAGACCGGAGATTCTCTTCCAGGTAGACGCGCCGTTTGGTCCCGGGAATCGGCACGATGTTCCGGTCTTGCGCCAACAGCCAAGCTAGTGCGATTTGTGACGGAGTGGCGTTCTTTTCCACTGCAATCTCACGTATGACGTTCAATAATTCGAGGTTGGAACTAAAATTCTCGCCTTGGAAACGGGGTGTGTTACGTCGATAATCATCCGCCGGGAGATCTTCAAAACGCTGAAACCGTCCGGTGAGAAACCCTCGCCCCAGTGGGCTATATGCTACAAAGCCAATCCCAAGTTCTTTCACCGTCGGAAGAATTTCTTTCTCCAGTTCCCTCGTCCATAACGAATATTCTGATTGCAACGCGGTAATAGGATGGACTGCATGCGCGCGACGAATTGTTCGCGGAGACGCCTCCGAGAGGCCGAGAAAACGAACTTTCCCCACTCGCACTAGCTCTGCCATCGCTCCTACGGTCTCTTCGATGGGAACGTCCGGATCGACGCGATGCAGATAATAGAGATCGATCACCTCCACGCCAAGTCGTTTGAGACTGGCCTCGCAAGCCGTTTTTACGTACTCCGGACGCCCATTGACACCGAGAAACGCGCCGTCCTCGCCTCGCATGTTGCCGAACTTGGTCGCGAGCTGCACGCGATCGCGTCGTCCGCGAATCGCGCGCCCCACGAGTTCCTCATTCCGTCCGATGCCGTACATATCCGCCGTATCCAGGAACGTGCATCCGAGATCGATCGCGCGATGAATCGATGCAACTGACTCTGCATCGTCTCTACCCGCATAAAATTCAGACATCCCCATGCAACCCAGACCCAAAGCGGAAACCGTGAACGTACCGAGCGTCCGTATCGCCATCGTCATAGCTCTCTCCTTGCTTGGTCCGGGAATCATGGCTACTTTTGGGATGCAACAATGCCCTTCCTAAGTAACGCCGATGCATCCTGCTCCGGACCGTTTCACCTTGGCTCGGCACGCAACGTCAGAATTGCCTTTGCGAGACGATTAGGGCGAGTAGCCGCCGCCGCGCAGTCGATCTCGGCGCGAGTATACCCACAATCCTTAGGAAACCAGGTTCCCCTCCGTCTCTGCGGTCATGTGAGTGCACGAAGCCGGTGTGAATGGTTGCGCCGTGAGCACGGTAATTGCGAGGCGGGCCTTCACCCCTCGATCTGGGGCGTTCGGGAGGTGGAGGATGACGGGGTGGTCTGAGGTGTCCCGATCAGTATTCGTCACCTTCGACCTCCATTAGATTTCCGGCGTGTAATTGCTGGATCGTCTTCTTGAGCAATGTCTGTGGGCCTTTGGTAGACTCCTCCGCACCGGCATGGCTCCTTGCTTTCCGCGGCGAATTGGGGCCTTGTGAATCTTCTCGATCGGCTTGAAACGACTTTGCGCGTGCGCGGCGGCTCCGTGCTGTCCGGATCGGTCGAAGTTCACGGCGCGAAAAACGCGGCGCTCCCGATCATGGCCGCTTGTTTGCTGGCCTCGGGGCCGGTGACGCTGCACCGCATTCCGCGCATCACCGACGTCTCGGTGATGTGGTCGCTCCTCGAAGCCTTGGGCGCGCGCATGCGCTTGGAAGGTAAGGGGACGATCACGATCGACACCTCCTCGGTTTCCTCGGTTCGCGCACCCTACACGCTCGTGCGGAAGTTGGCGGCTAGCTTCGACGTCGTGGGACCGTTGCTCGGACGCTTCGGCCGTGCGGAGGTCCCGCTGCCGGGAGGTTGCGTCCTGGGGACGCGGGCGACCGATCTTCACGAGCTGGCCTTCCGCCGACTCGGAGCCGAGGTCACGACTGAGCGGGGGTTCCTCGTTGCGAAAACGCGCGGGACCTCCTTGGTCGGAGCCCGCATCGAGTTTCGAACTCCGAGCATCGGCGCAACGAAGAACGCGATGTTGGCCTCGGTCCTGGCCGAGGGGGAAACACAGATCGTCAACGCCGCGATGGAGCCCGAGGTTATCGATCTCGCGAATTTCCTCAACAAGATGGGCGCACGCGTGAGCGGTCACGGAACCGACGTGATCACTATCGAGGGTGTCCGCGAGCTGCACGGCGTCGAGTACGAGATCATTCCCGATCGGATCGTGGCCGGAACGCTGCTCCTTTGCGGCGCCGCCACGCGCGGAGACGTCACGGTGACGCGTTGCGCACCGGGTCATCTCGCTGCGTTGACCGGCAAGCTCGGTGAATGCGGCGTCGTCGTCACGACCGGATCCGACTGGGTTCGCGCGCAAGCCGACGGCGTGACCGGCGGCACCGACATTTTGACCGCGCCGTTTCCGGGTTTTCCGACGGATTTGCAACCGCCGGTGCTAGCGTTCTTATGCACGGTGCCCGGCACCAGCGTCGTCGAAGAGACAATCTTCAACGCCCGTTTCTCCTACGTAAACGAGTTGGCGCGTATGGGAGCGGACGTTCGTGTGGCCATCGACAATAATACCGCTCTTATCAAGGGCGGGACGCCGCTCTCCGGTGCGCCGGTCGAGGCTCCGGATATTCGTGCGGGGGCAGCGCTTGTTGTCGCAGGTCTCGCGGCGCACGGCGAAACGGATATCATCGGTTTGGAATATATCGATCGCGGTTACGAGCGGCTTGAAGAAATGTTGTCGGTCCTTGGAGGGCAGGTTCATCGTAGTAGCGGCGTCACACCGTTGATGGAGCCGGTGGGAACCTTCGAGACGACCGAGTTTCCCAAGGTCGGCTGATTATGAGCGTACGAGAATTTCAGATTCGGCAAACTCCAAGAGAAGTCTGATGCGAAAACTCGATGCTCGTCGTATGCAGACGAACCTGCTCCTCGAGGAGGTGCGGCATACGATCATCGGAGGCGGCACCCTGATCTTCCCGACGGAGACGGTCTACGGAATTGGTTGCGACCCGATGCGGGCCGATGCGATTGACCGAATCTTTGCAAGCAAAGGTCGCCCGCGCGGCAAGCCGCTCGCCTTGCACCTCGCCACTCCCGATGAGGCGCTTGAGTACATCGCTGAGAATCCCAGCGCCGTTCGAGCCGTACACCGCTTCTTGCCCGGTCCGCTCGCGGTCATTGTGGCTCGTCCGGGGTTCGTGAATCCGGCACTTACGGCCGGCTTGCCTTCGCTCTCGCTCCGCGTTCCCAATCACTCCTTGTGCCGTGAGATCTTGGATTGCTGCGGGCCTCTGGCCGCGACGAGCGCCAATCGGAGCGGAGAACCTGCGTTCGTCGGCGGCAAGAAGGGCGTCCTGCCGCAAGCCGATCTCTTCATCGACTCTGGAGCGGCGCTGTTGGGCATCGCCTCGACGGTCGTCGATTTCACGACCTCTCCGCCGAAACTCGTGCGTGAGGGAGCGATCACGCGAGAGATTTTAGAGGCGGAACTCGGTCCGCTCGCAGTTTCCATCCGAGCAGTGTCGAACGAGGGGCAGGTATGAAGGTCTTCCGTATTCTCGCATTCCTGCTTCCTGTGTTTTTCGCGCAGGGTGGTTTCGCTGTGGCGGCTCCGCCCGTTCCCTCCAATCCAGCCGGGGCGACCGCTGATTTTGGCGGCTTCCAGCTTCAAGTGCAAGCCATCGATTACAACGACAAAACCGGGAATTTCACGATAGCCGACCATTTCACGGGAACCCGCGAAGGGACCGAAATCAGCGGCGATCATGCGAAGGGGAATTCGCGTACGAAAATGATGGAAGTCTTCGGGCACGTCGTCGTTCATCAGACGGCGCCGCTCGAACCTCGGACAGAGCTTTCGTCGGTGGGCAAGGAGCCCGCGACGTTGACCTGCGATCGTTTAACGATTGACGGAAACCAAAAGCTCTATACCGCCATCGGCGACGTGCACTATCTGCAAGGAACGCAGGGCGCCTCAGCTGAGCGCGGTTCTCTGAACCAAACGACGCACATCATGCACATGGAGGGTCATGTGCATATGCAGAACGGCGACCAATCGATCGATGCGGATAGCGTTGATTATAATACGCAGACGGGTCAAGGTCATGCCGGCGGGCACGTCTCTGTTCATCAGACGGCGTCGCTCGAATCTGAAGGTGCGCCGCCTACGATCGGCAACGAGCCTGTATTGGTGACGTGCGATCGTTTAACGATTGACGAAAGGAAGAGCCTCTATACCGCAGACGGTAACGTGCACTATTCCCAGGGAACGCGCAACGCGGTCGCTGAGCTAGGTACGCTCAATGAGGCCACGCACATGGTTCACATGGAGCGACACGTGCACATGCAGGATGTCGACCAATCCATCGACGCTGATAGCGTCGATTATTATTTAAAGACGGGTGAGGGTCATGCCGTAGGTAATATCATTCTTCGAGGACCCGCCCAAACGGGCGTATCCGAGGCCGCGACACCTGCACCCCCATCGAAAAAAAAGAAAAAGGCCGCTCCGCCGCCCTCAGCTGATGCATCGCCGCCGCCCTCACCGGAGGCGTCTCCGCCGACATGAAGAGCGGGCGCGACGTCGAGCCGGGGCTTTTCAGCGGGAATGCGCCCGAACCCCTTGCGGCTCGGATGAGGCCGCGCACGCTCGACGAATTCGTGGGGCAAGCGCATCTCGTTGGTGAAGGTCGCGCTTTGCGGCGTGCGATCGAGCGCGATGCGGTCCCCTCGATGATCTTATGGGGTCCGCCGGGTACCGGAAAGACGACGCTTGCCGATATCATCGCTCGCACCGCACGAGCGCGTTTCGTTCCGCTTTCGGCAGTGAGCGCCGGTGTCGCCGATCTGCGCGCGGTCGTTGCCGACGCCAAGAGCGCCCGCGTGATCGGAAACCGGACGCTGCTCTTCATCGACGAAATTCATCGCTTCAACAAGACGCAGCAAGATGCGATCTTGCCGTATGTTGAAGACGGAACCATCACCTTTATTGGCGCGACGACCGAGAATCCGTCGTTTGAGGTGAATCCCGCGTTGCTTTCACGAGCGCGCGTTTTCGTGTTATATGCTTTGAGCGATGAAGAAATTACATCGCTCGTGCAACGTGCGCTCGATGACCGTGAACGGGGTTTGGGCGGACGCGGAATTGAGATCGATGCTCCCGCGCGGGATGCGATCGTACGACTTTCCGGCGGCGACGCGCGAGTGGCATTGGCAACGTTGGAATATGCTGCGGAAATCGTCGAACCCGATGCACACGGAGTGCACCGCATCGACGAAGCGATCGTGGCCGATGCCATGCAGCGCCGTGCGATCGCCTATGATAAATCGGGCGACGGACACTATGATGTCGTCAGCGCGTTCATAAAATCGATTCGTGGGAGCGATCCGGATGCGGCCTTGTACTGGCTGGCGCGCATGATCGATGCCGGTGAGGATCCACTCTTCATCGCACGGAGACTCGTGATCGCGGCGTCCGAGGATATTGGAATGGCGAATTCCGGCGCTCTGGGGGTCGCGGTCGCGGCCCAGCAAGCCTTGCATTTCGTCGGCATGCCCGAGGGGCATTATCCGCTCGCTCACGCGACGATCTACCTTGCCACGGCAGAAAAAAGCAACGACGTGAAAACCGCCTACGAAGCGGCAATGCACGATGTCGAAACGACGCGTAACGAACCGGCCCCGCTCCATTTACGCAATGCGCCGACGGCGTTGATGCGAAACCTCGGTTTTGGAAAAGACTATAAATACGCGCACGACGACTATGCGCGCGACGCTCCCCATGTGCAAGAATATCGCCCGGCGAACGTTGCGAAAAACCGCTATTACAAACCGCGCTCCAAATGAATCGCATCTATCTCGATCATGCCGCGACGACGCCGCTTCGACCGGAAGTTCTTGAGGTTATGATCGCGCAACTCGCCGTCACCGGCAATCCCAGTTCCTTGCACGCCGAAGGGCGTCGCGCGCGAAGCGTGGTGGATGGTGCGCGTGCGAGCATTGCGCGTTTGCTCGGTGCACGTGCGCGTGAGATCGTTTTCACGGGCGGAGGCACCGAGGCTGACAACCTCGCGATCTTCGGCGTCGCTCGCTCCTTTCGAAGCGGAGAGCGCCATGCGATCACCCTGGCGACGGAGCATCATGCGATTCTGCATGCCTTCGAGGTTTTGCGCGACGAGGGTTGGGACGTCAGTATTCTCCCCGTTGATGCCGAGGGGCGTATTGATACGGCGGAATTCGCGCGGATGCTCCGTCCGACGACTCGACTCGCGTCGGCGGCTTTGGTGAACAATGAACTCGGCGTCATTGCGCCGATTGCCGACTTGGCGGCGATCGCGCATGAGCATGGAGTGCTCTTCCATACCGACGCCGTTCAGGCGGCGGCGTTCTTGCCGCTGAATGTGCGGGATTTGGGAGTCGATCTGCTTACGTTCTCGGCGCATAAGCTGGGAGGACCTCAAGGAGTCGGCCTCCTCTTCGTTCGTGACGGCGTCACCCTCGTTCCGCAGATCGTGGGGGGAGGGCAAGAAGCTGTTCGCCGAGCCGGTACCGAAAACGTCGCCGGAATCGTTGGGCTGGCGCGGGCCTTCGAACTCGCGTGCGACGAACGGGTGGAAGCTGCAATGCGCTTGGCGGGTTTACGCGAGCGATTCGAGGGGAAACTGCTAGCGATGCTGGCCGGAGCTCGCGTAAACGGAGAGGCTGCATTTCGTGCGCCGCACATCGCGAATATCGCGCTGGGAGATCTTGATGCCCAGGCTTTGCTTGCGCATCTGGACTTGGAGGGCGTCGCGGTCTCTCTTGGGAGTGCTTGCGCTGCCGGAGCGCTTGAACCAAGTCATGTCCTACGCGCAATGGGTGCGCCGACCTGGGTTCTTCAAGGAAGCGTTCGCTTTTCGTTCGGCCGTCGCACGAGCGACGAGGAGGTCGACGGCGTTCTCAAGCGTGTGGCGAAGGTCGTTGCCGCTGTCTGTGAAAAGGAGGAGAGATGACGTTTGATTGGTCTATTGTGCTCGATGTCGGCGTCGGCCTCGGCGTTCTTCTGATAGGAGTCGGTGTTCTTTTCGCCTGCATACGCTTGGCGAGCCTTCTCCATCGCTTGTTGGCGACGTTAGACGAGGTAGACCGGCAGCTAGGCTCGCTCGGTCCACCGCTCGCCCACACACTTGCGCACGTCGGGGAAATCGCCGATACTGCAGATGTCACGCTCGGGAGGCTCGGCGGCATCGCCGGGAATCTCGAGTCCATCACGGGACAACTCGTGAAGACCTCATCTATTGCACAGGAAGCACTCGCTCCGTCGCTTGTCAACATCGGAGCGACATTAAGCGGAGTGACTGCGGCTGTGCGGCGGCTTACGCAAGGGAAGACCGGAGGTTCGAAAGATGACGGACGAAAAACCGAACGGTAACCTCGATCACCGTACAAGTGATACGGGACATTTCATTTGGGGTTTTCTGACGGGGGCGCTGGTCGGAACGGCACTTGCGCTGGCCTTCTCTCCCAAGACCGGAGAGGAGACACGAGATCTTTTGCGGACAAAATCAGAAAAAGTAGGGAATATCGCCCGTGACGTGGCAGGAGATACGGGCGATCGTGCTCGAGCGATCGCTTGCGACCTTGGCGTTAGTGCTTCGAGTCTTTATGACCGAGGAAGGCAAATTCTCGCCGAGGCTCGTGAGCGGGTTGAATCTTCAATCGAAGAGGGCAAGTCAGCGGCAGCCGACGAACGAACTCGACTTGAACAAGATGCCTAGGAGTGAGTCTTTGGATATCACCGTCTCGGTTCGCAAGGCGAACGATCAGGTCCATGTCGTTGAAATCGGCGGCGAAATCGACGTCTACACTTCACCGAAGGTGAAGGATGCCTTGGGCGAGTTGATCGACGGGGGAAGTTATTACCTCGTGATTAATCTCGAGAAGGTTCGCTATATCGATTCGACAGGCTTAGGGGTTCTCATCGGCGGCCTAAAGCGCGTGCGCGAGCACGGCGGTTCTGTCAACCTCGTGTGCGTTAGTCCACAGATTCGGAAAATTTTTGACATCACCGGGTTGGTGAAGATCTTTGGAATTTTCCCGGACGAGCAGAGCGCGGTAAGCGCTTTGGCATGAAGGCCGTGTCAAAAGCCCAGGTGACACAGGGGCTTGTCGATCTACGCATTCCGGCAGCGGCGGAATGGGTCGCCGTTGCGCGCTTGGCTGTGGCGGCTGTTGCCAATCGATTGTCGTTCTCGTATGAAGAGATTGAGGACGTCAAGCTTGCTGTGGCCGAGGCATGCACCAATTGCATTCACTATGCGGCTCCCGGAGACGACATCGATATTCGTTGCGAAGTCCTCGTTCGCGAACTTCAAATTCGTGTACGCCATGCCGGTCCCAGCGGTGAGACCGACTCGCGGAATCGGGGGCCCGATGAGGCGATGGACGGCCTTGGTGTCTTTCTCATCCAGTCGCTCATGGATACGGTCGAATATACGATCGACCCGAAGACCGGTATTGAGCTACGGATGAGCAAGCGTTTGCCGGAGTAATACGCTCGTGGCGTGGCCCGTGCAGCGTTCCACTGAGCAAGATGAGGAGACGCCGTTTGCGCGTTTTAGCGAGCAGCGGCGTAAAATGGAAGTTTCTGATCCAAGTTTTGATCCGGTCGAATATCATCGACTGCGTGATGAACTGGTCGTCGGACAACTCAAGCTCGTACGGTACCTCGCTTCGAAATTTTCCAATCGTGGAGAACCGCTCGACGATTTGATCCAAGTCGGAGCCGTTGGTCTGCTCAAGGCGATCGATCGCTTCGATGCCGATCGAGGCGTTGGTTTCAGCACGTACGCGATGCCGACGATCGTCGGCGAGATCAAGCGTTACTTTCGTGATAAAGGTTGGGCGTTGCGTGTTCCACGTCGTCTGCAGGAACTCAATCTTGCGGTAAATCGAACGATCGAACGCTTGACGATTGATCTGGGCCATTCGCCAACCGTCGAGGAGCTTGCAGCCGAACTCGAGAGCACGTCCGAATCGATCTTGGAAGCGCGTGAGTTGGGCGGCGCCTATAACCTGTTGTCGCTGGATAGCGAAGTCGTCTCCGACGGCGACAAGCGAAACCAAACACTCGGCGAAACGCTGCCCAGCGGTGAAACGGGTCTGGAATTCCTCGAAGAGAAGGCGATTCTGGAGCGTGCCTTCACGATCCTCACGCGGCGCGAGCGAATCATTCTCTTTCTGCGCTATTTCGACAGTCTCTCGCAGACGGAGATTGCCAAGCGACTCGGACTTTCTCAGATGCACGTCTCCCGCCTTCAGAACAAAGCCTTGGAGAAAATGCGAAAGACGATCGAGGAGCCGCCGCTGCCCGGAGAGGACGAGCCGACCGAACCGTTTCCGCAAGGATGAGCTCCGCCGATCGCGGAGAAAACACCCGGAAATGACAAGTCAAGAGCTTCGCGCGTCCTTCGTGGACTTTTTTGTGAACCGAGGACATAAGCACATCTCCTCGGCTTCGCTTATCCCCGATCAGATGGCAACGACGCTCTTTACGATCGCCATTGCGGCGGCCGTTATCCTTTTCATCCCGATGGAAGGGGTTTTCGCCGCGACGGCGCCTGGGGTTGTGCTCGCCAATTACGAATCGGCTCTCGCGCACCTTGCGGTGCCGGATGCTCAGACGTATTTTTATAACGTGGAGCAGGTCGGCGTCAGCAATCTTCTGGAGAATCATCGGATTTATCGAGACGGAATGAGCGTCCGCGATGAAACTATTGTCCTCGACGGACACACGCTCAGCGTCCCGCTCGTGCGGGTGCTCTCCGCTCCAGATCGGTATGCTTTGACGAATCTTGCTCCAACGCCGGCACGGTACCAGTTTGATTTTGTGAGCACGGCACACTTGGGGAATGTGGTCGTCTATCTTTTTCGAACGACCTCGCTCGGTACGGCGGCCTTTACCGTTGACGAAGTTGCGATCGATGCTCGAACTTTTCTCCCTCGGACGATTCGCTTCCATAGCTCGGGCGTAGCTGCACGCGGTACCGGACTCTTAACCTATGCACCTGTCGGTAGCTCGTATTGGATGATTCAGTCAGCGGTGGCGCGGGCTCCCGTGGGCAGCCTTCAAACGCGCGAGTACATCACCTGGAGTGCGTATCAGTTCCCTCGTTCGCTTCCGCCCTCAACCTTTGGGCGATTCGCCCCTCTACCGGGCCTGGAAGGCAGTATACCATCGCCCCAATGACGAAAATACGCAATCTCGTCTAAGCTTGAAAAATTTCCCCGGCTTGTCGAGGAGGTACGTACGTCCGATTCCTTGTTTGATCGGCTCGCTTCGCTGGCGGCTCGAATACTGAAGGTTCCAATCGCGAGCATCTCGCCCGCCCGCGCTGCCGCCTTGGGCTTTGAAGACGGACTTCGTGAGCGACTGAACCTAATCGAATCAGCGTTTTTCAAGGTTCCTTTGGCTCGAGCCCTCGTTCGTGCCGATCAGGACGTTCCCTCGAACCTGGTTGTGGAGATCGCAAATCAAGGCTGTGTCGATTTGTTCGCCACACCCCTTCAGGATATTGTGGGAAGCTCTTTGCCTGATGTGTTCCTCCCATTTGTCGAAGCGACCGATCGAGAACGTTTCGCGGCGGCTTTGCGTGAGGGAAGACCCTTCGAGTTGCAGCTCTCATGGTCGCGCGAGCCGCACCTGCGCTCGTGGCATACGGTAGCCGCATCGCCGTTTGAGTATGGGAAAAAGGAGACGATACACTGGCTGCTGACATTTCGGGATACCAGCGAAAGTGCGCTTCGCCGGTCCGCCGAGCGTCTTCGTTCGAGCGTCATGGAAATGCTCGTTCATAATCCACCGCGTAGCGCGTTCGCTCAACGAGCGAGTGAATATATCAAGGAATGCTGGCCGAACGCCGTCGTAACATGGCTGTTGTATGTCGATGGAGGTTTGCGTGTCTTGCTCTCCGACCGTCCCGCAACCGAAGGTCTTCTCGGGGCGAATCGAGTTACCGATCGCACTCAAGCGACGCTGCAAAGTCACCGTCCGGAATTTTCGAACAACCCCTGGGCGGTACCGATCATCTCCACCACCGGCACGGTTCTCGGCGTTCTGCTTGTTGAGATCGAGACATGCGAGGTTGCGACCTCGATTCAGCGAGAAATTCTCGAACGGCTTGCCGAGACCGCCGCAAGTTTCTTGGAGCGCAAGAATGATCTGGAGCGGATTCATTTTCTCGCACTCCATGATTCGCTAACAGGCTTACCAAACCGTGAATCTCTCTTGCGAGCGTTAAGGAAGATCGTGTTGCCAGACGACGCCACAGCCGATGAACTTGCGGTTGTGTTTATCAACCTCGATCGCTTCAAATCGATCAATGATACCTTCGGCCACTTCGCCGGCGATCGGGTCTTGCAAGAGGTCGCTCAGCGCTTGCTCAAAGGCGTCCGTCCTGGCGATTTTGTCGCGCGTGTCGGCGATGCCGAGTTTGTTTGCCTCATTAACGTTGAGGGTTCGTCCTCGGACCTGCACGAGCGTATCGAACGAGTTCGAACCCGTTTGACCGAGCCGCTCTTGGTGCAGGGAACGGAGGTTCGCGTTCACCCCTCGATCGGCATAGCGCTCTTTCCGGAACATAGCTCCGATTCAGAAACGCTCCTACGTTTTGCGCAAGAAGCAATGTATGCGGCGCGCTCCTCAACGCGCGTAGTCGCCGTTCATAACTCGGGAGAAGTCGAAATACGCGATCGCTTCATCCTCCTCGATGCCGCTTTAGCGCGTGCGATTGAGGCAGGCGAGTTGAGTCTCCACTATCAACCGATCATCGATTTGACGACGTCGTCCGTGCACGGGTATGAAGCACTCTTACGCTGGAAAAGCGAACGTTTCGGGGCCATTGCGCCCGATGAGTTCATACCGCTCGCCGAATATTCCGGTCTCATCATTCCCATTGGAAAGTGGGTGATTGAGACTGCGTGCCGCCAGGCGGCGGCTTCGCTTTCAGAAAGCTCAGTAATGACGGTGAACGTCTCCGCCCGTCAGCTTGAGGATCCGGATCTTTTGGAAGTCGTTCATGACGCGCTCGCCCGCAGCCGGTTGTCGGCGAAGTTCCTCGTGATCGAGCTCACCGAAAGTACGTTGATGCGTGTTCCCGAGCGGGCGTTGGCGACGATCCAAGAGCTGCGGAGTTTGGGAATCTCGGTCTGGATTGATGACTTTGGGACGGGATATTCGAGCTTGAAGGTGCTGAAGAACTTGCCGGTTGACGGTATGAAGATCGACCGGAGTTTCTTGAGCGACATTGTTGCTGCCGATCCGTCGAGTAAGGATTGCAAGATCGTCGCCGCGATGGTCGACCTTGCCGATGCATTGGATCTGGATCTTGTCGCTGAAGGCATTGAGACGGTCGAGCAACTTCATTTCGTGCGCAAGGTCGGTTGCCGATACGCCCAAGGTTACCTACTCGGTGTCGCCAATCCACAAATAGTTGGGCCCGGTACGTCATTTGTGACGACAAGATCCTCAGGGTGAACGGGGAATGGAATTCAACGGACTTCTGCCGACGTGGGACGTTTAGAGCTTCGGCGACCCAGTCGCGAGTTATCTGCATCGTTCGCGCTTTTGCGCGACGCTTTTATGATCCGTGGTGACAACCGTTGGACGGAACACCGGGACCTTGCTCATACCGATCTGAACGCGTATATCGACTTATTGAACAGTTGGTCCCATGGTCGACTATTACCCGAAGGCATGGTACCGGCCGACGAGTTTTGGATCGTCGAGGACAACGTGGTCGTCGGAGAGATCGACGTACGCCGTGGACTCACTCCGTACCTGAGTGAGATTGGTGGTCAGATTGGATATCTGGTACATCCGGAACACCGCAATCGAGGCGTCGCCACGTTTGCCTTGAGAAGCGCCCTCGATATACTGAAGAAACTCGGATGGCGCGAAGTGGTGATTACCTGTCTTGACGACAATGCCGCATCGGCGAGAGTCATCGAAAAATGCGCCGGCAAAAGGATTGCCGATTCGAACGTAGATTGGCCGCTACGTCGACGGTATGTCTTTTATTGTGGAAGCGCGGAGTTGACCGACCGGAGTATCCATCGTCGTCCGTCGTGACTGAATTCGGTGCGCCCCAGCGGCTCAACGTCAATTCGCCAAAATGATTCGACTGATGCGCCGAGGACGTGTAGAATCGCGGTTCGCACGATTGTCGGATGCGTGACCGCAACCATTCGTCCCATCTCTGAGCGCGCGTCGAGCCAAGTAGCAACCCGTTGCAATACCGTAATGATTGATTCTCCACCGTGTGGAGCGGAGTGTGGTTCAGCCATCCAAGCCGCCACGGCCTCGGGTTCTTTTGCTTGTACCTCTTCTAGCGGCCGGCCGGCCCAGCGGCCATAATCGCAGTCACGAAGTGCGGGTTCTACCGTCGCGTTGAGTTTGAGCGCGGAGGCTGTTTGCCTGGCACGCAGCGCCGGACTCGTATATGCAATCCGAACCGATCGAAAAACGCCGGCTACGGCTTGGGTCTGCTCTTCGCCACGTTGATCGAGTGGTTCATCGCTTGGAAAACAGGCGGAATGGACGGCGTGCGTTGTTGCGTTGCTGATGAGGGTAAGGCGCAAACTCATGTTAAGAACGGTTTCGGTTCAGGACATCTCGGGGTGCGGTATGCTGCGAGGCATACGATCGAGGGTCGAGCGTTTTTGGCTCCGCTCCGTGAGGTAACCGAAGAGAAGTCCGAGCGTGCTCCAAAGCACGACATGCGTACCAATCGAGGCAATGCGGAAATGCCAAAGAACCACCGCCGAAAAACCCGCGGGTACTTCGTTGATGTCGGGGAGGATGAGTTGCGCGATCCCAATCCCCGCGATGTAGACGCCGGCTGCGAGAAGCGACGCATTCCAATGTCCCAGACGTTGCGTGAAAGCGACCCCAAGCGTGCCCGCTAGGATCATCGTCAAGATCGAAATGGCGATCATGGAGAAAAACAACTCCGTTCGCAAACCGATCGTATTCGGCAAACCAATCGATGGCGGATTGGCCGGATATTTCAAACTCGGGACGAGTTCAAGGCTTACGAATGCCGCAGCAGCCAGCAACGCCGCAATGCTGCGAACCCCAAGCGATCCGAGACGCCCGTAAGCGACTGCACATCCGAGCGCGAAAAATCCACCAAGCGCGGCGCCGACCGCTACGACCGCAGTGAAGAGTCCGATCCCGCTTTGGATTGCACGGCTGAACATTTCAGGTTCGGGTGGTTTTCCGGATGCAATTCGCATCTGGGTTTCGAAGGCGATTGCGCGATTGATCGACGGCTCACCGAACTGATGGGCGAAGATAAATGCGAGAATTCCCGCGACGATGCCGCAAAGCATCCCGCGGATCAAGAAAGAACGAATCACGCGATGCTCGTCGCTTAATGGCAGGGGAAGCCGAGCAGGTGACGACCGTCGTGGACGAATTCGTGAACGGCCATCCCCCGCACAAGAGATGTCGCGCCTTCTTCGGCACCGACGAAGTACAAGACGAGGATCGCTACGAGCCCGACGAAGAGCAGCCAGGGAAGCACTTCGCGCAATGGAAGCGGTTCCGGCTTGAATGCCTCAATCGTCGAGGCTTTGAATGCAGCTTGTCCGATCATGGGTGATGCCTCTCAATCGCGAAGAGTAGTCGATACGCTCGTCCGGTATCCTGACTTACGGATCATCGTCGTGTGCCGAGCATCTTCCCATCTGAGCGACAGTGATGCTTCGGCGGCTCCCCGTTTACAGTGGCGCGACCGTGCCGGATTTCAACCGGCTTCCCGGATTCTGAGCGAGCTACGTGAGTTCAGCGATGGGATTCCTGATTCCCTGGCGTCCGGCGGACGTGTTGGGAAAGAAGGCGGTGGGGTCGTCAGTCCAGCCCTCGGTGTGAGCCCGCAAACGGACTCACACGCTTGACTTCTCCATGTTCTCTATGGCATAATGTCTTTTGTGACATGGGATATCGAGGCGACCGACCAGCTCAAGGAATGGTATCTCGCGCTCCCCTTAAGTGATCAGATAGCTGTCGACCTGAGCGTAGGCGTCCTGGAACTTCGCGGCCCGGCTCTTGGTCGTCCCCATGTCGATCACATCAAACGCTCAAGGCACAAAAACATGAAGGAGTTGCGGACGCAATCCGGCGGCAAGCCGCTACGCATTTTCTTCGCTTTCGACCCGCGTCGAGTCGCGATTCTCCTCATTGCCGGAGATAAAACGGGAGACGATCGCTTCTACGAACGCATGATCCCACAAGCGGATGATTTGTTCGACGAGTACCTTCGAGAGATAGGAGAGACGTCATGAGCGGACACCAAAAGTGGAGCGACATTCGCGGTCGATCAAAACTTACGCCTGGGCAACTCGAAGCGAGCAGCCGTAAAGCGCAAGAGATCGTAGAGCGGATGAAGTTAGACGAACTGCGTCGCGCGCGCCATCTTTCACAGGCGCAACTCGCGGAAGCGTTGGAAACAGACCAGGCCGGCGTTTCGCGCATGGAACGTCGCGCCGATCTCTACGTCAGCACTCTGCGGCGTTTCATTGAGGCAGCAGGGGGAGAACTCTGCATCACAGCCCGCTTTCCGGACGGCGATCCTGTTGAGCTTGAAGGCTTTGGCAACATCGAACCGTCCGTGCATCCGTCCCGCAAGGCAAGAAAAAGCGCCCGTCCTCGTAAGAAGACGAAGGCGGCGTAACGACCAGGGCTCCGAACCCTATCCTGGCGTTCTATTTCGGCAAGGCGTTACTGCGGAGTTTGCGAGCCTCGCGATACTCCACGAGAGCCTCATCGTGCTTACCTTCTTCGTCCAAGAGGATGCCGAGTTTGTTGTGCGTCGGCGCGTAGTACGGAGCAAGCCGGACGGTTTCGCGGAACTCAGCAATAGCCTCATCGCGCTTGCCCTCGTCCATCAAGGTATTACCGAGATTATAGTGCGCGGGTGCATAGTGCGGATCGAGTCGGATGGCATCGCGGAATTCTGCGGTAGCCTCATCGCGCCTGCCCTTGTCCCTCAGGACAATGCCGAGATTGTGGTGCGGGACCGCGTAGTGCGGATCGAGTCGGATCGCTTCGCGGAACTCCGCGGTAGCCTCATCGCGCTTACCCTCCTCGTACAAGACTGCGCCGAGATTGTTATAAACCGGAGCATGGCGAGTTTCGAGTCGGAGGGTTTCGTGGTATTCCGCGATAGCTTCATCGCGTTTTCCCTCGTCCCTCAAAAGGTTGCCGAGATTATAGTGCGGTGGCGCATAGTGTGGATCGAGGCGAATGCCATTACGGAACTCGGCGATAGCCTCATCGCGCTTGCCCTCTTCCTGCAAGATGATGCCGAGACCATTGTGAGCGGACGCATTGTGTGGATCTAGGCGGAGGCTTTCGCGATATTCAGCGGTCGCCTCATTGCGCTTCCCCATCCCGTCAAGGTCGATTCCGAGACCGTCGTGTGCGAACGCATCGCTCGGATTGATCTGAATAGCCTTGCGGTCTTCCGCGAAAGCCTCATCGCGCTTGCCCTCTAGCCTCAAAATGTCTGCTAGAATGCTCGGACGCTGCTGTTCGAGAATTTCACGAGCCCCCGTCTTTAATAATTCGTCAGGGGACATTACGGGCCCAGAAATGAGCGTCCCGAACGCCTTCCCATCTTGGCGCAATGTGAGGGAAAGACGCTTTCCGGGCATTGCGACAATTTCGCCCGAAAAACGATGAGCATGAACCAGGAAAGCGATAAGCGAAGCTATGCTTTCCGTGGAAAATCCTACACCCGGAACTATAATGTTCGGACGCTCTCGCTCCAGGTCATAGTTTGAAACAAAAGTTGCTGAATCCCTCAGGTATGCCATTTCCGTAATCGACATTCCTGGTGAAATGGCGGCTTCCGTGACGATCGAGTTGATGGCATCTTGAAGCCGCTCCGACGCGACAGTCGCAGTGAACCCATTCTCTTCGAAGGCCTTCGGAACGGATATATCATCAATGATCGTCGGCGGATTATGTATTTGTGGAATGAAAAAATATGCGACGTACGCTATTGCGACAAGTGAAATTAGCCGTGCGATGAAAGCCGGAAAGGCTCGCCAGCATCGTTTAACCAAGCAGGACGACGAGATTATAAATGCAAAGAATGTCTTAAAGAATGCCTTCCGGATGGGGTTTGTTCGTTGCTGCGGACGCATGGTGTGCAGCAGCGAAAACCATAGTCTTCGGATGCGATCAAGCATGGGCATTGTGGTGGAACCGATTAGCAAGGCTAATCGGCGTCGAGCCCGCAAAGGTTAAGACATGATCGCGTTCCATTCGCACACTATAAGGGCTCCTGAGGGTCGATTCAACCCGCCCCGCGCCGACCTTGTTCGGCGAACGTGTATCAGGCGAAATCAATACAGGCGGCGATGAGTTCGCGGATGCGAGCAAGTTCGGCGATGGTTATAGACGAAGGCGTTTCCGTCAAGCGTACATGTGGTACGGCCTGCACGTTCCAAGCCAACGCGTAGCATGGCTTGGTGCAGCCGTTTTTTGGAGTCGGCGTAATGAGGACCGAGGCGCCCGTGATGGCGAGTTCCGCTTCCCCAGTGAGCGGAACGATTATCTCGAAGGGTAGGCCGCTGCCAAAAAAACGCGGTGAGCTAACGACGATGCCAGGCCGCAGCTTATTCGGCTCTCCAGAGCCGGGAAACGCATCGCGCCAATCGACGGTGACGATGGAGCCGGCTGTCACTTCGGGGAGATGCCGGGAAAGTAGGCGGCGGGATCATCATCCCAACCCTCCGGATGCGTGCGGAGGTAGGCGGCTGCTCTCTCAATATCGGCGTGGGTTTGCTTGGCGAGCGTGTCGGCCGCCCATTGTTCAAGAATATCCCGAGCGAGCGCGGATGCCCCGGCGGCGTCGTGTGTGGGCGCGGCTTCGGCGAGAATGCGGCGGGTCTGGCGGTTCAATCGGACGGAGAGTGTGTCGGACAATGCCATGCGGTGATTGTAACACGATTATCGTAACACGGCAAGGGGGGCTCCTTATGCTTCCCGTGCGCGTCCTCCTGTTACTCGCCCCTCGTGTACATAAGGTTTCGAGAAGCCCTGGTACCAACTCATCTTGACACAGGGGGCTAGCGAATGCAGGCGGCGACGAGATATTTCGTGGGCAACTGAGTGGCAATGAACTCCTTTCTCCTGGGAGCAGAATGATTATACATATCGATCATAACCCCATAAGTTTTGAGGGCGATCACGCTCGCGCAACGACAATTGAAAGAACGGTTGTACATTACACGGTAACGCATATTTGGTATTCCGATGGGAGTGAGGCAATAGAGTGACCCGCCCCCCCGCATTGCCCGATATGACTCCTCGTTGGCCGGATGTCCGAGGGAACTGCGGACAGCGGTGATCAAATAGTCGGAGGCCGTATCCAGAGGAACTTAGACTTCTTGTTCCGTCATTGACGACCAAATTTTCCGTTCGCCCTCACTAGGGGACAGGCAACGCTGTCTTCATCACTTTGCAATCGGCTCTAACTTGACAAACCTGGGAAATTGGTGGATGATTGACAGCACCAACCCCGTCAATTGCTTGCAATGGCGGGCTTTCTTTTTTCGCGAGGTCCCGTCTCTCAGAAGCGAGTCGCCGTTTTAATGGATGGCAGTAACCTGCTCACGCCGGTCTAAAGCGCTTGTCCCGTGACATCAGCGCGGAGGTCGTGCAAATGTCTCGTGACGCATTCCTCGACCATCGTCCACTCGTCACGATTGGGTTCCAAGCGCGCGTAGGCGCCGTTTTCGACTTTGGGTTTCCGGAAATCACCGAACGCCCGTTCTTCGGCTGCGAGCAAGGCGATGCGGACGACGGCGTCATGCGTGACGATGAGGATGTCGTCTGGTGTGCCTGTCAGTGATGCGGCGAATTCGCGCCAACGCCGATCGACGTCTGCGAGGCATTCTCCGCCGTCGAAAGCCACATGTGCCGGATCTTCGCGCCAGGCACGATAACGCTGAGGATCGTTTTTTGCGATCTCCTCCCGCAGGCGGCCTTCCCATGTGCCATGACCGATCTCGACGATTCGCTCATCGGTTTCGACGCGCAGCCCGAGCACACGCGCGGAAAACCTCGCGGTTTCCACGCAACGGCTTTGAGGGCTGGAAATCACACGCGTCGGCACACGCTCTCCGCGACGGATTCGTTCGGCGTAGGAATTCGCGAGCGCCTCACCTTGACGGATGCCGAGCGGAGAGAGAGGCGACTCCAGTCGGCCTTGATAGCGGCCCTCGATATTCCACGTCGTCTCGCCGTGGCGCGCGAGATGGATCACCGGCCGTTGGGAATCGCCGGCAGTTCGACCGCGCGCACGCTATCGATGCCGGCGACTCCGCGGATGCGTTCGATCGTCGCCGCGTCGGCACGGCGGTCGGTCGAAAGAATCATGATCGCGCTGCCGCCTTCATGCGCGCGAGAAACCTGCATCGCCGAGATGTTGATCTGCGCCTCACCGAGGATCGTTCCGACTTTCCCAATCATTCCGGGAACGTCGCGGTGCTTCGTTAGCAACATCGCGCCGGCGGGCACGGCGTCGATCTCATAATCATCGATCGCGAGTAGACGCGTGCCGCCGTAAGCGTGCGTGCCGACGATCGAGATTTCGCCGCCGATGACCCGAAGCTCGGACGCAGCGAGTTCAGCTTGGGGAACGCCGCGCGCCTCGATTCGTATCCCAAGCTCCGTTGCGATCGAACGGGAGTTCACGATCGAGACGCGCCGATCCGTCGTTTGCTGGAGCAGGCCGGTGAGGAACGCGGTGACTAGCGCGTCGGCCGGAAGATCGGCGATCGCGCCTTCGAGGACCATCGAGAATTCGGGCAGCGATTGGGATGCGCGAGCGATCTGCGGATACAGGCGGCCGATACGGTACGCCACATCGACGAAAGGACGTAAGCGGTCGGCATCGGCGCCATCGCCGATGGGTGCGTTGACCGCCGCGTTCGCGGTTCCGCCGAGCAGAACGCTCGCGACGTCACGAGCGAGATCGACGGCGATTCGTTCGAGCGCCTCATGCGTCGATCCGCCGAGATGAGGGCTCGCGACGACTTTCGGATGTTGGTGTAGGCGAGAACCCGTTCCGCCGGCCGGCGGGGGTTCCTTGGCGACGACGTCGATCGCCGCTCCCGCCAGAACTCCGGCGTCGAGCGCGGCCAGCAGTGCGGCTTCGTCGATGACGCCGCCGCGCGCGCAATTAATGAGACGCGCGTGGGGCCGGAGGAGAGCGAGTTTTTCAGCGTCGATCATCCCCAGGGTCTGGGCGTTGAGAGGCACGTGCAAGGTTACGATGTCGGAACGCCCGAGAAGCTCCTCTAGGGAGATCAGTTCGGCATTGAATGATTCGGCCCGCGAACGGGAGATGAAGGGATCGTGGGCGAGCAGCTTCATGCCGAAGGCCGATGCGCGCACGGCCACGGAGCTTCCGATACGCCCAAGGCCGATGATGCCGAGGGTTTTTCCGTGGAGTTCGGTTCCGATGAATGGTTTGCGATCCCAGATATTGGCGCGCAAGGAGGCGTTCGCGGCCGGGAGATGCCGAACTAAACCAAGCATGAGTGCGAACGTTTGCTCCGTTGCCGCGAGCATGTTTGCGCCGGGAGTGTTGAGCACGACGATCCCGGCGGAGGTAGCAGCTTCGACGTCGATCGCGTCGACGCCGACTCCGGCTCGTGCCACGACCGACAAGCGAGGGCCGGCACGCAGAAGGTCGCGGTCGACCCGTGTTTCCGAGCGAACGATCAGGCCGTCAGCTTCGGCAAGCGCGGCGCAGAGCGCTTCGCGCGGTTTTCCGATGCACGAGACTACCTCGATCCCATGCTCGCGCAAGACCGCGAGACCGCTCTCGGCGAAAGGCTCGGCAACGATAACGCGCGAGGTTGAAGGGCGTGGCTCAGTCATTCTTCTAATCTGCGGAAGTTGATGTCTCGCATGCAAGCACTTTCCTCGACCTTTCTCGCCTGGGGAGCGTTCGTTGTTCCGCTTGCCCTTTACGTCTCCTCGCTTTCGCCGCACGTTGCATTTTGGGATACGGGTGAGATGCAGACTGTGCCGGCCATTTTAGGCATCGCACATCCGACGGGCTTCCCGCTTTTCGTGCTCCTGGGTTGGCTGTTCGCTCACGGCATCCCGATTTCAAGCGTTGCTTGGCGGATCGGCCTGCTCTCCGCAGTCGCGATGGCGTCGGCTTCGTGGTGTTTGTACGCGGCTGCCCGCGAGTGCGGCGTCTCCGGGGCCGTGGCCTTGGGCGCAGCGTGGCTCTTCGCTTTCAGCGGGATCGTTTGGGCGCATGGATCTCGGGCCGAGGTGCATGCGCTCGCGGTCGCCCTTGGCGCGGCGAGTTTGCTCTTTGCTTTGCGTTTTGAGCGTGACGGATCGGTGAGGAATCTGCTCGCATCGGCGGCCGCGCTGGGCCTTGGCTTAGCGACGCATCCCGTCGTGCTCTTTGTGCTTCCCGGACTCCTCGTGATCGGAGCGCGTCGCTTGCGTGCGGTCGGGTTCCGTGCCGGCGCTATCGCCGTTGCCTTGGTGCTTGCCTCTCTTATGCTGTATCTGTACCTTCCGCTGCGAAGTGCGGAGGTCTCGGCGCAACGGCTCGATCCGACGCTTAGCCTTGGGGTCGGAGCGGGAAGGCCGTTTTGGGATTACGATCATCCCTCAACGCTGGACGGCTTTCGGCATGAGGTAATGGGCAGCGACTTCAGCGCGGGCGGAACGACGCTCGGGGCGCTCGTTGACGTGAAGAACTACGGGATGCGAGCGTTTCAATTCAGCCATGTGGTCGGCGAGCAGATCGGCTTCCTGAGTTTGGCATTCGCGTTTTTCGGAATCATGATGCTGGCTCGTCCAATGCCCTGGCGATCGATCGGTCTGCTCATCGCCGGAAGCGGCGCCGTCCTGTTCGCCTTTAGCTTTCGCGCTGAATCCGATGTCGACCGATATTTGATTCTTCCGATCTGGATCACGATCGTCGCGGCGGCGTTCGGGGCCGAGACGCTGGCTCGCCTAACGATCTCCAACCCAAGGATCGCTTGCGCCTGTGCCGGAGTCGTCATGATCGCGTCGGCATTGGTAATCGGCTTGAATAATCGCGGCATGCTTTCTCAACGGACAGATGACCGTGCCGAGCAATATGTTCAGTGGGTGCGCGCTTCCACGCCCGACAATGCGATCGTGATCGCCGCCTGGCCCTATGCGACTCCGTTGGCATATACGAGCTATGTGGATCGAGCACTGGGACGACGCATCGTCGAGACCGCATGGGTCGGTGAGGATCTGCCGTATCTGCCCTCGTGGAGCGCCCGGCTGCCGGTATTTGCCGTTTCGGCGAGTCCGCTCGAACGCCTGGACCCGCATTTCGTACGCGTGAGAGCGGTCGACCTGGATACGGTGATCCTTTATTGGTACCGCCGATGAGAGGATCGCTCATCGTCGGCGTGATAGCGGGAATCGTCGCGGCCATGCTGAGCGGTCTGGCCTGGACGCCGTACGACAATTACGTTCTCCTTGCTGATGCGTTTCTCCACGGCCATGTCTGGATCAATTGGCCGGGGGAGAGTAGCGACGCATTGCTGTATCATGGTCTGCGCTACGTCATCGAAGGGCCGCTGCCTGCGGTGTTGATGATCCCCGCGGTTGCGATCTTTGGAAACCACGCCAATGAGACCTATCTTGCGCCGGTGTTTGTCGCGATTGCGGTTGGAGCGGCTTGGGAATTCGCTCGACGCGTTGGTTGCAGTCGGCTTACACGAGCGTGGATCTGCGGTTTCTTATTTTTCGGCACGGATCTGGCGTGGTGCGCTTCCTACGGTGATGTCTGGTTTCTCGCTCACCTGTCCGCACTCGCATTCACGATGCTCGCGCTCGTCGAACTTGCCGGTGCCAAACGCGTTTGGCTGATCGCGATTTTCGGGATCTGCGCGAGCTTCTCACGTTTCTCACTCGTGACCGCGTTACCCGTCTATGCGCTCTTCTTGTATTTCGAGGCGCCGCCGGAAAATCGTCGTCGGGTGCTGTTGAGTTTTGTCGGAACGCTCATTCCGTTTGCCCTCGTTTGGATGGGATATAATCTTGCGCGCTGGGGGCTTCCGTACGATGTGGGATATACGGCGTGGTACCACCATGACGACGCGGGTTCGCCGATAGGTTCCCCATTTCAGTTGCGCTATTTCCGCATGGAATTCGAGTCGTTTTTCCTGCGAAAACCATCGTTTATGTCGCACTTTCCCTACGTCGTGCCGTCGGAAATGGGAATGGCTCTGACCTGGACGAGCCCGGCGCTGATTTTAATGCTGCGCGCACACAAACCCGTGCGATTCGTGCTCATGTGTTGGGCGGCGATGCTGCTGGCTGCGGCGCCCTCGTTCCTCTACTACGTCAACGGTTTCGCGCAATTCGGCATGCGTCACGCGCTCGACTTTGAAGCGTTCTCCGTGGCCTTAATCGCCTTGGGTGCGCGCCGGCGGATTCCCGTCTGGGGTCTCATACTCATCGGATATTCCATGCTCGTCGGTGCGTGGGGCGTCTGGTTCTGGCACACTTATTATCGCGCATGAGGACGATATGAAGGCTGATCTGTATGCTCCTACTCGCTGGACGCGAGGGCTTGTGTTTGAGTGCATTGTTGTCGCGCTCATTTCCTTGATCGCGATCACCGTCTCGGCGATGCATAATGAATTCAGTATAACCGATACAATAAATTGGATCCAATCGGGGAAAATTCGATCGACGTTCTACAATAACGACGTCCTCTTAGCAAATGCTCTGCTCAATGGCCGTGTCTGGATTCCCAAGCCTGACGTCTGGATCGATGCGCTGGTGTATCATGGAAAACACTACATCATTGAAGGACCGTTCCCGGCTTTGCTGGTCATGCCCCTGGTCATGATCTTCGGTGTCGAGAATGCGAATCAAACGCTCGCCTCGATTTTCTTCGGTGCAGTTGCGACGACGTTGGGGTGGTATATTTGTGTGCGCTTGGGCGTCAAACGCGGACCGCGCTTGTGGTTGACGCTCTTTCTTCTCGCGGGAACGGATCTCTGGTGGTGCGCGGAGTTGGGCGACGTCTGGTTCTTCGCGCACGTCGTCGTCGTGGTGTTCGTCTTTCTGGCGTTGCTGGAGCTGCTGGGCCGAAGGCGAGGTTGGCTTGTCGCACTCTATGCTTGCTGTGCCGCGGAAACGCGTTTCACGTTGTTGCTCGCGTTGCCGTTTTTCGCTTACATTCTCGCGAGCGGCGGATGGTATTCCGAGGATCATCATCTGAATTGGCGTAGTTTGCGGGGTTTCACGCTCACGGTCGGAGTCGGAACGCTGCTTTGGGTGGTATACAACGAGCTTCGTTGGGGCTTGCCGTACGACATCGGCTATACCAATTTCTATCGGCAGGATACGTGGGGACAGACGACGGGATCTCCCTTCCGCCTGAGTTACGTGCCGTATCAACTTTACTCGTATTTCATGCGTCCTCCTGATTTTGTCGAATATAAGCAGTTACCCATCCCACCGTATTTCAAGGTCAATATGAACGGGATCGCATTGCCTTTCACCAGCCCCGCCCTCATTCTCGTGTTCTTTTCCCAAATACCGCAGCGTCTGAAGGTCGCACTGTGGACCTGTATCATTCTTATCGCTCTGCCGAATTTTGCGTACTATCTCAACGGATGGTATCAATTCGGCATGCGCCACGCGCTGGATTTCGAGCCCTTCCTCTTCGTTCTGATGGCGTATGCCGTCCGCGAACGCATGCCCCATTGGGGAGCGTTGCTCTGCGCTTACTCCGCCGCCGTGGGAGTTTGGGGAGTTTGGTTCTGGGATGTGTTCATTCGAGCGGGGGATTAGAGCGCAGCCAAGGCATTTGCCGGCACATTGGCCTGTGGGCGAATGAGATGGAGGAGGATGAATAAATGCATTTCATGCTGTTAGGTCGAGCGACTCGATTTAGAATGGGTGAGGCTGGGACCTTGCCTTTTACGCAATTTGCGTTATTGATTACGCTATTTGCGTAATATGAGGCCACTCGATGCCCTGCTACCCAAGACTCGCCAGGGAATGCCAGCGGCGCTGCTCGTACAGCCTGAAAAGTCATGGTGTGCCTCGGAACTGCCGCAACGGTTGGGCATACCGTCTTCCAACCTGCAATCCGAATGGAAATCTCCTCAGTTGTAATCGACAATTTTAACGTCAATCGTGTGCCCGTCATTCCATTGGTGCTATGTCGCCCCAACCGTCCACCATCGCGCTTGGCGATAAAATGGACCGTATTTTGACGAGGTGTTTGCGGAATAGGTCGTACCGCTGAGTGTTCCGTTGCAATGGTACAGCCGAATGTAAAAATGCGCAAGTGCGAACTTTCGCACATTTCTAGTTGACCTACAGTCGTCGCTCAAGCATAATGCGGATTATGAACCGCTGGCCGCTTGGGGACCGCGTCCGCATCTTCTTCGCTCTGGCAAATTTACGCGACTCCATGTGCGGCGGCCTGGCCGCTTAAGCTGCACGTATGCCTTTATTTCCGGGAATCATCCCGAAACCGGGTGATATCTATATGTGCGATTTCTCTGGCTACGTCGAGCCCGAAATCGTCAAGCTACGTCGCGTCATTATCATTTCGCCGCCAAATCGCGGTGCGCCCATAGCGCTCGTCGTGCCGGAAGTCTGGGTAAAGGCAGACTTGATCGCCCATGTGAGGTTCGGTCGGCTTGATCGCGTGCGGATTCCGGTTCTTGACGCAAGCGGCAATCCTATCCCGCGAAAGTACGAATACCTTCCAACCGTGGCGTTAACCGTTGCACATTTGCGAAAAGTGCGTCAGGCTGTGCTGCACAGCCTCGGCCTTGGCCGGTTGGCCCCGGGGGTCTAATGCTTGCTGTCTGTGGTATACTGTAGGCGTCACCCCTGGGAAAGCCAGGACAGTGGCCCCGGCGGCATATGACAAATTGCTGAGTGGGGCCTAAGAAGACCAAGAAGCGTCGGCCGTCTGGGCCGGCGCTTTCTTGATTTCGTGGGTGCCTAGTAGTCAGGAGATCCAAAAGGAACCACTACCCACGTCGCGCTGACGGCTTGGCGTGCCAAAAGCCCGGAGAACTGCCGGAATCATCCGGCGGCGATTCATGAAGGAGGTTCATATCGGGAATCCCGGTTTCGACTACCCTGGGCGACCAATAGAATGCTACAATGACCGGCAGACGAGAGCGTTCCTTGCCCCCATCCCGGCTCTAAGCTGAAAGGCGGGGTTGGCTCGTCGCGCTCTATGTTTGCTGCGCCGCGGAAACGCGTTTCACGATGTTGCTCGCGTTGCCGTTCTTCGCCTACATTCTCGCGAGCGGCGGATGGTATTCCGAGGATCGTCGTCTGGATTGGCGGTGTTTGCGGGGTTTCGCGCTCACGGTCGGAGTCGGAACGCTGCTGTGGGTGGTGTACAACGAGCTTCGTTGGGGCTTGCCGTACGACATCGGCTATACCAATTTCTATCACCAGGATCCGTGGGGACAGCCGACGGGATCTCCCTTTCGTCTGAGTTACGTGCCGTATCAACTCTACTCGTATTTCATGCGTCCGCCCGAGTTTTTCGAATATATGCAGTTACCCATGCCGCCGTATTTCAAGGTCGATATGAACGGGATCGCGTTGCCCTTCACCAGCCCCGCCCTCGTTCTCGCGTTCTTTTCTCAAGTGCCGCGCCGGCTGAAGTTCGCACTGTGGACCTGCATCATCCTTATCGCTCTGCCAAATTTTTCATACTATCTCAACGGATGGTATCAATTCGGCATGCGCCACGCGCTGGATTTCGAGCCCTTCCTCTTCATCCTGATGGCGTATGCCGTCCGTGACCGCATGCCCCATTGGGGCGCAGCGCTCTGCCTTTACTCCGCCGCGGTAGGAGTTTGGGGAGTTTGGTTCTGGGATGTGTTCATTCGAACGGGAAATTGAGTGTGACCAAAAGCACGGGCGAGACTGGGGGCTTGCCTTTTTACGCGATTTGCGTAATTGGTTACGTTATTTGCGAAAGTGGGATGCGTGCGACATCGCGCGCGTCGATGCGCTGTGGCGTATCGGGATCATGCTGCGCGAGTGGAGTTGCTCTTCGGCCTCGGCGATTGCCTGTGGCAAACACTGATCCAGTGTGCGGAAGTCCGAGTGATGGGGCACCGCTCTCCGAAGGTAACAGCTTATTCGCGTCGGCACGCATAGCGTGGGGCGACTTCCAAAGCTTGCTGCAAGATATAGGTCAAATGCGTTGGCTACGTACTTCCTCGAGTCGCCGAATGTGCGTATCCATGTACACTTCGTCGATCGACATGCTATGCTCGCCCAGGGTAGGGAGAATCAGCCGCTGTACTGGTGCTCGTGACTTAAAGCTGCCATCTGGAAGACGCTCAAAGACGCGCATGTCTCGCCGCTCCGAGTTAATCAGGACATAGTGTGTTAGTTCTTCAATAATACGGTAGGCGTCGAATTTATCAGTTCGGTCGTATTCCGCTGTCGATGGCGATAAAATCTCAATTATGAGCCACGGATAGCAAAAGGTAGGTTCATCTTTGCCGAAATTGGCGCGAAGATTGGTTAGGTCGCGCTCATCACAGGTGACGACGAGGTCGGGAATCATACGATCCCCGTTCCGCGTTATGACTTTCGCAGTTCCCGGTCTAAGAACGCACCCTTTGGCCTTAACAATGGGATTGAGCCATCCAGTGAGATTCAAAGAGATTGCCGCATGATTATCCGACGGGAGGTTCTGTGCAACGGCGAAGCCGTTTATGTATTCTAAACGTTCTTCTGATTTGGCTTCAAGCTCGAGGAACTCCTCAGGCGTCAAGCGATGATCGGGCAGCTCCATGTAAGCAGTATACCTCAAATGCCGTGGAGGTGGAAGGGATATTCGGTGGCGCACTCCAGGTACGCCCCTGATGCCTGGTTGAGACGTGTTCCTAGGTAAGTTTTTTCACGACGTTGGCATGGATGGTCGCCGAGGATTCGAGCACCGCATGGACGATGTGGGCGACATCGCCGAAAAGGCCTTGGTTCTGGGATGTGTTCGTTCGAGCGGGAAATTGAGTTTGTAAACGGGCTTTAGCTTTGGCCAAGTTTGCGTCGAAGGCGCTTGATGCGTTCACGAAGTTCGCCTTCGGGGAGAAACACTACTGGATCATCTTGGAGGCGGAGCAAGGCGTCCAGGAGCGCAGCATAGGCGACATGGCCACTCTCTTCCAATTGGTCGCTGACCCATAGGACGCCGTGGACTTCCATTCCGATTTGTTGTGCGCGCATCCGGAGATGCTGGTCGCCTGTGAGGAGGATGGCGTCATCGTACCCTTCGGCGAGAGACATGCTCAAGCAGTCGTTCAATGAAAGGCCTGGATAATGCGAGCGAAAAGCCAATGCTCGCTGGACGCGTTCCGGCGGAAGATCGACGACGACCAGACCTCGCGCCTTTAGATCCTCGAATTCCGCTTGAGAAAAATCAAGCAACTCCGAATGAAGGAGTGGAAGTGCGATTTGAAACGTAAATGGAAGAAGCAGGGTCGCTTCGAGCAGCCCTGCTTTCCTCAGGTCGATCAAGCATGACGTATCATTGACTATAATGCGCATCGGCAAGGATCGGCCCCCGAATGGCGATTTCAACGTCGTGGACCGGCTTGCGCAAGAGCGTCGAGGCTTTCGGCAGAGCGATCAATTGTTCGGCCAAAGCACGATAGACGAGGCGTTCAAAGCGTTCCGGTGTTTCAGCGTGGGCCATCTCTCCGTTGGGGTCGATGGGATCGGGCTCGATCGTGCGCCACGTTCTGCCCTGCGTTTGAAAGATATAGGTCATATAGCCTTCGCGAATCACTCCGAGATCGCGCAGACGCACAATAAGCGCTGCCGCCGAAACGCCGTAGAAATGTTTGACGCGTCGAATCTCCTCATACGCGAGTGCGTGCCGAGAGGTACCGAATTCCGCGCGGATACGCTCGGCGGGCATGAGAAATGCGGACGCGAAGCGGTGCATCACCTTCTCATGGTCTAACCCGCTTTTGCTATCGCTGATCACCCGGTGGCCGAGTTCATGACACTCGGTAAAGCGCCGGCGTTCGACACTGAATGCGGCGCTGACGACAATGACAGGGAGGGAAGGTTGACCACCCGGACGCTTCACTTCGCAGGTGAGTCCCGAGAATTTTGGCGGCATGTCAAGGGCGAGCACCTTGATGCCCTTTTCTTCTAGGAGCCGAGCGATGCCGGGGATCGGATCTTGGCCAAGCTTCCACTCGGTACGCAATCCCTCGGCGACCTCTTCGGCCTCCTCCATCGACGAAACCACCGTCGCTTTTCGATCGGCCAAGTCATGCTTTTCGCTCGGCAAGTCGAGGACGGCTTCGATAGCGAGATAACGTTCGATGCAGTCAATGACGGCGGCTTCCACGCGGGCGCCGTCTTTGACCTTGATGGCGGCGTCCCGTCGAAATTCCACGCCGCACAGTCCGGCTACCTGAGTGCTGGTTAGGAACTCCAGGTCAACATCAAGCGCCTTTCCCAAGGCCACCAAAACTCCGGAACTTGGGAACATCTGGCCGCTCTCGTATTTGCCGATGGCCTGGGCGCTGATCTGGTTGTCAAGGCAGCTCGCGAGTTCGCGCAAAGAGAAGCTGGCGCGCTTGCGAGCCAATTTGAGTCGCTCTCCAAACATACCGACCTCCGCCGTTCTGGTTGACAAAACATATTTCACTTAGTAAAATGTAAACCATTGGGAGGGGAAAGTCAAGAAGGCATTTCTCCCCACAAGGGACTGGAGCCCGAATACACGATTTTCGGCGAAATTAAGGTTGGATTTTGTCAACCATGCTCCACCTATCCCCTGGAGGGACAGTTCAAGCAAATACGTCACCACACCAACAGTTAAATGACCTTGCGCTTTGAAGGTGCAGGCATATTGCATAATAGCTGACCTTCATCGTCGACCACAAGCACGACCGCGTGTGAGAGTCGCTTCGAGCATTAAAATCTATCGCAGCGAGCATACCTCAGATTAGATACCGCAGAGTTCATTGCATCCATTTCGGATCGAGTTCTCTCAAACGCATCAACGTCGATAGGCGGCGGTTGCTGTTGTGCAACGATTGCAAGGTAGACGCGCTCACGTGAATATGACCACTGCTGCGCGTAATTATCCGCAGTTCTGAGGTGAAGCACAATCTCTGTCACCGCTTTCGCTATTGGTGCACCACTTTTTTCCATTTCGTCTTCTGCGTTCATCACCTTGGGTTCCTCATCTTTTATTACCGAATTAATAGCCTTAATTTCGTATCCGACCATGAATCCGGCTCCAGCCGTTTTTCCAGTCGACTCCGCATAGCGATTATATGAGTCGTTCCACGAATTGAAAGCTGTCCAGAAGTCCGATAAAGCATTCCCGCATGCTATAACATCCCAAGATGGTGTAGGTGAAGATGTTGGAAAGGCCGATGATGGCGTATTGCCAGCTACGCTAACTTGCTGTCCATCAACCAGGTTCAAAGAGACATGTGCGTTCCTTGTAAAGCCGATGAGATTACCGATGGATATCGCAAGATTACTCTCGTGGCTTCCAACCTTGAAGGTGACAACGCCATAAACAACTCCGGTGGACGCATCGAAGAGAGGGCCTCCGCTATTCCCCGGCTCGATCTGCGCATCAAATTGAATAAAAGTGCCATACCCCGGAAGCGCATTTACTGTGCCGACATGGAGCGATGGGGTTAATCCAAGTCCTATTACCCCAAACTCGACTTGAGTTCGCGGATAGCCTGCGACAGCGATCCTTGTCCCTTCAGGTGGGATAACGGTTGTTACGGATAGAGCCGGAACATTTGCGAATGAAATCTCCAGCAATGCAGCATCAATTCCTCCACTTCCGATACGCAAGATTCTGGCCTGCCCGACAAACTGATGCGGCTCCTGAAGGAGAACCGTAACCGTATCCGCGCCGTCGATGACATGGTGGTTTGTCAGGAAAATCGACCGATGATCGTCGGAATATACACAAAACGCAGTACCAGTTGAACGAACCGTTTTATCTTTTGATGCGATGACAAGGGCTACTGATGTTCTCAATGAGGCATAGACATTCGATACCGTGTCTTCCCCTCGTACGACGACAGTTTCGGAGAGAATAAAAAAACAGATCGATAAGGCTAAAGCCGTTCGAAACACCCGACCTTGCAAAGTCGTCCTCCGATCTGCCCGCTTGCTGATGAGCCCCTTGTGAGGCACCGGCTAGTGCAATCCGAGTTCGGTGAATACCTTACCGAGGAGATGGGCTTCGCGGGCGTCTTCTTCGGTTACTTCAGCAAGCGCGGCGATCTCGTCGGATTCAGGTTCGACTTCTGGGGCAAGCAAACCCTGCACGAGTAAGCGGTCATGGGAGCGATACGCCGCGTAAAGGGTCGCGAACTCATCCACTTGGGTCTCCGGCAAATTGATCGACGATCTGGTGTAAGACGGCGCGAGTCATGCCTAAAGGATACCACGCAGGAGCCCAGGCGGCGAGTGACTATGGGTTGGTTATTACATACTTGACGAAAGTAACTAGAATGTCACAGGGAGACCTGGACCCCGCGCCGATCCCGCCGTATGATGGTGAATATGAACAAAAAGTCATTGGGACCGCTGATCCCCCTGGACGACCTGAAGAAGTTTGTGAAGGGTCTGATTGCCGTCCCCAAGGACCAGATCGAGAAGGAAGAGGCGAAGCAACCGAAGCGCAAAAACGATACGAAGAAGCGGTAAAGTTTCTTCGTTGGTATTTTGGCATCGGGGAGGAGTTCGGGGTCGATGATTTCACGGCTCGGACGGCTCTAAATTCCGTCTTTACTATCGTCAACGATGGAACGGATCTGCTTGACGTGGATCTCCGCACTCGCTTTGAGTATGGGAAAAATTTCATTATTAAAGAATGAGCTTAGATTTCCCGAGGCTCTTGTAATTTTGTCCAATTCCGCAATAAAATCGGCTTCATCATAGACCTTTGCGTCTTCAATGCCGCCAATGCCCCTCGTCCAAACCAGCGAATCAGGATATTGCTTGTCGTCGAGTCCCCATCGACCATGAGCGATGGCAATGCGGGCATCTCCGCTATCTTGCAGGGCTTGGAGCAATACCTTGAATTTATCGAGAACCTCCTTTGAGAGAAAACGCCGTTTTGCCGCAGTCAATAGCATTGCACGCTTTTGTCGGAAGTTCGAAACCATATCGAACGTTTCCATAGAAGCCCAAAGGCCAGGATGCATTGGATCACCCGGTATATTTGGCCCGCAAATAAACATGCTATAGAACCACGCCAGAGTACTCTCAGCATCTGACCATTCAACGACAATAGCACCAATTAGAGTCATACAGGCTGGTCGCTTGAGCGCGGCTTTTGGTCCCCAATAGACGCCGCCACCGTTCCCGGATTTCCAAGGGCGGGGCATAGCTATTTTCCCGTTAGCTTCTTGTATGTCAAGCGCTTTCCATAGGTGGCGTTAGTCACCTTGGCAAAGCGCAAACCGTCCGAATTCTCTCGCTCGTTGAAGCGGAAGACCTGCTCCTCGACATATCGCTGCAAGTGCTTGGGGCGGGGTGCGACGTAAGTTCCCTTCAACGTGCGCTTGAACACCGACCAGAATCCTTCGATGCTGTTCGTGTGAACGTGTCCGCGTACATACTCGACCGCATGATTGATGACATGGTGAATGTAGTCTTCCGACAATCGCGTATAGGCGGCCGCTGAATCAGTATAGACGATTTCGCCTCTGGCGACATTTTGGCGCAGGCGCTCCGCGAGTGTGGTGCCCTTCGTGCTTGGAATCACGAACGCTCGAATGCCTCCATTGCGCTGAACGATCCCCATGACCGTCGTCTTGTTATAGTTCGGTCCATTGCGCTTGGCGCGTCCATGATGATCTCGCTCGGCGCGGTACTTCCCGCCGACGTAGGTCTCATCCGCCTCCACGGGGCCGCGCATAAGCTCGAACGACTCATTCCGCATAGCCTCACGGATTCGATGCAGCATGAACCAAGCCGTCTTCTGCGTAACTTTCAGTGCACGGGCAAGCTCGCAGGAAGAGACTCCGTTACGGTTGCTTGCGAGGAGCCAAATCGCCGGGAGCCATTTATCGAATCTGATCGGCGAATCCTCAAAGATCGTCCCTGTTTTTGCGGTAAACTGCCCCTTGCAGTCGTTACAATACCACCGCCGATGCTTGGGCATATAGGCGACCTTGACCGAGCCGCAAGCCCGAGGGCAGGCAACCAAGCCATCCGGCCAGCGAATCTGGAGGAAGAAGTCATGGGCGACTTGGGGGTCCGAGAAGGCCTGAACCGCCTCCAGCATAGTCTCGGGAATAGGCGTATCCATACCCTCACCTTACCTCAAGTGTCTACTTTCGTCAACTGCCTAGATTGCGGTCATTTGCAGCGGATTGGCGGAGAATGAAGAACGTCTTGGCGCAGAGAAGCAGCCTCCCTTGGCCGGTCGCTCGTATGTCTTGGAAAGGAGAATAAGCGTGAATGTTTTGGATGTTGCTGAGTATATTTTGAAAAATCGCGGATCAATGCCTGCTATGAAGCTACAAAAGCTCGTTTATTATGCTCAAGCGTGGTCTTTGGTATGGGACGAGCGCCCTTTATTTCTAAGCGAACTCGAAGCATGGGCAGATGGCCCAGTTTCGCCTGAGGTTTACAAAACTCATCGGGGGAACTTTACTGTAACGACGGTAGATGGAGACGCTTCATCTCTAGACGCTGATGCACGTAAAACAGTCGATGCCGTACTTGATTTTTATGGAGGGAAATCTTCTCAGTGGTTAAGTGATCTTACGCATACGGAGCAGCCTTGGTTGGATGCGCGAGGGTCATTGTCTCCGGGAGCACGTTCCAATAAAACTATCACAAAAGAGTCAATGAAAACCTTTTATTCTAGTCTGAAGTAACGAATGGGAAGAAAGAAAAAACCAAAATGGCCAAGAAGTTCTTTGCCTATAGACCGCGAAGTGCGCATGGGCGCACCCGATCCGGGGAAGTATTTCGATAACTACCCATCTTGGCGCGTTGGTCGCATGCGGATGCTTGATCCATACGGTTGGCATGAAATTGAGCGAAAGGCGTATCACCATATTCTTGAACACTTGAAAGCACTTGAATCAATGACATGGAGTGAAATTCTTGTGAAAAACAGGAAATCCAATCACACCATTCAGGTGGATGATTTATCTCGCGAAGCACAGAAATGCCTTGAGAATGATTGGCAAGGCGCAGGAGAGGTTATATCTCTACGATTGACAGGGAAAGAGCGCATCTTGGGAGTTATGGATAGAGGTGTTCTCACGATTTTATGGTGGGACCCTAACCATACTGCATGCCCATCAACCAAGAAGCATACATAAAATGCGGCATCTGAGAAAATCCCGAAGGGGGGCGAGTCACTCCTCCTCCCAGTAATACTCCCGGCTCCCGTGAGACCTAAGCTGCGGGATGCGGGTCATTGCTTGCCGGATCATTGAATCGGCGTTGTGTTCGGGATTTTGAGCATAAGAATGGGCACCTCGTCGCTCGGCCTCTTTCCAAATCTCGCTAACGTGCATCGGGCGCTTTGCCTCGCGTAGAATCTCAAATAAGATTTGCGAAGTGTTCGTACCCGCTCGGTTGGCAACAAGCTGAACAGGCTCTGCATGTTGCGCCAGAGGTGGCGAGAGTATGCGCTTAGCGGCTTCGATGTAAGAATAGGAACGCGGATGATCTACAAGTGGTACCGAAACTTCGTCGGATTTTAGACTTCGAAGGTCAAGCCAGTTCACATCAGATTCACGCATCCGCTGAAGAGCTTGCACTTCAGCGTCAATTGCAGCACGCTGTTTGTCGAGCTGCGCAATCTCTTCTCCGATCCAGCTTATATGGGCTCGAACCCTTGCAATTTTCTCGGTTTCCGTCATGGCAAACCTTCCCTAAAGCCTCAATCTATGGTAGAATGAAGCTGTTCGATTGCTCTGCGGAGGGGACGCCGAGACTTGCACTCGGTGAACAACGGACTTTCACGCCGCCGACAGTACTGCACCGCCCCTCCGGTCCCCAGGCCCCGGTTAAAGAACCTCTGGACCGCCTCAGTATAGCAGACGACATAGTATAGATTCAATAGCCCGGCTCGATTAAGAGCCGGGCTATTGAATCTTCGAGATAGAGCCATCGGTCGCTCTGCCTTGCAATGCATACGCAAACGCTATACAATACTCTAATCGAAACTCTATACCAAGCGGTCCCTTGTTGCGAACCTCTCCCGTCGGATGGATTGAGAGTGCGAGCAAAGCGTCCGCCATCCATGAGGTCGCGGGTATTGAAGCGAAACGCTTCGCGAGGCGCCTACTTTCGTCAAGTATGTAATAACCCTATGGGTTCACTTGTCCCAGGCCTGCGTAGAGGGGGGCGAAGATTGAGAAGACGATTATTCCGACGAGGAGGCCGAGGACTCCGATCAGGATGGGTTCGATGACGGTTCCGAGCGTGGCGACGGCGGTTTCCACTTCGCGTTCGTGATGATCGGCGACCTTCGCCAGCATCTCGGGGAGGCGTCCCGACTCCTCACCGACGCGGACCAATTGCACGACGAGCGGATCGAACATTTCGCATTGCTCCACGCGTTGCGAGAACGATTCTCCGTCTTCGACTGAATTGCGAATGAAAATCATCGCGTCGGCGTATTCCGTATGGCCGCTCGCGTCGGCGGTGAGTTCCAAGGCGCTCAAGATGCCGACTCCGGCGTTCAATAACGAGCCGAGCGTACGGGCGACGCGGGCGGTTATCGAGGAACGAATGATATTTCCGACGAGCGGGATGCGGACGCGGATGGAATCCCAAATCGAGCGGAGCGTTCGTTCGCGCGCGACAATCGTGGGAACCAGGAGCAGGCCGCCGACGACGAACGCCGCGATCATCCAGAAGCGCGGCTCATTGAGGAGACGCCCCACGGAGATCAGCACGCGTGTGCTGAGCGGCATCGCGGTGTTGCCGTTCGAGTACATGTGACCGAAGTTCGGCACGATCGTCCCGAAGAGGAACGCGATGAGCGAGATCGCCGTGACGAGGATGATGCCGGGATAGCTCAACGACGCGATGAGTTTCTTCCGCACGGAATCCCCGCGTTCGAGTAAGTCGGCGATACGGTTGAGGACTTGTGAGAGCATCCCGCCGGATTCGCCCGCGCGAATCAGCGCGACGTGCAGCGGGGGGAATTCCATGGGGCGTGCCGAGAGCGCGATGCTCAGCGAGTCTCCCGATTCCAGACTGTACACGATGCCGCGAATGGCTTCGCGGAAACCCGCATCCGCGGTTTGTTCGGCGATGACCGCGAAGGCGCGTTGGATCGGGATTCCCGCGTCGACGAGCGTCGCGACTGAACGAAAGAACACGCTGCGGGTTACGGAGCCGCGTATCATTCCCCGCAAGGCGAAGACGCGGCGGCGGATCTTCCCGACGGGCTCGACCTCGCTGACGAACAACGGGCGGCCCTGCAAGGATTCAACGGCGGCCATCTTATTGATCGCCTTGACGATGCCGCTGACGGGCCGCCCCTCGGGAGTGCGTGCGCGGTAATGAAACGCGATAGTCTCGGTGTGCATCGTCGGTTCGGTACTCCAAGAGTGGGGTGATGAGGTGGCGATTACGGTGCGTCGTTATCCGGTCTGAGTGATCGTTCGGCTGCGAAGGAGGGACCGGGGGGTCGCTCCGAAGGTAGCGCGATGCTGAAGTCGTTTCATGGCTCGGTCTTGGTCGTGCTGGTGTCGCTCATGATGCCGCTGCTGTCCGCGTGTTCGGGCGGTGGAGGCGGTGGCGGTGCTCTCGTGCCGCAGCCGTGTAATTTGCTTCCGCCGATCACGACTAATTATCCCAATCCGGTCGGCATCACGACCGCGGGGACGGGAACAGCGTGGCAGGTCACCAACGTCTCGACGGCCCTCACGGAAGATCCCACATATTGCAATTTGGGTACACGGACCTACGAAGACCTGACGGTGAACGTAACCTTCGCTCAAAATGTTTCGGGGGCATTGCCTCCGCCAGGAACAACGCTGAGTTTGCCGACCCAGCTCGGGGTTGCGATCGGCATCGACAGTGACAGTAATCCGAAAACGGGGAACTACGCTGGATGCAATTCGCGCGGGATTAACGATGATGAAAATCTTTCTGACGTTGGTAGCTACGGTCTGGGGATCGGGGCGGCTCCTGGGGGAGGAGACACGTTTTCAGTACTCGGTCCTCTGGGAATCGTGGGGAGTGAAGAAACTGCATTCGCGTCCGGGAATACGTTCACGGCGAGATTTTTCCTTGTAGGGAATTCGGAAACGAACATGGCGAACCCGACCTTTCGAATAGATCTTGGTGTCGTGAATGGAAGTCCTAATGGTACATCAGCAACCGAATGTGTCCCGGCGAATGCCGAGTTCGGAGTAAATCCGCAGGGAATATTTTCCTATTAAGTTCCTCATTTCAGGGAAGCTGTCCTGACGTATGCTGTCCAGATCCGTTCACCCACGGCTGCGGAGAGGCAAGAGGGAAAAATGGCTTCGCCGGGATACCGGCGCAGCTGAGCCCATAGGCTTTTCCTTGGACGCCATCCCATGGAAGCCCATCGTTCTCTCGTGGGTCCTGGGGATCAAAGGGATTCGTAACATTAACGCAATGAATATATGCGTGGACGGTCGTGTCCGTATAAGCACTTGGATTACTCGGATTTGGCGTAGGATGTACTACTACTACCGGAACGCTACCTCCTAACTCCTGAACGTTTCCGCCGGTGTCTCCGACGGTTTGACCGACCTTCCCGATGACGGTTGTCATGTCGCGCATGCCGGAGACGATCGCGTACGGTGCGGTGTTGAACACGCGGAAAACCAGATCGGC
>DASZHL010000031.1:0-2774 GCA_035937855.1 Vulcanimicrobiaceae bacterium
AACGTCCAACACCCTCTTAGGCCTTGTACCTATTTGACGAATCGAACGGCGCTACTTTAGGGACTTGTGCAACCTTGGATGATCCATGTGCCAACGGGCGTCGGCTGTGGGGATGAGTTTGGCGGGATCGGTGTTGTAGACGGGCCAGCGTCCGGTGTTGTCTACGGGAAAGCGGGCGAGATATTCACTTAAATCGGGATTGCGCGCAAGGCGATTTGGTTCGATGGCGACGTAATAACGAGCGCCTTTGTGGATCGCGCTTTCTTCGTCGACGGATCTCCAGAGGCGGGGATCTTCCTCCCAACCCTTTCGATTGATGTAGTAGAGAACCGATGGATCGAGATGGCCCATCACGATGAGCGTCTTTGGTGCGAGGGTCTTATCAAGCGCGCGAGCGGCGCTCCAGGTTCCTGGGTTCCAAAAATAATACGAGGCGACGGCAGCACGATTGGATTGCAGAATCGCTAGAGCAGCGATGAGTGCCGCGAGTGAGACGGTGCTTCGAAGCCATGTAACCGCAGGCAGACGAGGGCTGAGAATGGCGACGGCACCGCCGATCCAGAGGGCGGCGAGGGGGAGAAAGAGATACGCATAATAGTCGACGGGCTCGACGGTCATGACGACGAAGACATATGCGATTCCGGCACCGAGCCAGCCGAAGAGCAAGAGCCGTGCGTTCGCAGGCATCGGAATAAAGATCGAAAGTATCGACAACCAAAACGCTCCTTCGCCGAGCATCGTCACGCGAAGCATCCCCAGGCTTGCGAGAAATGCTTGCCATTTGGCGACGAGCGCTTGCGTTGAAGTAAACGTCGCTGCGAGTGAGGGCAGTACGTGTCGGCTTGTGATACCGCTGGTCCAATGCCATTCAGCGATCGATCGCAGGTATGCGTCGTAGAGTTCGTATGGAGCGATCGAGGCGATGAGGAAAATCCAGGCTTGTGGGCGTCGTAGCGTGTCCTTGATTCCGAAACGCGCGATCATCATCGCGGCGACCGGCACCAGAGCTATAATCGCGACAGGTTTGGCGAGGATCGCCGTCGCGCTCAGTGCGGCGGCCGCCGATAGAGCGCGGAGTTCCGTTTGCGGCTCCGCCCGCATCCAGCGTACGCAAGAATAGAGTGCTGCCGTCAAGAAGAATACCATCGTCGTATCGGGCATGAACGAGCGACCATAGTAGATGCTGCCCGGCATAATCGCGAATGCGAGAGCCGCAGCGAGCCCCGCAATGGACGATTGAAACAAGAAGCGAGCGAAATACCCGACAAGCCCGATTGTTCCCAAGCTGAATATCAAACTGATCAGGCGCCCGAAGATCTCATGGACGCCGAAAAGCTTATAGAGCAAGGCCGCGAGGAACGGCACGATTTGCAGTTCAAGTTCGACGTAATTTGGAGGAGCGCCATCATAGTCGGTTTGCGGATGCAGTGGATTGAGGTCGAGCGTGGCGAAGTTGCGAGCTATCGCTGCCGTGTCGCCTTGGCGCCACCCCGGATGATCGAGCAGCGGATCATGGATTCCTTTCAGACGAAGGATGAGTCCCAACCCGATGATCGCGACAAGAACAAGCGGCCACAAGCGAATGCGGTTCATGCGGCTCTTTTAGCGGATGCTCCGGAACGTCCAGTACTTGTTCACGAAAAAGTTTACGACGATACCGCAAGCGGTCACGACGAGCTGTGCGCGGTGTCCGGTTCCAACCCACGGTTGCGTTAGCTTGGCGGCGGTCAATCCGACGCCAAGCGAAAGGAGCGAAACGCCGAGGAATTGGATCGCCTCGATGAACGGATGACCGCTCGACCGGAATGTCCAGGTTCGATTAAGGAAATAATTCGAAACGCCGCCGGTCATGTACGCTATCGATGAGAGGAGGAAGAAAAATTCTTTACGGTGCTCGACCGGAACGAGCATTTGGAGCAAGGTGAAGACCCCCAAGTTGACGGCTAACCCCGAGGCGCCGACAATGCCGAATTTGACGAATTGACGCAGGCCGCGTCGTTGGAAGAGATTCTCGAAGAATGTTGATTTGATCATGATGAACTATGCGACCCAATACCAATCAGCGAAGAGGACCGTGAAGAGGCCCAACAAGGGGAGTGAGAAAGCGACGATCGCATTGTTCACCCAGGGACGGTTTCCCCAGAGTGCGAGGGTCACGAACATCGGAAAGAGGACCAAGGCGAAGCGCGGCATCGACATTAAGCTGGAGGTCGACATCGGTATGAGAATCGAGAGTGCCATATAGGCTGAAAATGAGGGGCGGAGGCGTTTGATTCCCGCAAAGAAGACTACGACCATCAGCAGAGTGAAGACCAACTCAAGGACTTGATTTGCGACGGTCACCGCGGAACGGGCATGAGCTATCATCGTGAAGGAATGCAGCACGCTGACCCACGGGAGAGCGAGATGCCGATTCCAATGGGCTTGGACATGCGAGAAATAGAGTGGATCACCGTGGAGAACCCAGAGCATGACCATATAGGCGAGGAGTCCAAGCGGAATCAAGAGGCCGCTGATCGCGTGAGCGACGATGTCGACGGGTTTTGAAGCGCCGGCAACGCGCCGGTTGAAAGGTGCGGCCGTGCTTGCCAATTCCATCGCGTATGGGACGATCAGCAGCAAGCCTTCGACGCGAGTTGCAGCTGCCAATCCACCGAGGATGCCGGCAACCAACCAACGGTGTTCGCGGATATAGTAGAACGAGGCCACCGTTAAGGCGAAGAAGAGCGATTCTGTATAGACGGCCGAAAAGAAGACGGCCGTCGGAAAGATCG
>DASZHL010000032.1:0-16534 GCA_035937855.1 Vulcanimicrobiaceae bacterium
AGGCCGGCATTTGGAATGACACTCACGTAGCAGCGCGAATTTTCGACAAGATAGCGCACCGCTTCACGCATGTGCATAGGTCCCGTTGAGCAATTTAACCCGATCACGTCGATCGGCAACGCGTCAAGGGTCGTACAGACCGCACGAATATCCGTTCCGAGCAACATCCGTCCCGTAACGTCAAGCGTCGCCTGTGCTTGAATCGGAACCCTGCGAAGTCCCTGCTCGAATTCCCGCTCGATACCGGCGATCGCGGCCTTCATTTCAAGGAGATCTTGAGCGGTCTCGATCAGCAAAAGATCCACGCCCCCTTCAACCAGATGGCGGGCCTGTTCCCCGTAAATATCCATCAGCTCCGCGAAGGTAATCTTCGAAAGCGCCGGATCCGAAGACGAAATCAGCATTCCGGTTGGACCAAGCGCACCCGCCACGAAACGAGGCCGAGATGAGGAAGCGTAACGATCTGCGACTGCGCGCGCAATCTGTGCGGAGCGACGATTTATTTCGGCGGTTTGGTCTCCGATTCCGTACTCGTCGAGTTTCAAACGTGAAGCCGTGAACGAATCGGTTTCAAGAACGTCGGCTCCCGCTTCGGCATACGTGGCATGGATCCGCTCGATAATATCGGGCCGCGAGAGGACAAGAGCCTCATTGCATCCATGGACGCGTGATCCGCCATAATCATCCGCGGAAAGCTCAAGAGCCATGATTTGCGTGCCCATGGCTCCATCAAAGACGAGAACGCGACGATCGAGTTCGGCGAGATACGGATTCTTCACCACTAGCCGTTTCGCCGCAAACGGAATTCGAACTTGCAAGACACACGAAGGAGCAAAGAAAGAGCCCCTCCCCCGTGTGGGGAGGGGCTCTTTCAAGCCGCCCTCAGGCGATCGATTCGTTCCTTAGAACGAGAGGAGCGTCTGGAGGAAGATGGCGCGACCATCGTCGTGGGTTGCGTAGCAGCCCGCGTTGACAACCGCTCCATCCGGCGCCGCAATGTTGCAGACACCGGCGGACGGACCACTGGTCGGTCCTTGGAGACTCGTCAGGTTAGCACTGGGGTTGATCCGGTAACCCTGGTAGATCAAGCTCACCTTCGCGCCCGTACCGAAGTAGTAGTTGACTCCGCCGTAACCGATCTGATAACCAGAAGGATTGCCGTTGAAGTACAGCTGCTGATAATCGGTCGTGCCGTTGATCTCGTTGTGGAGTCCGACGGAATTTTCGCCGACGCCGATCAAACCGAGTTCAATGTTGGCATTACCGCTTTTCGGAGCGGTGGGTCCGAGGAAGAGCTTACCCCACGCCGCGTTGGCGTCGGTCCAGTTGGCGCCCGTCGAGGGATCTTTCCCGAAGCGATGGATGCCTTCAACTTGAAGCTGAACAGCCTTGTTGAAGGTCCAGCTCGCATCGATGCTTCCGACTGGAACATTCTGGAGTTGAGTGATCAGGAACCCGTTGTTGTAGTACCCGATTCCCGGGGGGTTGATGTCGCTGATGATCGAGGCGCCAATGTGGCCGTTGTTGTTGTTGTTGGCGTTCTTGAGTTCATAGGCGACACGAGCACCGACCGTCTGCCACGGATTGTTCGTGACCAGACCGCCGCTCGGGACCGCGTTCAGGTTGATGTTCGAGAGAACCGTGTTGTTTGCCGACGGAGTGTTCCAGCTATAGAATGCGTAGGCCTTGACTGCATCCTTATCATAGCCGACACGCACGCCGTTGAAGTAGTCGTTCCAAGCAAGCCCGATGTCGCCGCTCGCATCAAGGAAGCGCCCAGCGGTCGCCTTGAATCCCGACGGATCCTTATAGGTGACGTTGGCGTAGTTGATACGGAGCAGAGAGTTATTCGGGTAGTTGGAATTCGGTCCGGGGACGACGCCCGCTGCCGAATTGCCGACGTTATTCGTCGTTCCGTCCAAGTAGTAACGGTCCTCGAGTCGAACCGCATACGACACTTTAGGATCGACGTTGCCGGAGAAGACTAAGCGGAGCACTTGGTACGCGGTACCGTGGGCGCTGACGCCGGATACGAGGGTTTGCGGGGTGGCACCGATGTTCGACCCGCCGCTGTTACGCGCCAAGAAGTTCTGTCCCTCTTGAACCCCTAGTCCATTGGGACCGTAAACCGACGCGAGTTCCTGGAACGCTCCCGGAGCGCGCAGGAAGTAGTAGAGGTGGAACTGCTGCCGGTCGAGGGTAGCTGTATTCGTAGCAACTTGCGTCTTCAGATCGGCTACGTCTTTTTGTACGTCCTTCAGTTCGGTCCCGTACTCATCGACTAGCTTCCGAAGTGCGGCGATGTCTTCCGGCTTCACCTTGGGTGCAGAATTGGCGCTTGCCAACTCGGATTCGAGTTTCGATACGGCACGGGCAACGACCACGGCTAATTCATAGCGCGTGAGTGGACGCTGACCTTTGAAATACCCATCGGGGTACCCTTCGACGATGCCGTCTTGTTGAAGTTGCGTGACTGCCTTATAGGCCCAGTGGTTCTGAGGGACGTCCTTGAGGGAATCGCCACTCTGAGCAAACGCGGGACCAGCATTCAACGCAATTGTCGCGGCGGCTACGAGCCAAACCGCTTTCAGGTTGCGCAAGAGTAGTCTCCTTTAGACTGTACTGAGTGATTTGGAGAACCGGGGGTTGCCCCCCGGACCCATACCCCCCTTACGTCGAAGCCTCGCCCTCCTCCTTGTATGTCCTGTGACCCTCATCACATTTTTCGGAAACCCGTCCTCCCTGACGTACCCGCGCCTGACGCGGCCTCCCGCCTCTGGACCCGTCAATTCCCGGAAAAGCTTGAATCCACGGGCTTTTCTCGCTACTCCTCTGTACTGGGGGTCTTTCGGACGAGGCGCTCGCGTAAGCCGACGATCACGACGTAGATAACCGGCGTAATGAAGAGGTTGAGGATCGTCGAGATCACCATCCCGCCGAAGACCGTCGTGCCGATCGAGTGCCGTGCGGCGCTTCCCGCCCCCGTCGCGAAGACCAAGGGCATCACGGCGAGGATGAAGGCCAGGGAGGTCATCAGGATCGGCCGGAACCGCGTCTCAGCGGCCTGGCGGGCGGCTGAGAGGACGTCGAGGCCCGTACGGCGGAGCTGGTTGGCGAACTCAACGATCAGAATTGCGCTCTTACTCGCCAATCCAATCAGCATCAGATAGCCGATCTGGGCATAGGCGTCGCTTGGAAGGTGTCGTACGCCCAACGCGACGAGCGCTCCGAAGATCGCCAGCGGAACCGCGAGCAGCACGACAAGCGGATCGACGAAACTCTCGTATTGCGCCGCAAGCACCAAGAACACGAAGACCAACCCCAATACGAAAATCACCGCCGACTGTCCGCCGGATTGAATTTCTTCAAGGGCGATGCCCGACCACTCATGATCGACACCCGCCGGTTCGATCTTTTGCGCGATCCCTTCCATTGCCGCAATCGATTGGCCGGTGCCCTGGCCCGGGGGTGTCTGTCCGTTAATCTCGATCGAGCGGTACAAGTTATAGTGCGAAATGATCGGAGCCGATTTCACGAGCTTGGTATGGATGAAAGTGGTGATCGGGATTGTACCCCCGGCGGTGGAACGGACGAAAATCTGCTGCAGATCATTGAGACGGTTTCGATAGGGTGCATCCGCCTGCACGTACACCCGATAGGAGTGATTGAGGTAGTCGAAATTGTTCACATATTCGGAACCCAACTCGATTTCCATCGCCGCGAAGATATTGCTGAGCGGAACTCCCAAGGAGATCGCTTTGGCGCGATCGACGTCGACCTGCAACTGTGGGCTGTCATCCCGAAAGGTCGAGAAGACCGCTCGTAAATTCGGGTTCGTATTTCCCAAATACTCGTATTGGCGCGTTACGGCATTGAGTTCGGCAAGTCCGACGTTGCCGCGATCCTCAAGTTCGAATTGAAAACCGCCATACGAACCGACTCCCTGGATCGCCGGTGGATTGAACGCGAAAACCTGAGCCCCGGGAAGCATGTAGAGCGGACCGGAGATGCGTTTAAGAATCGCCGAGAGCGAATGGTCATCGCCTTTCCGCTCACCCCACTCTTTGAGACGAACGAACATCAGTCCCAGATTTGTCGCGTTTCCGGTGAAACTGAACCCGCTGAGGTCAAAGATGCCGGCGACCTCCGGCTGTTTGGCGATGATTGCCTCAGCTTTCCCCGCGACCCGCTCCTCATCGACAAGAGAGGTGCCTTCGGGGGCTTGCAAGATCACGAGGAAGTATCCCGGATCCTCATCGGGCAAAAAGGCCGTCGGCGTCTTCACGAAGAGCCAGCCGGTCCCGGCGAGTGCGAGAAAAAAGACGACCATGGCGGGCCACGGATGCGCGAGAACGCGCGATACTGCCGCGTGATAGGTAGAACGAGTCGCCGTAATCACCCGATTGACTCCGTGAAAAAACCGGCCGTGTCCCCGTTCGTCTTTTCCAATGAGCAAGGCCGAGAGCGTCGGAGTGAGCGTGAGCGCGTTGAACAGCGAGATGGTAATCGACGCCGCAATCGTCAATGCGAATTGACGGTACAGTTGCCCGGTCGTTCCGGGAAAGAACGCCGCCGGAACGAAAATCGCGATAAGAACGAGCGATGACGCGACGACGGCGCTGCGAATCTCATCCATTGCAGCCGCCGCGCCCTCGAATGAACCCATTTTTTTATCTTGGATGAAGCGCGTGGCGTTCTCGATCACAACGATCGCATCGTCCACGACGAGGCCCGTCGCCAGCGTCAAGCCGAAGAGCGTAATCGTATTGACGGTGAATCCGAACATCGACATGACCGCGAAGGTTCCGATCAACGATACCGGAATGGTCAACGCCGGAATCAGCGTCGTACGAAGCTCTTGCAAAAAGAGATAGATCACGAGGATGACGAGCAGGATCGAGATCATCAGGGTGATCACGACTTCGACGATCGACTGATGCACGAAGAGCGTTGTGTCGAACGCAACATGGTAATGCATTCCCGGAGGGAATTTCCGGGCGAGCAGATCCATCTCTTTGGTGACGTCGCGCGAAACGTTCAGCGCATTCGCGCTGGGAAGTTGCAGAACGCCCAAACCCACGGCGGGGTGACCGTTGTAGCGCAGATCCGAGGAATAATCTTCGGCGCCCAACTCGACGTGACCGACATCGCGAAGACGTACCAGTCCGCCGTCCGACGTCGACTTGATGAGCAAATCGGCGAACTGTGCGGGTGTGGACAAGTGTCCTAGAGTGTGGACGCTGATATTATACGGTTGATTGGCCGGAGTCGGCGGCGTGCCGATCGAGCCCGCCGCGACCTCGACGTTCTGATCCTGGAGCGCGTTCACCACATCGCTTGACGAAAGATTGTTGTCTGCCAGCTTACGCGGATCCAACCATAGGCGCATGGCGTACTTGCGCTCGCCGAAAACATGGACGTCGTTCACTCCGGTGATTCGCTTGAGCGGGTCTTTCACGTACAAGTCGGCATAGTTGCTCAGCGCGATTTGATCGACCGAGGATTCATCCGACGTCAAGGCAATCGCTATGACGAAGGTTCCGGAGTTCTTCGAAACGATGACGCCGGTTTGAAGAACTTGAGCGGGCATGAGTCCTTGCGCCGATTGGACGGCGGTTTCCACATCGGCGGCGGCGCGATCGAGGTCACGCGACAAGTCGAAGGTGCAGGTGATCGTACTGACGCCTTGATTGGTGCTCGTCGAGGTGATATAGCGTAAGCCCTCGACGCCGTTGATCGCCTCTTCGAGCGGAGTCGTCACCGAAGATTCGACGGCCTCCGCATTCGCGCCGATGTAGGTTGCCGTCACCGTGACGACGGGCGGAGCGATACGCGGATACTGCGCGATCGGCAGCGTCGGGAGAACGACGAGGCCCGCGATCAAAATGATCAGCGAGCAGACCGCCGCGAAAATCGGACGACGAAGAAAGAACCGCGTCACGAAGCCACCTCCCGAGAACGCTCAAGATACGGCAGGCTCACCTGCACACGACCAACGATGCGGCCGGCAACATTCCGCACCAGCGGTTCGGCGAACTCCGCCAAGAACCGCTCCGCCTCCGGATCGAGAGCCTGCAAGGTCTTCAAGAATGCGATAACGACGGGAGGGGTTGCACGTTTGTTGCCGTCGATGACCTTGAGCACAAGCCCACAGCCCCGCTCGATAAGCGCGGACGCATGCGTCCCTTCCACTCCCCCCTTCCCAACCACGCGACCGCGCGTGGCCTCGATCAAGGCGGTGTCAAAGCAACCGCTACCGGCGAGATAGAAGGGTTCGGCGACGACCGCTTGACGAACGGTCAGCAATGCCTGCGCATCCGTTTCGGTAACGTCCTCAAGAGTTGCGAAGCGTGCGAATGCACGAGCCGCTCGGCGCAAGGAGACCGCGATAACCGGAATGCCGCACCCATCTATGCCCAAATGCAAGGACTCGATCGCCACGCCCATTACTCGCGCGCAAAATGCCAGGATGTGCACTTGCGCGGGATGGTGCCGATCCAGATATCCGGCAGGATCGACTCCGAGAAGTTTGCTTAGTGCGAGGATGCCCGCGTGTTTCCCGGAGCAATTATTGTAGAGAACGCCGGCCGGTTCGCCGCGTTCGACGAGCCGGCGCGCAACGGCGGCGTTTCCCGGCTGGTCGGCACCACAAGCAAGTGCGGACTCAGCGATTCCGGCCTTCTGCAAGATCGAGCGAACCGCATCGATGTGTTCGGACTCACCCGAATGCGTTGCGGAGATCACGGCAATCTCCCGAGCATCCAAGCCGAAGACTTCGACTACTCCTGCCGAGACGATCGCGGCGGCAATGAACGGCTTCGCCGACGATCGCAAGTACACCGGAATGTCGACGTCGCCAAGTTCGAAGAGCGAGCGACCGTGCGGATCGCTCGCACAGACCGCGACGTTGTGGACGGACTCCACCAATTCGCCCCGTAGGACATCGACGAGCGGCACACCTTGAGGACGCAAATTCAGCATGCCGCCTCGCGTTCGAAGCCGAATCGCCCGGATCCGTCTGTCGCGACGAAAATCAAAGCGCGCTACCGAAGCGGACTCGGGCCCTCCTCGACCTGCACGAAGTTTCGCGGAGTTATCCAACGGGCGAAGGCGGCGCGAACGTCCTCCGGCCCAAGCGAGACAATGGTTCGCGCGGCGATCGTCGGTTCGTTGAGTGGAATGTGGCGCAGCGAACGTCCCTCCAAACCTTCGGCGATCTCGTCCAAGCCGGCTTCGGATAACGAAAGGTCGCGAACGATCGTCGCCTTCGCCAAACGAAGCTCGTCGGGAGTCACGTGGCCCGTGCCCATCGCGCGCAGATCCGCATCGATGATCGCCCGCGCTTTGGCGACCTTGCTCGGATCGCTTCCATACTGAATCCGGTAACGCGAACGTGTTTTGTCGGCTTGCAAGCCCGCACTGACGAAGTACACCAAACCTGACTGCTCGCGCAGATCGTGATAAAGACGCGTGGCATAGAATCCTCCTCCGAGGATCGCGTCCCCAAGTTGAATTGCGTATGCGTCGCGTGATCCACGACGAACCCCGACGTCCTCCGCGAGAATAACGTCAGACTGCTGTCGTCCCGTCGCCGGAACGACGATTTTCGCTGCGACGTTTGCTTTGACGGAAGGTAACGTGAGAACCGGAGTAACGCCCTCAGCGCTCCAGTCTCCGAATTCCTTTTCAACGGTCGCGCGAGCTAGCTCCGGAGTGATGGCACCGGCGACCACGATCGTTGCCATATCGGGGCGAAACACCCGTTGACGATACGCACGCACGTCGTCAAGCGTCACTTTCGCGACGCTTGCAGTCGTCGCATGCCGAAGCTCCGGATCGTCTTTGGGCAACAAGGCCTTAAGCAAAGCACGGCCGGCGAGATAGTCCGGGCTTATCGCTTCTCCGGCAAGAGACTGTTCCGTTTGCTTCTGAACGATCTGGAAAGCCGAGGCGGGTAAAGCCGGATGAAGCAGGTTGTCCGCGAGCAAATGCATGCCGCGTTCAAAATGATCGGCAGTCACATCCAGAGAGAACGAACTCCCCGCCGACTCCGTCGCGGCGATGTCGTCGAGTTCACGCGCAAAGGCAACCCGGTCCAACGTCGTCGTACCGTAGGAGAACAGGCTTTCGAGCACGGCACCGACTCCCTCGCGCTTCCGAGGTTCTTGCAGCGCCAAACGCTTCTCGATCGCTCCGCGCACGACCACCGTGCTACTCGTCGGGCTGGGAACGACGATGAGCCGTATTCCATTGGGCAAGCGTTGATCCGTCACGGCGAGAGCGGGCGACGGGATGACGGGCGTCTCAAGCAACGGATGCGCCCAGTCGGGCAACGCGACTCGCTTTGTGGAAGTCGGCGCAAAAGATTCCTTGCCGCCAAAACCTTCCCCGTTCGAAGCCGCTCCGGCGCCCTTGGGAACGAGCACGCCGACGACCGCATGCCGATCGTCGAAAACGCTCCGAATCACCTGATTGACGTCGGCGGTCGTTACCGCCGAGATGCGGGCAATGCGCTCATCCGGCGAGGCGAGACCTTCAAGCGCAAGTGCTTGGGACCAGTCGAACGCGAGATCCTCCAGCGAGTTGCGCGAGAACTCCGCCTGCGCAATTTCCTGACGTTTGGCAGCCTCGACGAGCGCGTCGGGAACCCCGTCACGGACCGAGCTCAGCAAGGTGGTCCCAAGCAACGAGCCGGCCGCGGAGGTATCTCCTCCGGGTTCAGTAGCGATGTACGCTTCAGCGACTCCCGCTTTCGGTAAAAGATTCAACGAAACGCCCGTTCCCAAAGCCTTTCCGTCGGCTTGGAGGGCGTAGAGCGGACCGCGCTGACTGTTGAGTACGTCAACGGCAATTTGCAAGGCGGTGGATGCCGGATCCTCGTAACCCGGCGTGCGAAAGCTCCTGATGACATAGGGCAACGCGTAGTCGCTCGGCAGCTTATGCGTCGTGGGTGTGACCGACGAGAACGTGAACGAAGGCCGTTCCGGAAGCGGATGCGAGGGGATCATTCCGAAGTTTGCTCGCACCAGATTCAACGTCGCTTGAGGATCGACGTCGCCGACGATCACGAGGATCGCGTTATTCGGGGCGTACCACGTATCGTGAAACGACTTGAGCATCGCGCCGGTCGTAGCATCGAACGACGACTTGGTTCCCAGCGCATCGTGCGCGTAGGGCGTCTTCGCGAACAGATCGGTCGAGGCGGCGACATGATAGCGATATTCCGCTCCCGACAGGTCGCGCGAAACCTCTTGCTCGATGGCCTTTCGTTCCTGATCCCATTCGGACTGCCGATCGAGGACGCCGCTCATCCGCGTCGCCTCCAGATGCAAGATCACCCCGAGATACGCCGTCGGCACCGTGCTGTAATACTGCGTCAGCGCTTCTTGCGTATCGGCATCGAAACGCCCGCCCAGCAAGGCTAAGCCGTCCGCCAGCTGCACCGTCGAAAGCCCGGATGAGCTACGAAACATCATGTGTTCCTGCGCATGCGCCATCCCCGGAAAGCCCGGCGGAGCTTCGTCGGATCCCACAAGATAGTTCACCACCGTTTCGACGACGGGAGCGAGCGGATCTCGCACAACCACAACGCGCAATCCGTTGTCCAAGGTCGCCCGCAGGAGATCCGCGGAATTCGTTTCGGAAGGCGCAGGCACCGGCGAATTGACGCATTCCGCCGAGGGCGATGAGGACGATTCCGGGCACGGCGAGACTTGCGCGCGCGAGGAAATCGGCACGAATGCAATCACCGCACAAACACCGAAAGCGAAGATTCGTCGAAGCAGGGGAATGATCATAAGAAACCTCGTTATCCGTTTTTCTCGAGCACCGGAGAATCGTACTCCGGTGTCACAAGTCTCATGGTTTCGGTGCCTTGCCGTGAGACTTGTGACACTGGAGTTTTAAACCAATAATGCCGCTTCGATGACGGCCGGTTCTTGTTCCGAAAATACCGGATTGGAAAGATAGCGTTCGCCCGTATCGCATCCGATCGTGACGATGATCTTTCCGGTAGACTCCGGCCGTGCGGCGACTTGCAGCGCAGCCCAGATATTGCCGCCGGCGGAGATGCCGACGAGCATACCTTCTTCCCGAGCCGCACGGCGTGCCGTCGCGATGGCATCGGCATCGGTTATGCGAATCACTTCATCATAAACGGAACGATCGAGGACCGCAGGCACGAAACCTGTTCCGGTCCCCTGAATTTTGTGCGGGCCGGGCGCTCCGCCCGAGAGCACGGCCGAGGCATCAGGTTCCCCCGCGATAATGCGAACGCCGGGACGACGAGCCTTGAGGACCGGACCGACGCCGGTTATCGTTCCGCCGGTTCCGATCATCGACACGAAGACATCGACCTTTCCGTCGGTGTCGCGCCAGATCTCCTCGGCCGTGGTACGCCGATGAACATCGGGGTTGGCGGGATTCTCGAACTGTTGAGGCATGAAATAGCGCGCCGGATCACCGTCGACGATCGCTCGCGCTCGGGCGATCGCGCCCTTCATTCCCTCGGATCCAGGCGTTAAGACGACCTGGGCGCCATAGGCCTTGAGCAGGCTCCGTCGCTCAATGGTCATCGTTTCCGGCATGACGAGGATGCACGGATATCCCTTCGCGGCCGCCACGAAAGCAAGGGCGATGCCGGTGTTCCCACTGGTCGGCTCGACGATGACGGAGTTTGGACGGAGGCGCCCGTCACGTTCGGCGGCTTCGATCATCGAAACGCCGATGCGATCTTTGACGCTCCCGGCCGGATTGAAGGATTCCATCTTGACCAGCACCGTCCCCGGAAGACCGCGGTTAAGTCGCGGAATCTTCACTAGCGGGGTATTGCCGAACGTATCGGCGAGATTGTCATAGATTCGCGCCATCTCTGCTCCTGGATAAGATCGGGTGGAAGATTGCAAGGTGTTCTCTCCACATAAAAGATCCTTCTCGCTCCCGATCCCTCGCCGAAGACGCCGTGGTTATCCTCCTGAGACCGTCATCTCCGCGACCCGGAATGACGGGGAGACGATGGAACTGTCGAAGAGGAGGTCCGCGGCCACGGCGTCGATCGAACCGAGCATCGTCGCCAGATTTCCCGCGATCGTAAACTCATCGACCGGATATGCGAGCTCACCGTTCTCGATCCAAAATCCGTGCGCACCACGGCTGTAGTTGCCGCTGACGTGTTCGTTCGCGAATCCGAGTGTGCCCAGCACGAGCAGACCGCGCGGTGTACTCGCTATTATTTCCTCTAGCGAACCCCTCCCCGGTTCTAGGAAGAAATTATTCGGGCCGATCCCACCGCCGGCCGCGTTCGCCGTCGATTTCATACCGAGTTTGCGCGCGTAATACGTATCGGCGAGATGCGAGCGGAAAACGCCGCGCTCGAATACTGTCGTGCGCCGCGTGGGAACGCCTTCGGAATCGAACGGCGAACTACCCAAACCCGCATACAAACGACCGTCGTCGACGATTGTTACCAAGTCGCTTCCGATATGTTCACCGATTTTTCCCGAAAGGAACGAATCTCCAATCACCACGCTCGACGCATTCACAGACACGAAGAGGTCTGAGAGTACCGACGCGGCGACGTCGCGTTCGAAAATCACCGGCACGCGCGACGTCGGCGGCCTGCGCGCTCCAAACATTTCGACGGCTCGCCGTACCGCCTTTCGTGCGATGAAATCTAAGGACTCAAGGGCACCATACGAACGAGCGGCGCTCGCATGCGATCCGGGCCGCAAATGCTCACCGTCGGCTGCAATCGGCTCGGTGCTGCGCCACGCCGACGTCGACCGATAGGCTCCGGCAAAGCCCCGCGAACTCACCACGGCGATGACCGAATCGGAATCGCCGATATTCGAGCCGCCCGAGTTGACAATGCGTGCATCGCACGCGCGCACGTCGCGTTCGAGTTCAAGAGCATCGTTTACTTTTTGTTCGCTTGGAAAATTCTTGACGTCCTCGGCCGCGATTCCAAGATCCACCTGATCGGGGCGCGTCGTTTCCGGTAAACCCGCGAAAGAATCAGGAGCGACATAGCGTGCACCATCGACCGCCGCGCGAGCCACTGCACGCACGGCTTCGTCAGAGAAGTCCGTGCACACCGAAGCCGCTTTTGCTTGTTGAACGAATACGCGCAGTGACAACGAACGTCCCACGGATTGTTCGAGTTTGGTGATCGTGCGATCACGCGCCTCAGAACGGAACTTTCGTGAAATCGAACACGTTGCCTCCGCCTCGTCGGCTCCGGATTCGAGCGCGGACTCAACTGCACGCTGCGCAAAGTCGATCGCTATGGCCTCCCGCTCATCCAAGGGACGACCCTCCGACCGTCATGCCCGAGATCTTCACCGTCGGCATACCGACCCCGACGGGGACTTGTTGTCCGCGTTTCCCGCAGGTGCCGGAACCGCCGGCAAGTTTACTGTCATTGCCGACTGCGACGATGCGGGTCATGGCTTTGGGCCCGTTCCCGATCAAGGTCGCGCCGCGAATCGGCCGGGTGAGTTTGCCGTTTTCGATCATATAGCCCTCGGCCACCATGAATACGAAGTCCCCTTTACTGATTTCGACTTGGCCGCCCAAAAACGAGCGCGCGTAAATTCCCCGTTCGACCGATGCAATGATATCTTCGGGAGCACTTGCCCCGCTGACCATATACGTATTCGACATTCGCGCTTGCGGAACGTGACGGAACGACTGACGCCGACCGCTTCCGGTAGACGAGCGAGACATAAGGCCGGCATTGAGTTGATCGAATAGATACCCTTGAAGGACGCCGTTCTCGATCAGGACGTTGCTACGTCCCGGATTTCCCTCATCATCGATCGCAACACTGCCGCGCTCACCAACAAGATTACCGTCATCGTGGATGGTGACGAGTTCACTTGCAACCAGTTGTCCGATTCGTCCGCTGTATGCCGAGGTTCCTTGGCGATTGAAATCGCCTTCGAGCCCGTGACCGACGGCTTCGTGCAGCAAGACGCCTCCGCCCCCGGGTCCAATGATGACGGGCAATTCGCCGGCCGGGGCATCGGACGCCTCGCTGTTCACGCATGCGATGCGGGCGGCTTCCTGCGCGATCCTCTCGGGGATCTCACCGCTATAAAAGGAGAGACCCGCCCGACCGCCGTCGCCTTCATAGCCCGTCCCCCGCTCGCTTCCATGGGCAACACACTGCACAGCGAAACGCACCAGCGGGCGCCGATCGCGGAGCAAGCGTCCGTCGCTCGTCGCAATGAGGACTTCCTGAACCTCGTGAACGAGACTTGCGTTGACCTCGCGCACGCGTGGGTCCGCAGCGCGGGCCGCGATATCCGCCCGTGCCAGTAAATCGACCTGCGCCTTCACGTCGGCGAAGGGTTCGGTGCCATCGTCCTCGCGATACACGCTCGGCGCGAGTTCGGCGAATGAGGGAATTTCGACGCTTCTCGTGCGTGCGACCGGATCGCGCGCGATCAGCGCGGCAACGCGCGCAGCTTCGCGCAGCGCTTCAACCGAAAGGTCGTCGCTATAGGCGAAGCCCGTTTGTTCACCCGAGATCACGCGAATGCCGACGCCCGTGATGAGGCTCGTACCCACCTCGTGAATCCGCCCCTCTTGCAAGCGAGCGGAGCATGTGCTGCGGCGTTCGACGAAGGCATCGGCATACTCGCCCCCTCGCAAAGCCTCGTTGAGAATCACTGACAAAATCGCCGTATCGAGTTCCATTTCCACCCTCATTCCAGGCCGAGCCCATAATCGACCTTCGTTCCATAGAATAAGACTCGGCTGAGGGCGGGGAATTTGCGAGCGGAAGTCAGACGGGAATGAAACGCTCGCGATCGAGGGCGAACTGCTCGTCGGTCAAGGCCAGAACCGAATGCGAACCTTTGACGATCGAAGCGGCGATGCCGCCCGCTTGCGGCAAGAAATGTTCGGCGTAGAAGCGTGCCGTGGCGATTTTCGCATGGTAGAACGCAGCCTCCGCATCGCTTTCGGCAAGATGGCGCTCGGCGAGCAACGCCGCACGAGCCATCTGCCAACCGCCGGCTACGATTCCCCAGAGCTTGAGGTAAGGCACCGAACACGCGAACGCGGTGGGAAGATCCGCTACCGCCGTCGTGCCGATCCATATCGAGGTATCACCAAGGGCGGCGATTGCCGGAGTGAGATTCGCTTGGATCACCCGCAAGTCGGCATGTTCACTAGCCTCGAGTTCAGCGACGACGGTTTTCATCCGTGCGATCGTCGCCGCGACGGCCTTTCCCATATCACGCAAGAGTTTGCGACCGATGAGATCGTTGGCTTGAATTGCCGTAGTGCCCTCATAAATCGGCGTGATCCTACAGTCACGATAATATTGAGCAGCGCCCGTTTCCTCGATGAACCCCATGCCGCCGTGAACTTGCAGCGCCGTCGACGTTATATCGATCGACTCTTCCGTAAACCAACCCTTGACGATCGGCGTCATCAGTTCGACATATGCCTCCGCATTGGCACGCACCGTCTCGTCAGCTTCAGCGTGCGCGTGATCCATCGCCGCCGCAACGGAAAGGCCAAGCGCACGCATCGCTTCCAGGCGCGCTTTCATCGACATCAACATGCGGCGCACGTCAGGATGATGAATGATCGTCACCGGAGCGGCATCACGCTTGGAGCCTAGCGGCGCGCTCTGCACGCGTTCGCGAGCATAGGCCAACGCATGTTGATACGCTCGATCAGAGATTGCCAATCCTTGGATTCCGACCGAGAAACGAGCAAGATTCATCATGATGAACATGGAGGCTAGGCCCGTGTTCTCCTCGCCGATCAGGTAGCCGATCGCGCCGGTCTTCTCCCCGTAATTCAACACGCAGGTGGGGCTCGCGTGAATTCCGAGCTTATGTTCAATCGACGCGCACGACACGTCGTTGCGAGCACCGAGCGTTCCGTCGGGATTCACGAGGAACTTCGGTACGATGAACAGGGATATGCCCTTGACCCCGGCGGGCGCCGTCGGCGTGCGGGCGAGTATGAGATGCACGATATTCTCGGCAATGTCATGCTCACCGTACGTGATGAAGATCTTCTGCCCGCTGATGCGGTAATGGTCGCCCTCGGGTACCGCCTTCGTACGAACTTGCGCGAGATCCGAGCCCGCCTGCGACTCGGTCAAAACCATGGTCCCCATCCATTTGCCGGAAACAAGATTGGGGATGAAGAGTCTCTTTTGCTCGGGCGTTCCGCAAAGCAGCAAGGCCTCAATCGCACCTTGGTTTAGGAGCGGACCAAGCGCGAAGCTCATGCTCGCGGCATTCCACATCTCAAGCACCGCGGCTGATAATACCTGTGGCAAGCCTTGGCCGCCGTATTCGGCAGGCATCGGTAGGCCGATCCAGCCGGCTTGGGCGAAGCGCCGGTACGCCTCCTTGAAGCCGGGAGGCATGTGAACGGCGCCGTCTTCCCAGCGCGGAGGCGTCTTATCGCCGAACGCATTGAGCGGGTCGAGGACCTCTCCGGCAAAGGTTGCCGCCTCGCCGAGAACCGCTTCGGCGATTTCGAAGCCGGCGTCCTCAAATCCCGGGAGCCGTTCGATCTCACCGAGCCCGGCGAGATCGAGCGCGAAGAGCATGTCGCGAAGGGGCGCCTGGTACGTGCTCAACTCAATCTCCTCCAGGTGACTGCGGGAAAACTCGTGAGGGCTGCCTTCGTAAAGGAGCTTCCGGCAGCCTTGTGACTGCAGACACGCTGATCAAATGCAACGCCGTTTCAATACATGAAACTTAACAAAAATCAACGATCTTCCCCTCCTGGGGGAAGGTACTTATCTCTATTCCGAGAAACAATAATCCCCAACACGGCGAGCACCCTCAGAAAAACGTCGCCGACTTGCCCGCTCGCCGAGTGAACCCGTGTTCCGTTTATGCGTCGCCAGGATGGCAAACGGGCCCCCGTTAACCGGAAGCAGATCCACAATGATGCACGATCTTCCATCTCCAGTAAGATCCGAATCCCACAAGCACCCGCCTGGTGCGACATGCAAAAATGCTGATTGGAAGAAATCCGCAATGGGAATTGTTCACTCATCCCGCATCCACGGGAGTTCTTGACCGTGTTGATCGATGTTCGGAAGTCCGTCAAGACGACGGAGTCTGGGCACGAATCCCTTCCGCCCGAACAGGACGAACCGAAAGGAGCTTTTGAATCTGCTCAAGTCTTTTCGTATATTCAAGAAGCCCTCGAATCATCGCAGGTCCACGAAGCCGGCGCGGAGGCGCATTTCAGGAACGTTCGCTCCCGCATCGAAGAGATGCTTGAAGAGGCTCTGTTCGAAGAAAGCGTCCTATTGCTCCAAACCCGTCCTTCCCTGGAGGGTGTCGACGATATCCTCGACGAGCGTTTTCGGACGCTGATTCCGCTCCTCCGCGAGCGCCTGGGCGAGGAAAGTTCTCATTGGCACTCAAAAATCGCCTCCATTCCCCATCCACCGAAAAGTGAACCATGGTACGCCGATCGTAAGGCGATCAATAAACAGCATATCGCCGTCGTCAGCGCCTACATCGGCCTTGAGAACGTCTGTTACGAC
>DASZHL010000033.1:0-10823 GCA_035937855.1 Vulcanimicrobiaceae bacterium
GTCCCAAAGTCCGACTCACGGCGAAAGCGGGGACGGAGTGATTTAGCGCTCCGCGGGGGTGCGTTTATAAGAATCGATGCATAATAAGCACATCTACATAGTCTCCGCGCCCATGCGCGAAGGCTTGCGGAACGCGTCCCACTTCCTTAAAACCATAACGCTTCCAAAGCTGCACCGCTCGTTCATTGGTTGAAACGACATTGTTGAATTGCATCGCGCGAAAACCGGCGGCACGTGCGGTTTCGATCGAATGTTCAAGCATCGCGCTTGCGATACCGCGACCGCGGCATTCCGGATCCACGATGTATCCGCCGTTTGCGACATGAGAGCCGAGCCCGATTTTGTTCGGGAGAATCCTGTATGCTCCGACGACGCGACCCTCGACACTCGCGGTGAAATGACGCGATGATGCACAGAACCATAGCGTTTTCGCTTCTTCGAACGTGGTCGTCGGAAAATGTGGAAACGCGTCGCTTCCTGAAATGACCGCATGAAAAATCGGCCACACCGCATCCCATGCGGCATCCTTACGGCTTTCGCTTACTTCTTCAATCTCGATTTTATTGAGCAACTCCACTTTCAACTCTCCGTCCGTTCTACCGTATGAACAACGCTTTCAAAACCGCAAAATGAACTGCGCCCAAGCTCAGTTCGGTCGAACCAGAGCGAGCCCGTCCGCGTCGCTTGCAGAAACGATGGTGCGTACCATCAGTCGTGCTTGCGCGCCCGACCAAGGGCAAGCGCGATGCATCGTGGCACGATTATCCCACATGACAACATCGCCGACCCGCCATCGGTGAAGATACGTGGTAGGTGTTTGCGTTGCGTCTTCGATCATGCGAGCTAACAGCGCCTTACCTTCATTCATTTCCATGCCCTCGACTTCGGCGGCATGGGAAGCGATATAGAGTGCATCGCGCCCATTCGCCGGATTTTGCCAAGTCATGCGCCAACGCACCGGCGGTAGCGCGGCGCGCTCTTCCGGGGTCAACAAGGACGGGTCAATCTGATCGCGAGAATTCGCGTAGCTGTGCACGACGATGAGGTCGTGCAGTTCTTCTTTCTGCGCGTCGGGGAGCCGGTTCCATGCCAACCGGGTTGACGTGAATTGCGTCTCGCCGCCATGCTCGGGGATAATTCGCGCCGATAACACCGAGGCAAGCGCCGGCGTTTTCTTGAAGGAGCTGTCGGTGTGCCAAAGTTGGTTTCCCCGGTTGACCAATGCTTGTCGGTGGGTAGTTGGGACCAGTGTGCCGTCCGGTCCAATATTCGTGACGCGAGTATAAAATGAACCGGCGCCTAGCGTACCGGCTTTGGTAAGCTCAAGTGGCCCGAAAGCACGAGTGAAAGCAACTTGCATGTCGTCGCTTACCATCTGCTCGCGGAATACAATGACCGAATATTCTTCAAACGCCTCACGCACCGCGTGATAGGCCGCGTCATTGCTTGCCACGTCAACCAAATCGATGCCGCGCAATTCAGCAGCGAATCCCGGCCCCAGGGGAACTATTTCCATGACAACTCCTTCCGGCAGCGCTCTCAAGGTGATATTGGTAGCTCGATCCGCTTATTGACGAAAACTCCGGCGGTCCCCTTCACGGGAGGATCCATGCTCTCGCGATTGCGATCTCCGATGAGGAAAAGGCATATCTTTTTTGAGCCGGATTCTTTTCGAGAAAGCGGCCGTCGCATCCCCAAACGAATTTTCCACCGTCTTGGCCAAATAACTTCGACTAGACGGATTCAGAATCATATCCGACAAGGGGTTGAGTGTTCCCGTCGCAGCGCCGATCGTAAGAACTCTCCCGAGAGCTTCTTGGGTACTCTGGAGCGCGAGATCAAGCGCCATGACCTTCGCAACTTGATGACCGGCGATACCCACCAACAAAAGGTCTTTGGCGTTCGCAAGAAGTTCCTTCGCCGTCGCGAGAAGTTCTTGCGCGGTTCGTATCATCTCGGCAACGGTCGTAACAGGCTTAACAGTTTCGCCTGCGTGTTCAATTGACTCACTGAGATTTCTGACTCCCGATCGATCGAGGTTATTGGCCCACTCTTGCAGGTCGTTTTCATTTCGTACCACGGTCGCGACGTGAAAATACGTTTTGAGCGTTTCGATCTCATCATTCGTTAAACTCGGACCGAAGACCGCCGTACGATCACCGTAGCGATGAACGTTTTTCATAAGCATCTTCAATCTCTTGGGCTCAAAGACCGAGGCATGCTCAACAACGACGGTTCCTTTGTCGAAATCGAGGCTCCCGTTCGCCTTGTTCACGACCATCGCCTTGTCTTTGAGAGGCTTTTTAAGGATCTCCCATGCATCGTCGATAATCGCTTTCCGCTCATCATCCTGACCTGTAAGATGCTGATCGCTCATGAGCGTCCGTTCCCCGCTGTTTCGAGAATGAGGACTTTCCCATCGCGATTGACGCTCATCGAAGCTCGCTCCGGTAAAATCACCTCCGAGAGATCTCGCTGAATATCGAAGAGTTGGTATTCGCCTCCGGCGATGTTGAGCATGGCGCGTCGCTCATCGAGGCGGAGAATGATTCCTTCGTACGCTTTCCCGTCCCAATACCGCACGCGGCTAATGGGCGGGGCCGCAAGCGCAAGCACCTTTGAACGCATCGCCTCATTCGGCTTGACGTAACGATTATGAAGACTGCTGATGGTTAACAGAAAATCATAGAGTTCCGTTTGAGTGTGCGCGGGGATAAACGGATCTTCACGAAGCTCCTCCACTTGTTGGTCACTCATGCGCTCGCCGAAGATGACGACATGGCTGGCGTCATGAGACTTGGAGAATCGCATCCACAATGCCCATTCCGGCCGACAAACGCCCTCTCCCGGAACGACGACCACTGCGGCGGGTCCCACGAGAACCGAACCGGCCACCGGATCGGCGATGACCTCATCGAAAACGATTTGTTCAACGAGTTGTCGCGCTCGCTCGACCGCTTGGGCGCGCTCTTCTGGCGTCGCGAGAACAAAGTTAATCGGAGGAGGCTTCGGTTTTCTCCGTTCCTCACGTGAGGTACTGCGCAGAGGTGCGGGCGGCTCATACGGAATGTTCATTTCGGCAAAGCCTTCCCGAACGATTTGGTCTTGCCGAAGTTGCTTGGCGCGAGCCAGCTTGTACGCCCATGATTCGTCGCGCTGCTTGCCTTCCCGCGCAAGTTGAATCATCTCATCGGCGGAATAGATTGCATCCGATTGGTCATAGAAAAAGAGACTCTTGTCAAAATGCTCGGCTAGCCGGCCAGCCAACCTGACGATCATCCGCTCGAGATCCACGCATTCCGACTCAGTGATGACGTCGCCGCGTTCATCCTCATCCCATATGGCGAAGCCGATATCCGTTTCGGGATGCCCGTTGCAGAGTGCCAGCAGATCGGCGCTCTTGTAGGGATGAATCCGACAATCGTCCCATAAGACCGAGATGGATCCCTTCCGCTCCGGGGCAAGAATTCTCGCAATGGTCATTGACGAAGCACCTTTGACCTCAAACGTGCCGCCGGTCTCGGCGACAATCGGTTCGAGAAACGCCCGAAGCTCCTCACGACTGATGCGCCGGTCGGTGAGTGCGGTAAGATCCCACCAAGATGTTTCCTCAAAAGCCATGCGCGCGGATTCTTCACAAGAGGGGCCGGCTCCCTTCCGGCTCTGAGCGCGGAAGGACTTTCACATCACCGCCGCCACGGGATGTTCAAAGGAGTGTCGGGACTGAATGAGTATATGCCATTCCCATACTTTCAGGGGGTTGACTTCTTCTTTCTATCCGACTGCAATGGAACCAAACGGCAACACGATCATCGTGATCGAGAAAGGAAAATGAGATGGACGCATGGTTCGCAACCTTCGTGAAGTCGGCAGCGGAGGCGCTGGTGGGAAAGCTGATCGAGTACATCTGCGATCCGATAAAGGCGATGTTAGCCGCAGTCTTCGGTCGCGACGCTGATCGGCGTCGTGCTTTAGAGGAGCAGACGAATACAGCCGCTGAACTGCGGGTGCATATCGCACAGATCGGTACAAGCGGTAACGTGATCGGGCAAAGCGGTGGAGTTGCCAATACCGGAATCATGCAAGGCAACGTTAACGGTTCTGGTTCCTGACCGTGAGCCTGCGAAAGACTTCACGTTCGACTACTTCGAAAACCGGCGATGTGAATAATCAGAGCGGTGGATTTGCAAATACGGGCTACTACAACGTCATCGTCGGAAATAAACGGTATTCTGTTGAGGCGTTCCCATCGAGGCCGCAGATCGACTATAAAAAGTTGCGTCGCCAGCCGAGTAAACTGCTGTCCGCAGAGAACCAAGTCGTGCCGTTTGTGCTCCGCGAGGAGGAGCTAAAGCGACTCGCGTCTTGGAGAGATTGCTCCGACAGGGGTTCCGTGATGATGGTCCACGGCTCCGGCGGCCAGGGGAAGACACGTTTAGCATTCGAATTCGCGGAACAATGCGCGAAAGCGGGTTGGTCCGTAGAGCGGGCTTGTCATTGCAGCGAGCCCGCCGTTTTAGGCAGTGCCGTGCAAAAGCAAAGGCCTCGGCGGCTCGTGGTGGTGGATTATGCCGATCGATGGCCCCGCGAGGATCTCCTCTCTTTCTTTCAGGAACTCATGCCGCAAACGGTTCCAACCAGGGTACTATTATTAGCTCGTTCCAAGTTTTTCCTCAAGCATCCGCTTACGAAGATAGAATTTAGCGTCGATTTCATGCCGTTGGAACCGCTTACCGATAATCTGCAACAAAGGCGAGAAATTTTCGCACAAGCTCTGAACTGTTTCGCAGAGGTACTTGGAGTGTCTAGGCCAATGGCGTGGTTTCAGATGAACCTCGATGATCCGGAATATCGGCACATTTTAGTCTTGCACATGTCCGCGCTCGTCGTGGTCGATGCGCTCGCTCGCGGCGTGAATCCTCCGATAGACGTGGCGGAGGTATCCGAGTATCTGCTTGGTCGAGAGCGTGATCATTGGACAACCTTGAACAGGAATCGGCGAATCGAAACGAATGAACCTGATATGGCGGATACCGTATTCACGGCAACTTTAACCGGGCCGATGACGTGGGAATTGGCAGTGATGGTGCTGCAACGAGCCAATCTCAGCGCAACGGAAGTTGATGCCCGAAAACTCTTATATGACCACGCCGTATGCTATCCGCCCGTAGATTCGGCGAGCGATCAGACGTGCTTGATGCCCCTCTTGCCGGATCGACTTGGTGAAGATTTCCTGGCCCTGCACCTCAAGGACAATCCATGGTCCCGGGAAGCCACTCGGCGTCTCCTGTCTCCCGCCCGCGATGATGAATCGATGCCGACCTATGCTCCGTACGCGTTCAGAATTTTGGTAGAAACCGCCCGTCGTTGGCCCAACGTTGCAGAGAAGCAATTATATCCCTTACTACGCGAGCATCCTCTATTGGCATTTGTGGCGGGCGGGACGACTTTATTTGGATTGGTGGAGTGCGAAGATGTTCCACTTGACGTTTTGGAGACAATCGAATCTCACTTACCCCGCCAGCCTAATAGCGATTTCGGCTTTATCGCTGCATCGATAGCGATTTATTCTCGCTTGGTGGCGGTGAACGCTGTGAAACATGAGCCCTATCTCGTTGCGTGGTGGGAAAGCTTTAATAATCATCTAGCGGTGGAGTTTCCTCGTATTTTGAGTGAGATGAACGCGGCAGAGCGCGAGCTCGCTCGTGCCGTGTTGTGGGACATGCATGCCCAATGCTCTACGTTCCTTGGCCAACACGAAGAGGCGCTTGTAGCGACAAAGGAGGCTACGCGGATTCGTCAACATTTCGTCGGGTGAACGCTACATCGTTGATCGCGATTCAGACGGAACTTCCAGCGATCGTGGCGATCCTTCATCGGATGTATGATTCACCGATGATGCGCGGCGGTGTGTGAGTTCTTTATATTATCACCGCGCACGAGGTATTGCTAATTCAGTCATCCCCATCTCCGATCACGCCGACAAGGATTTCGCCGACTCGTGATATTCCTGAAGCGAACGTGGTGGGCCGGAGGTCGACTCCAGCGCTCCGATCAGCGCGCGAGCCGTATCCAAACTTGTGAGGCACGCGATTCCCGCTTCCACGGCGGCTCGGCGGATGCGATATGCGTCTGTGAGCTTGCGCGATCCGGCGTCTCCGGACACGTCGTTGATGACGATTCGGACAGTACGCTCGGCGATTACGTCGAGCACGTGGGGTGAGCCCTCCGCAATTTTATTGATGCGCTCGGACTCGATGCCGGCCGCCGCAAGCCGACGATGCGTACCGTCGGTTGCGACGAGCGTAAAACCATAGCTCGCATAACGGCGCAAAATGTCGCTCGACTTCTCCTTTTCCTCGTCCGCAATCGAGACTAACATCCGAACCGCGCGCGCTTCCTCGGGAGATTCGGGAAGACGAATTCCCGCCGCAATGAAACCCTTACGCAAGGCTCCACCGAAGGTCGGATCGATACCCAGAACCTCGCCCGTCGACTTCATCTCAGGCCCGAGCATCGTCTCGACGCCGCGCATTTTCGCGAACGAGAATACCGGCACTTTCACCACCACGAACGGCGTGCGCGGAAGGAGGCCCGTGCCATACTCCATGTCGCTCAGTTTCTCGCCCAACGCCACACGCGTCGCCGCGGCGACGAGGTTAACGCCCGTCGCTTTCGAAATGATCGGCACCGTGCGACTCGCACGTGGATTGGCTTCGATGATATACAACCGGCCTTCATGAATGACGAACTGGATATTGATGAGACCACGCGTTCCCAATTCCTGGGCGATCGCGCGCGTTACTTCAACGATGCGAACCTCCATCGCCGCGTCGATCGTTTGCGTCGGATAAACACTGATCGAATCTCCCGAATGGATCCCGGCTCGCTCAATATGCTCGAAGATCCCGGGAACCAAAATATCTTTTCCGTCGAAGACCGCATCAACCTCAACTTCGAGTCCGGGAAGGTATTTGTCGACGAGTAACGGCGCGCCGAGCGAGATCGGCGGAGCAGTCTCGACGTAGGATGCAAGCTGACCTTCATTGTAGACGATCTCCATACCGCGTCCGCCGAGCACGTACGACGGCCGAACCAGCACGGGAAAACCGAGTTTGCGCGCGATTGTCCGCGCTTGCCGGAACGACTTTGCCGATCGTCCCGTGGGACGCGCGACGCCGATGCGCTCCAATGCGCGATCGAATTTTTCGCGATCCTCCGCCATATCGAGGCTGCGCTGATCGCTGCCGACGATTCGGACGCCGCGCCGCGACAACTCCGCAGCGAGATTGATCGACGTTTGACCACCGAAGGCAAGCATCACACCCTCGGCACGCGTCGCATCGCAGGCCGCTTGCACTTCATCGGGTCCCGGCGGTTCAAAAATCAGCACGTCGGAGACATCGAAATCCGTCGAGACCGTCTCGGGATTATTGTTGACGATGACCGCGGGGCGAGCAGCTGCGCGCAAGGCCCAAGCGGCATGCACACAGGAATAATCGAATTCGATCCCTTGCCCGATACGAATCGGTCCGCTGCCGACGACGACGATCGGTTGCGCACGATCCTTGGGAACGCGCATCTCGTCATGTTCACCGCGCGCCATATAAAAATACGGTGACTGCGCGGGAAATTCAGCTGCCGCCGTATCGACCATGCGAAAACTCGGCACGGGGGTAAGCGCCGTCCTTTTCGCTCCGGTCAAAATGGAGATCCCCAGTGAACTGTAACCCAGCTCGGCCGCTGTTCGGCGATCGCTCTCAAGTGAAACGTCGCGGAGACGTTCCTCAAGAGCGACGAGGTCTGCAATCTGGTGCAGCCAGAACGGATCGATCGTCGACAGCTCCGCGAGCGAAACCACTGAGTGACCGCGACGCAGTAACTCCGCGACGGCGAAGAGACGCTCGTGCGTCGGATGTTCGAGCACATCCTCAAGCTCTGCATTATCCCGACGTTCAACTACCGTACCCGTCAAGGTTTCACGCCCGAGATCGAGTCCACGCACGGCTTTGATCAAAGCCGCTCCCAGCGTACGACCCAAGGCCATCGCCTCACCCGTCGACTTCATCTGCGTTCCTAAGCGCACATCGGCGTGCGGGAATTTGTCGAAGGGCCAGCGGGGAATCTTCACGACGACGTAATCCAATGTCGGTTCGTACGCCGCCTTCGTGATGCCGGTGACGGGATTCTCGATTTCGTCGAGCGTCTTTCCCAACGCGATTTTGGTGGCAATTTTCGCGATCGGATATCCCGTTGCTTTGGACGCAAGCGCGGAACTCCGACTCACACGCGGGTTCACTTCGATGATTTGATATACCGAGCGCTCTGGATGCAAGGCGAACTGGATATTGCACCCACCCTCAACTTTAAGCGCACGAATGACGTTGATACTTGAACTACGAAGCATCTGATATTCGCGATCAGAAAGGGTCTGCGAAGGAGCGACGACAATCGAATCTCCCGTATGCACGCCGACGGGATCGATATTCTCCATATTACAGACGATGATGCAATTATCGGCGCGATCACGGAGAACCTCGTACTCGATTTCCTTCCAGCCGAGCAGAGACGTCTCGACGAGCGCCTGACCGATCCTCGAAGCCTCGAGTCCATGCCCAAGCGTCTCACGTAATTCCGCTTCGGAATACACCACTCCGCCGCCGGTGCCGCCCAACGTGTACGCCGGACGGACGACGAGCGGGTAGCCGTGGCGTTCCGCGAACGCGACTCCGTTCTCAACGTCGGTGACGATGACGCTTTCGGGCACCGGCTCGCCGATTGCCAACATTGCCTCTTTGAAGCGGGCACGATCCTCGGCAATCTTAATCGTGTCGACCGGAGTTCCCAAGAGCTTGATCGCGTAGCGTTCAAGGAAACCCGCCTCGGAGAGTTCGACGGCGAGATTCAAGCCGGTCTGGCCTCCCAGCGTCGGTAGGAGCGCGTCAGGACGCTCACGCTCGATAATTGCGACGAGAGAGGCGAGCGTAAGTGGTTCGAGATAAACCGCGTCTGCGATCTCAGGGTCAGTCATGATCGTGGCCGGATTCGAGTTTACGAGGATGACTCGACAACCTTCGTCGCGGAGGGCCCGACATGCTTGAACACCAGCGTAATCGAATTCAGCCGCCTGCCCGATGATGATTGGGCCGGAGCCGATCACGAGTACGCTTTGGGGATTCATCTTGAAATACAATCCACTGATCGATAATAACCGAACACGTGCAAAAACGTCGGGGTGAACACGCCCTGGGAAGCCATGTCGTCAATACCGCTTGGATCGATGAAATCAAGCCCTTCGATCTTTGTCCGATCGGCTTGAAACGGACCGTCGCTTATCGATGTGAAGAGGCTGATGAATTTCTTACAGGTCTCATCAAGCATCTCCGTCTTGCCGAGATAGGTGAGCGGCAAGTCGACTCCCAACTCTTGATGAAGTGCTCGCCCGGCAGCTTGTTCGTAAGTTTCCGACGGAAGGACGTATGAGGCGACTGAAGATCCCGACAGGCCGGGGCTTCTCGCGTTGGACGAACCGATTTTTTGGATAAGGAGCTCTCCAACGCGATTGAAAACAAAGATATGAACGACTCGGAAGTTCGCCCCGAGACGAAAGACGTCTTCTCTCAAGACCGTACCGATGACCGTGTCTTGATCATCTACCCGGGATATGATGATGCACTCCTTCCCCCGCATCGAGAACTTTGTCCGGCCTTCCGACGGAATCGAGTACTTCCCTTCACGGAGACGTGCAAAAGTTCAACACACTCCTCGATGCAGATCGTTCTTGCCGACATCGATTCCCAACATGACTCTTCGTAAAGTGACCTGCGATACGGTTCGCCCTTTCGGAATGCATCAAGTCGGATGTGCCCTACCCGCCTCCGTCTTGGCCTGGAAGGAACCGTTCGACACGGACCTTTCTGATCAGATCAGCACGGTTTGCACGTTGAAGAGATCACGCAAACCGAGGGGGCGACTGCTCCGATCTTATTTTTAGGTTCTAAAACGATCTTTAAGAAGGCGGATTGAAGATGAGCCTGTTTCGCTGCTTGCCATGAACCAAATTATCTGGTAGCTTAAAGCTTGACTCGTTCAGCCGCCGACTTCCCCGCCTTTTCGCCCCAGGCTGCGTAACACGCAAGGCGCCGGTTCTTGCATCATGAAGACGATCACCAGAAAAAAAATCCAACCGTTAACGACGACCATTCTGCTACTCTTACTCGTGATTCCGGTCCTTTTCATCGGTGAGTTTGCGTTGCGTGATCTCGTCACTCGTTCATTTCAGGATGCACGAAATATGCGCGTCGTTGACAATCAAGGGGTTTTGATCATTCGTGACCAACTGGATGAGGAAACCGGCATGCGTGGTTATGCCGCGACGCATCAGAAGATCTTTTTGGAACCGTATCGAGCTGCCCGATCCAGGATGGCCGTTGATATCGACCAGTTTGTGACGGAACTGAAAATCCTTAAACTCATGCGGGTGTCGAGCGCGATCTCCGATGCGCGATCAGTCAATTACACCTGGCTTCATACCGTTGCCGAGCCGATTATCGCGGGGTCGACCGACAGTGAAGTTCTCCAGCTTCGCGGGAAGGAGCTTGTTGATCGCTTTCGTCACGACATCCGTCAGATATACGTATTGATTCACGAAAAAGAGCAAGCCATCGACGAGGAGGCGAAATCATCCATCGACCGAATCAGTCTTTTGCTCTTCTCGTCCGTCGTCGCGATTGTACTGATTGCGTTGGTCTTTAGCGGTCGCCAAGATCGCCTTTTCCGTCGCCTCGAAGGAGAAAAGCGTTCGTCGGCCGACCTTCGCGTGC
>DASZHL010000034.1:0-9339 GCA_035937855.1 Vulcanimicrobiaceae bacterium
AACGTCAGTAAGAGGTCGAACTCGCGCGTCGAGAGGTCGATGCGACGATTCCCACGGTGGACACTGCGCCGGGAAAGATCGACGCTGAGATCGCCATACGTGAACGTCTGACGTAATTCCATACGCGGTCGCCGTAACGCCGAGTGCAGTCGCGCGATTAATTCCTCGAGCTCAAAGGGTTTCCCGAGATAATCGTCGGCGCCGCGTGAAAGGCCGGCGACTTTCTCGGCGGTTTCACTCCTGGCACTAAGCATCACGATCGGAACGTCCGTGAGGCGGCGCAGGGCCGGCAACAGGGTGAATCCGTCGACCTCAGGCAGCATGACGTCGAGGATGATTACCTCGGGCGCCCATGACCCGACCGCCTCGAGCGCCCGGCGTCCGTCCGGGACGCTGCGAACGGCGAAACCCGCCTGCGTGAGCGCATATTCGAGAAGCTCCCGGAGCGCCGACTCATCGTCAACCACCAGGACGCGGGCTCCAACGGTATCCACCTTGACAGCGTACGCAGAAGGGCTGCGAACTTACTCCCAATTTTCCCAGCTATCTCTCATTATTCAAGGGTACGATTAGGCTTCTCCGATGCTTATCCGCACCTCGCCCACTCTTTTCGAACGCCGACTCCGCTCGGGCTTGTGCGCAGACGTGATAAAGAACCGATAGGATATTCGATGGTATGTTCCTCAGAGCGTCAGAATACGGGTCTCCGACGGTTCCATCCGATGAGAGCCCTTTTCTGTACAGCGCTCATTGTCGCGGTTGGCTGTTCGGGACAACACACGAACCAAATAAGCCGACCCGCGCCCTTCGTCGCCACAAGCATCGCGCGCGTCGGCTCGATCGGGCCTGCCGAACAGCTCGCCGGGATCGTCACTCCGTATCAGAACGTCGCCATTCAATCGATGCTGACGGAGCCCGCCGACGAAGTCGACGTTCAAGAGGGAGAGCATGTCCGAAGTGGGCAGATTCTCACCCGGCTCAATACCGCAGATCTCCAAGCAAGCTTACAATCGGATCTCGCGACGGCGCAGAGCGATCGCGCCGGCACCACGCATACCGTTTTCCAAGGCTCCCTCTCCATTGAACAAGGGGTCGAGGCCCTTCGTAGTGCCCAAAGCAGCCTTCGCCAAGCCCAAGCCAACCTCACCCGAGATAGCACGGACCTCACGCGTGATCGAAAGCTGGTCGCCGAGGGGTATATATCCCAACAACAAGTTGACCAGCAAATTGCGCTTGTCCAAGATGACGAACAAGCACTCAAATCAGCGGTGGCCGGGCTCGCTTCGGCGCAAGCGAACGTTCAAGCCAACGGGACGCTCACATCGAACGGCTTGCAAACCACGAGCGTCCAGCAAGCGCAAGCGACCGAACGCGTCGCATTGGCCCAAGCGCAACAAGTGCGCGTCCAGATCGCCAAGGCTACGATCGTCTCGCCGATTGACGGTATCGTCGTTAATCGAAATCTGAATCCCGGCGAATATCCCGGCACTCGCCAGCTCTTCACGCTGCAACAAGTTGACCCGATTTACGTAATCCTGCACGCATCCGGTGAGCAGATCGCACCACTTCGCAACGGAGCCAATGTCATCGTCGTCTCTTCCGATCTGCGGCGCAAACACTTCCCCGGAACGATCGTCGGCGTCCTCAATCAAATCGCTCCCGGTTCAACCGATTTTCAAGTCAAAGTGCTCCTTCGCAACCCCAACGGCGAACTTCGACCGGGAATGGCCGTCTCTGCGGAGATCGCGCTCCCGGTCATCCATGGCGTGCGCGTGCCTGTCACCGCGTTCATCGACGACAACCACAACGCGCTGATGAGCGTCGACGATACCAGCACCGTGAAAACCCTTGCCGTCACCGAAGTTGGCGATGACGGAAAAACCGCTGTAGTAACAGGCCTCGCCTCGGGACAACGCGTCGTTAATAATGGCCAAGTCGCGGTCGGCGACGGGGAGAAAGTCTCCGTCCGATGAGTCTAACTCGCCTCTTCCTCAAACGACCCACGCTCGTCTTCGTCTTAGTGGCATTGATGTCGTTCGCGGGCGTCATGTCGACGATGACGATCGTCAAGCAACTTTTCCCCAACGTCAGCCAGCCGACGATCACTATCAGCGTCGCCTATAACGGCGCCTCGGTAACAGAAATGCGCGACGACATCGTTGCGCCGATCGAACAAAATCTGGCGGGAACGACCGATCTTCAGTCGATCAATTCAACCGTCCAGCAGGGTCAAGCGACGATCGTCGCCACCTTCATCTTGGACTCCAACATCGCAACCGATTTGAGCCTCAGCGAGAAAGCCGTTCTCGCCTCGGAAAAGCAACTGCCGGTTAACATCACGCCGCCGGTCGTTTCGATTCGTGATCCAAGTGAATCGACGGTGATTACCTTGGGTCTTTTCTCGAAGAAACTCTCGCCGGGACAACTTTCCCTGGAGGCGGACAACGTCGTCCTTCCGCTGATCGAGCAGATCCCCGGTATCTCCTTTGCTCAGGTTAGCGGCGACGTCACGCCCGCATACGAGATCGAAGTCGATCCAACAAAGCTGCTCGCTTCCGGCTTGACCCTCAACGACGTGATCACCAGTGTCACGAACAATAATCAACGCGTTCCGGGCGGAATCGCTTACGAACCAAACCGCGAGACGACGATCGACGTCCGCGGCGACATCCAAAATCTGGAGTCGGTGCGGAATCTCCCGATCACGCCTCCGGCACCGAGCGCCGTCGTCAATCAAGCCGGAGCAACCAGTACGTTTTCCGATGGCCTTAACGCGCTTCCCGGAAGCGTCAACGCCTGGACCGCAAGCGACTCGGTTTGGCGAGTCAATGACGTCGCCAAAGTCATCGCAAGCTCCGAACCGCAACGACGCTATGCCCAAATCAACGGCACTCCCGGGCTCTTCGTTCAGATCCAAAAGTCCTCCACTGCAAGCGAAGTCGACGCGGCAAACAACGTCCTCAAACAACTTCCCTTGATCGAACGCAAGTTTCCCGCGATCACGTTCAAGGTTATCAATACCCAATCAACCTTCACTCAACAACAAATCGACATTGTCACCCGTACCTTGATGGAAGGCATCTTCCTGACCGGCATCGCGATGATTTTCTTCCTTCGCTCATGGCGCAATGCGTTGGTCGTCTGCGTGTCGATCCCAACCTCCTTGGCGATCGCAATCACGGTGATGAAGCTGTTGGGATTGACCCTCGACACAATTTCGCTGCTGGCCATGTCCCTGGTTATTGGAATTCTTGTGGACGACTCGACGGTCGTCCTTGAAAACATCGAGCGCCACTTTACCGAACTCAAGCAATCACCGGAGGATGCGGCCGTTGAAGGCCGCGAGGAAATCGGTGCGGCTGCCGTCGTCATCACGCTTGTCGATGTGGTCGTCTTCTTTCCGATCGCGTTCATCCAAGGACAAGTCGGACGCAACCTCACGGAATTCGCGATCGTCGTCGTGATCTCGACGCTGACATCACTCTTCGTCTCGTTCACAGTAACTCCAACCTTGGCCGGCCTTTGGGCCTTGAAATCGCACTGGGAGCCTCCGAAAATCATCGACGCCTTCAGCCGGTCTTTCGACAGGCTGCGCGACTGGTACGCCCATCGCGTCCTACCGTGGGGGTTGGGAAACGGAACGATCGTCGCTGCCGCTTGCCTTATCAGCTTCGTCGTCTCGATCGCCATGATTCCGCTCGGTTTTGTCGGCGAGGAATTCGTGCCCAATACCGATCGAGGCCAAATCTTCGTGCAACTCGTCTTTCCGATCGGCACTCCGCTCGCGCATGTGCGGAACAAAGTGTACGAACTCGAGCATGAGATCGATAAAGAGTCCGACGTCGCAGCCGAGGGAACATCCGCCGGAGCATATTCGGCCGCCTTCGGCAGCTTCGTTCTTCAAGGAAACGTCGCGCAAGTCACGGTCTTTCTAAAAAACGATCGCACCCACCCGACGGATTGGTGGGTGGACCGCTTCAACAATCTCGCGCGGCAAACTGCTCCCGAAGCCGACAGCGTGGCCGTTCCTTCAACGGGAACCGCCGGCGGTAACAAACAGCCCATCGATCTTCTCGTGGCTGATCTCACCGGCGGAGACCCGACCTCCGCTGCCGAAAAAGTTCTCGCCCTGTTGAAAGCGACCCCGGGAGCGACGAGCGTCAACGGTTCAGGAACTCTGCTCGCACCCGAGATCTCCATTCAGTTCGATCGCGCAAAAGCCCAAGCGCTCAACGTCAGCATCGGAGACGCCGCAACTGCGGCCGGAGCGGCCTTCGGCGGCGATGTCGTCACTCAGTTCGAGACCCTGCAAGGTTTGGAAGAAGTCCAGGTGATCTATCCCTTGGAAAAACAGCACGAACTCGACACCCTACGCGCAATACCGATCCGCGCGCAGAACGGCGCATTGGTACACCTCGGTGATTTCACGGATTTTCTCTCAACGCCAACCTCGCCGCTGATTACCCGAACCGACCGCAACACGGTCATCCACGTCAATGCGAACATCTCGCCCGAATCCTCGCTGTCCGGTGTCCAGAGCACCTTCTTCCGGAAGCTCCCTTTGCTACAACTTCCGCCGAACATCAGCGTGCGTCCGGCTCCGCTGGGTCAGCAAGATTTCATGAATCAGACGCTTATCGGGCTGGGTTCGTCGCTCGTCGTTTCGGTAATCTTGGTCTTCTTGCTCATGGTGGCGCTGTACAACAGTTACCGCTCACCGTTCATCATCCTATTCTCGGTGCCGGTCGCCGCAGTCGGAGCAATTGGGGCACTCATGCTCACCCACAAGACCCTCAATTTGTTTTCGCTGATCGGCACGATCTTGTTGGTCGGAATCGCAACCAAAAACGGCATCTTGTTGGTGGACTATGCGAACACCCTGCGCTCGCGCGGCATGGAAAAGCTCGACGCCATCCGTCAAAGCGCATATACGCGCTTTCGTCCGATCGTGATGACGAGCTTCTCCGTTGTTGCGGGCAACATCCCGCTGGCGTTGGCCCTCGATCCAGGCTCGGGCGCGCGAGCCAGCCTGGGAATCGTTGTCATCGGCGGCGTCATCAGTTCTCTGGTGCTCACATTACTGCTCGTGCCACTCGTCTATGCTCGCTTCGCACCAGCCGAGCAACCTCTCGCCGCCGTCAGACCGAAGGATCGCTAAAATCGCCGACATCCCGGGAAGAGCGCGGGTCTTACGGAGTCATACAGAGAAGGCACGTTTTTGAAATCTTCCTTGCAAGGTGGGACATTCTCCGTGAGTCAGAAGCCATTGCTTTTCGCCGGCAACTCGAACCCTCAGCTCGCGCATGAGATTGCGCAGCGCATGGACACGCGCATCGGTAGCGCACTCGTTGATAAGTTCAAGAACCAGGAATGCCGCATCGAAATCCACGAGAACGTCCGCGGTGCCGAGATCTTTGTCGTGCAATCGATCTGCCGTGCACCCAACGGTTCGACCCTCAATGATACATTAATGGAGCTGCTGCTCATCATCGACGCATTGCGCCGCGCCTCGGCCTACCGCGTAACGGCCGTCGTTCCCTATTATGGCTATGCCAAGCAAGATAAAAAGACCAAAGGCCGCGAGCCGATCTCGGCCAAGCTCGTCGCCAACCTGATCGAAACGGCGGGCGCCAAACGCCTGGTCACCATCGACCTGCACGCCGCCCAAATCCAAGGCTTCTTCGATATTCCCGTTGACAATCTGGTCGCCACTCCGACGCTGTGCACGTATCTGCGCCGCGAAGGCCTTGAAGGCAACAAGATCGTCGTGGTTTCGCCCGATGCCGGCGGCGTGGCCCGTGCAGAAAACTTCGCCAAGCGCCTGCATTCGACGCCCGCGATCGTCTTCAAGCGGCGGCCGGAGCCCGACGTCTCAGAAGTAACCTACATTGTCGGAGAAGTCGAGGGCCGCGTCGCAGTCGTCGTCGATGACATGATCTCGACGGGCGGCACGCTCGCCAAAGCCGCCGAGGCCTTGCATGCACGCGGCGCAACCAAAGTCATCTGCTGTGCGACGCACGGCATCTTCGCCGGAGATGCAGTCCGCGTCCTGAACGAATCAATGATCGAGCGCATCATCATCACGAATACGCTTCCCAACACCGAAGCCGAACTCGGGCCAAAATTTAAGGTTTTGACGATCGCACAAATCTTGGCGGACACCATCAAACGGATCACCGCCAATCGCTCAGTCTCCGAGCTCTTCTCCAAAGACGACGAGCCCGTCTCTCCGGCACCCTCCCTCGATTTCGAGCCGGCAACCGTCGTCGGTTAAGAATAGTCCCCGCTCAAAGCATAGCTTCGGCTAAAGACGAATGACTGTGTCACAGGCTCTGTGGCTAGGCGCGGCGACCCGCAGTGTACAAAGGTACATAAGGGGCGCCGCAACGACGCCACGGAGCCTGTGACGCAGTCATTCAAGGAGTTTTTGGAAGATATGAGCCGTATTACCGAGAGTCTCGCCGTGGCGAAACGCACCAAGGTTGGAAGCACGACGGCGAGAGCTTTGCGCCGCCACGGGCGGATTCCCGGCGTCCTTTTCGGCCACGGATCGGGAACCATCCCCTTCTCGGTCGATCTCAAGGCCTTTGAAGACGTCGTCCGTCGCGCCGGAACCCACAGCCTGCTCACGGTCGTGATCGACGGAACCGGCTCGGAGACCGCCCTCGTGCGCGAGGTTCAACGAGACCCCGTGACGCGCCGTGCCGTCCATGCCGATCTTCAGCGCATCTCCGCCGGCGAGTCGGTTACGGAGAAAGTGAACCTCGTCCCAATCGGGATCCCCGAGGGCGTGAAGACCTCGGGAGGTGTTCTCGACATCGTAATGCACGACGTTGAAATCAGCGGTCCGGCAAGCGACCTGCCCGCTCAGCTTGAGGTCGACGTGACCTCGCTCGAAATCGGTGGGCACATTACAGCGGCCGAAATACCTCTGCCGCCCGGCTTCAAGTTGCTGACCGATCCTGAAATCGTCGTAATCTCCGTCGAAGCCCCGCGCGCCGCGCTTATCGAAGCCGTCATCGCTCCGGTCATCTCCGAGATTCCAACGGTTGCCGAAACGACGAAGGGAACCGAACCGACGAAAGGAGCCGAGCCGACCAAGGGGCCCGAATCGACGAAGGGAGCCGAGCCGTCTCGATAAGCCGAATCATCGCGGGTCTTGGGAACCCGGGCCCGCGCTACGAGCAGACCCGCCACAATATCGGCTTCATGGTCCTCGACGCCCTTGCGGGCCGTCTCAACGCCGCCCCCTGGCGTGAAAAGGACAGCAGCCAGCAAACGAACGTCCTCGGCGATACCCTGCTAGTCAAGCCGATGAGCTTTATGAATGACAGCGGGATCCCGCTCGGGCGCATTATCGCCTGGCACAAGGTTCCGTTGAATTCGCTCTTGGTCGTCAGCGACGATCTGGACTTGCCGTTCGGGCGCCTGCGGATGCGAGTCTCGGGCGGACACGGCGGACACAACGGCCTGCGTTCCATCATCGAGGCAATCGGACCGGAGTTCTCACGCTTGCGCATGGGTATCGGTCGGGGGCGAAATGAGGCGATCGAACACGTCCTCACGCCGTTTTCGGCCGAGGAATTCGCCGAGCTTCCGCCCCTCGTCGCCCTCGCAGTCTCGGGGATCGAACTCTGGCTGGAAAGCGGCCCCAGCAAAGCGATGCAGTATCTTAACAGTTCAGTTTTTGAAAAGGGTACGGAACAAAACCCCTCCTCAACCGATACTCTTCTATAAGGGAACCTACCGGGGAGAGCAGCGTGACGGGACTTTCAGGAACGACATTCGTGGTGCGGGTCGAGGACGACGATCCGTCGGCATGCTTTGCGACGTTCACTGAAGATCTCGAATTCTTGACGAGCCGTAACGTCAGACCCATTATCGTCGCACCGTCAATCGACATTGCTCGCTCGTTCGTACGGAACGTCAACCGGCGCACCGGCATGGCCGTCGGCCTCAGCGGTGTCGACGCGGCCTTTCTTCCGGCGACGGATCCCGAACACGTCGGAACTATCGATATCCGAATCTTGTCGACCCTCGCGGATGCCGGCTACGTCCCGGTGATCGAGCCCACCGCGCTGGATTTTCGCGGTCAGGAGATCGACATCGATCCGGATGCAGTAACCGCGGCCGTCGCCGTCGCCGTCGGCGCGGCCCGAGCGTTCTTCTTCCACAAGGCCGGCGGGGTCATCGACCCAACCTCATCGGCGCTCATAACCGAACTCACGCCGAGCGAAGCACTCGATCTCGCCGAATGCACGGAACTCGACCCCGCCTTGCGCGGCGCGATGCGAGCCGCGGCACAAGGCGTACGCGCGGGAATTGCCGCCGCACAAATCATCGACGGGCGCATCCATCACGCCACGATTATCGAGATTCTCACCACGCAACACCTCGGCACACAAGTCGCAAGTGGAATCATCATCGCGCGAGCGTGAACCGGGAGCATTTCGCAGGAAAAGGGTCCTCTCTGTACAAATTGCACGGAATTATGATCTCCGCTTGCTTGCCTTGCTCTGATTGCTTGGTCTGCATGCGGACGATATGAAATAATCATTCGATATATTTTTCTGGAGGAGTGAGCATGTCCGAATCTCAAAGTGATGATATTAACGATTCAAAAACGGATGCCGCTTCAGCAATAAATGTCGGTGATCTCGAAACAGCCGTAGAAAAAATACGCTTTCTCAAAAAAGCAGCCGCAGACGCTGCGCGCGGAACATTGAGCATGGTGCTGTTGGACTATGAAAAAGCCGCAGAGTATTTTAAACAAGCAGCGACCGAAGTTCCCACTTCGCATCCGTCAATTCGTCGAGAATACCTCTTTGAGCACGCAAAGGCCCTCTTTAACCACGGTGAGCAAGCGAACTCGTGTCCGGCACTTGTCGCGGCGACTGAAGCCTTTCGAACGCTCCTTACCGACTTTCCCCGCGAGCAAAATCCCCTCGAATGGGCAGATACCCAATTTGCTCTGGGTAAAACCTTAGAAAGCCTCGGGAAACGCGAATCGGACGCCGCGCGACTTCAAGAAGCTGTTACCGCATACCGTGACGCTTTAACCGAACGCGCCCGAGATTTCATCCCATTTGATTTGGCGGAAACTCAATATAGTCTCGGCTGCGCGTTGGATACGCTTGGAACACTCTTTGGGGCAACATATCTCCACGAGGCTATCGAGGCTTACCAAGGCGCTCTGACCGCACGCGAGGACGAGGACTACCCTGTTGATAAGGCTACGGAAATCCAGAATAAGCTTGGGAACGCAATGGTAGCGCTTATGATGCGCAGCAGTGATCGAATGCGACCCCAGAAAATACCGATATAGCATCAAACCGCTCT
>DASZHL010000035.1:0-60347 GCA_035937855.1 Vulcanimicrobiaceae bacterium
GCCGGAAATACGTCTCCGCGCACCTCGCCGACAGTGACGAGTGGAGGCGTGGTCTTCATGGGAACGCCGGATGGAAATCTTTGGGCGCTTGATGCGGTAACCGGAGCCGTCCTCAACTCCGGAACGCCGATTCTTCAGACGGGGCAAGGGCTTCGCATGGCTCCGATCGTTGACGGACAGTGGCTTTTCCTAATTACCGAGGACGGGATTCTTTCAGCAATGACCATTAATTCCGCGTATGCCTCCGCGGTGAGAAGGTCATCGGTCATACCGTTCTATGCAAACAGAAGTCGGCCGTCGTTTACCCGAGCATCGCAGTGAGCGATTTCCCGGGGTCACCTTATCAAGGTGATGAACGGGCAGGAGCCTCGCCGGCATCGTGTGCCAACGTCTTGTGGTCGGGTTCTCTTTTCTCGCCCATCGCCGAGGCGCCATTGACCGGCGCGGCTTGACCCGGGGGTGGACTCAGAAAAGAAAGAGTCTTGCATTTCTCGGTCCATAACAGGGCATTTTGAGATGAATCCCACCGATAGAGGGTGCACGGGGTCGCTTGTCTCGATAGGGTATTGAGCGACGGTGCTTCCCCGCGATTCGATATGAGGCCCCGTGAGTGGAGCGAGGTTTTGGAAGGGGTCACGGATCCAAAGCAGGGACCCTCACAAAATATAGGAATTACTCGCAAATCGTGCCTTTGGGTAATCTTCGCCGTAGCTCGCGGGAGCGAGTCACGGTTTCGTCGTTGATGACACGCCGGTCGCGTTCTGTTCTCGCATTCGTTGCGATGACCGCCCCGGTGGGCATTGCCGTTCACCTTATCGCGGAGGCATTCGCTCTCGGTTCGCAAGACGCCGAGCTGATCTTTTCAGCGCGGCACACCTATCTCTGGGTCATCGTGATCCTCTCGCTGCTCGGCATGGCCTCATTGGCGATCGGTATCCCGGCTCGGCGACGCAGACAAATCGTTGCGGAGATCATCGATGGGTTACCGGGGCACGGGAATAGCACGCACTTCGCGTTTATCTCGTTTCTCACGCAGTTCTCGTTCTTCGTCCTCACGGAATCCCTCGAAGGGGCCCCCCTGAGTAGCGGAAACGTGGCGATCGCGTTGGGTGCGGCCTTCATCGCGTCCTGTATCGGTGCAGTCGCGATCACGTTTGGTCGTCGCCGTCTTCTTGAATTCGCTATAGCGTTCGTCGCATTTCTTGGACGTCGGTCCACGGCGGCATCGCTGCAGCGCGATTACCGCGATCAACATCTCGTTTCGTTTTCTTTGGCCCGCATTGATGTTTGTTGCTTTTGCCGACCTCCCCCGATGTTCCGTTCCAGCCAGCCCATCGCAGCTCGCTAGCTGCTCTCTCACTTCCGCGCTTGCCTCATCTCGGTAAGCGAATTTCACTCTGGATTGGAACATCATGAATCAGGTTTTTGCGCGTCGCCGGGGCGGCGTCGCTCGCTTTTTGCTTGGGCCGGTCGTTGCGCTGAGCATATTTACCGCCGGTCTCCCGAGCCGGACGCTCGCGGACATCGGAACCTTCATTCACGGGACGGTGGTGCGTGACGGCAAGCCTGTCGCAGGCATCGTCGTGATCGCTCAAGGTGGGAACGAAACGCTTCATACGAAGACCGATGCGAAAGGAGAGTTCACGTTCAACGCGCTTCCGATCGGGCGATACCATATTGAGGCGGAGGCCAATTCTCAAACCCGTGCGCTCGACGTCGATGCCTCCAGCGGCGGGACGACATTGACGCTCGACGTCGCGCCGCTCAAGGAGATCGGACACGTCGTCAGCTCCGTCAATCCGCCGACGCGCGCGTCGGGAACGGACGTGGTTATGAACGGCGCACAACTTCAGCATCTTCCGAGCTCCACACAGTTGCCCGACATTCTCGCGCAGCTTCCATCGGCGGCACGCGGCACCAATGGTCAGATTCACATCAACGGTGATCATAATGGACTAAACTACTACGTCGACGGTGTTCAATTGCCGGGCGGACTCAATCGCGTCGTCGGCAGTGAAGTCGACCCGTCGGATATCGGGTTCTTCGAAATGCTGGAAGGTGCGTATCCCGCGCAGTACGGCGATCATTTCGCCGGAGTCGTCAATATCGGCACGATCTCCGCGTCGGGGCCCGCCGGCGGGTCGGCGGATGTGAAGACGGGCTCGTACGGTTTGTTCGATTCAACGCTCACCGCCCACATGCCCATCGGCAAGGGCGGATCTGTGCTCGTCTCGAGCCGCCAAGAACGGACGGATTGGGCGCTGGATCCGCCGGTGCCAAATCCCGTTCATGATCAGGGAAGCGATGCGAATCAGTTCTTACGCCTCACGCTTCCCGTACACGGACAAGACACCGTCAACCTCGATTTGTCGCACTCGTTGCAAACGTTTCAGTTGCCGCCGGATACCGCGAACGGCGTCCCGGTAACGACGGACGACGACGAGCTGCAGGATGATACGTTCGCGTCCTTGGTGTATCGGCACGCGATCGGAGACCACGGTGTTCTTACGATCGGGCCGTCGTACAAGCGCTCGCGGATTCTCGATACCAACGATCTCGCGAACGATCTCGCGGGTTCCGCCGGAACGAGTTGCACGGACTTCAGCAATTGCGGATTCTTCTCGCTCTTCGCGGACCGGACGCTCATCGACACGCGCTTGAATGCGGACTATGACAATCGCAGCGCTCATCACGATGTGCGCTTCGGCGGTATCGACGCCGTTGATACGGTGACGAAGGACTATGCGATTACCCTGCAAGCGAACAATCAGCTCAATTCGTCAGGCGGAACGTACACCGCGAACGATACGGCACCCAACGTCGCTCATGAGCAGGAGGTCTATCTGCAAGATTCTTGGAGCATGGGCTCCCAGTGGCGCGCGGATTACGGTCTCCGTTCCGATTCGTTTCAAGTCTCATCGACGCAATTCGACAGCGGCTTCGGGCAAGTGAGCCCGCGCTTCAAGATGACGCGCATTCTCACGCCGCGAAGCGCGGTCTATGCGTATTACGGTCGCTTGTTTGAACCGTTCTCGTTTGAGAACGTCTCACCAGCGACGGCGCAGGCGCTTTATGTCCCGGGAAGCTACAATGGGGGCTTCGACCTCAAACCGGAACGGGATTCCTTATACGAACTCGGTGCGCATCTTCCGCTCGGACGGGCGGATGTCGGCATCCGAGTTTCCCACAAGGTTGCAACGGACTATCTCGATGATACGCAGGTCGGCGCGACGAATCTTCATCAGGACATCAACTTCCCGCGAGGGCGCGTCGATTTAGAGAGCGTTTCGATTCAGCAGCCGCTCGCGCACAACGGTCGTGCGTATCTCAACGTGACGCACAGCATCGCGGTGAACAGTCTGAATTGCGAGACGCAACTGTTGCAGAATTGTGCCGCCGCGGGTCCTCCGGGCGGAGACTTCGTGCAGGCCGATCATGATCAGCATTGGGACGTGACTAGTGGGATCATCTCGAATGACGCGCACGGCGGATGGTACTCGCTCACCTCCGAATATGGAAGCGGACTTTCTCTTGGGGATCCGGCGATTTGCCCGACTGATGATGCGGTCAATTGCAAGGTTCCGCCGCATCTCACGTTCGACACGTCTAAAGGAATCGGAACGGGGTTCGGTTCGGTGGAACTCGGAATCTCCAACTTGCTCAACGATCGCTATGCGATTACCCTTAACAGTACCTTACAGGGAACCCACTACGCACGTCCCCGCACCTTCGAACTTGGTGTTCACGTCGCGATCCCTCGTTGACGGATTATGTCGTCATAACCAGTCGAAGGTATTGAATATCATGCGAGCAAGCGCATGTGGTGCGATATTCAGAAGTGGCATAGCCGAGATATCTCGGCGATGCCACTTCATTTTGAAGGGACGCTTATCACATATTTTGGGTGTGGATATTTTGCGACGACGCAATGTCGCCACACCCGAAGTTTAACGCGCTCTCAGCTCATTGGGAATGCCAGCGTGAGGGTGAAGAGGGTGGTTCCCGTCACGATGACGAGTGAAGGGCCGGCGAAACTGAGTGCGCGCGTGAGCTTCCGTGAGGCGTTGGGGCGCCTCGATGCGCGCTGGAGAAAATGGCGGCGAGTATAGGCTGCCGCGATGCCGAGAAATGCGGTCGTCAAGGCCATACCCACGCCGATCGCGACGACCAAGAGTACCCCGGCGAGATAAAGATGGTTGGCGAGCGCGTACGTCAGCACGAGGAGCGATCCGGTGCAGGGAACCATCCCGGCGGCGATCGCGAGAATGCGCGTCGTGCCGTCGCGTCCGTCTTTGGGTGACGCATGCCCGTGTTCATGATCATACTCGTGGCCGTGCTCGTGTCCGCAACCTTGTGACGTAACGTCGCGCCGGGCCGTTTGAACGAACAGAACGATCCCGAGCAAGGTGATGGTTCCGTAACTTAGGAGTCTCACGGAACGCTCATCTTCGATGGAAGGGAGTATTTGACCGAAGAAGATGCCGATCACGCCCACGATGACAATCGCGGACGCGACGTGCGTTAACGCGATCCCCGCTGAGAGTCGCAGGCCGTGGAGAAATTTCGCGTCACGCGAGAGAAAATATCCGATCACGACCGCTTTGCCGTGACCTGGCCCCGCCGCGTGAACGCAACCGTAGAGCAGCGCGAACGCGAACGCGAATGCCAGCGAGGGGCCGAAGGCGTGTCGTTTAAGATCGGACGTGGCGTCGGTCAGACGCAAGGACGCGTCGAGTTGGATGCGATGGACCCATTGCACGATGGGCGAGGTCGGATAGCTCGCCGTGGGGGCCGCGTTCATCCGGGCTTGGTCGAACGGTGAGGCCCAAGCCGATTGCCTCGTGAGCGCCGCGCTTGCCACGACGACAAGCATACCGAGAACGATGCCCAGACGTCGCGCTTGCGAAAACAGCCGGCGAATCATCGCGCGGACGTGAAGTTGCTCATTTAATTGCATGTGATGGTCACTCCGCCCGGTTCGTCGTGACGAGCGATTGTGCAGCCGGCCGGATTTCCGCTCATCGTGACGGCCTTCGAATCGTTCTCGGGAAATGAGAGAGCGGTGTAGTTCGTATCGTCGTAAAAGTCAGCGACGACTGGTGTGTGCCGTACGTTGAGTGGGCTTGCCAGGTAGACGGAAAAACGATAAACGAGACGATCTCCATCGAGCGAGGCCGTAAAGTGTTCGGAACGGTTGACGGAGATCGAACGCATCCCTTGCCGGACGTGGGTGAAATACCCGTATCCGCGCAAGTTGTCGAACGCGATTTTCTTGAGTTGCGCGACCTCTTCCGGACGTAGCGGACCTGCGGAGGGATTGCGTTGCGGCAAGAAGCCCATCGTGCTGAGGTCATCAAAGCGCCATTCGAGCGAGAATCCGGTGAGTTGATCTTGTGCGAAGAGCGCTTTCACGCGTTCTTTGATGAACATATGTGGGTGAGATAAAGCGGGGCAAGGCCAGGCGCCGAGTAGCAGCGCAAACAAGCAGAAGCCCACCGACACCGACGTGTGCCGAAGCGGAATGCGAAACATGTGAGTATCTCCTCAGGGAAACTCCTGATTGACGGTCAGATGATAAACGCGGCGGAAGATGCGTCGCCGGAATGATCAGACCAGAACAGGAGGCCCGCGCTTGAAGAGACGGCGTGCGGGAACATCGAGACGACGTATCGGCCGGAATGCGCGTCGTTGAGACAGTTTCGGTGGAAGCGCGTCACGTGAACGAATGATGCGGATCGAGATGAGCGTGCGCACGATTCGGCACGCATGCGCGATCCCGCGCATCATCGCGATGAGTCCCGTCACGGTGAGCAGAGAAACTCCCACGTGAATGAGTAAGGCAATGAGCGGAGGCCCACCGAGCCAAGCAAGGCCGCCGAGCGGATGTCCGAAAGCGAGGAACTGCTCGATGCTTTCCATGCCGTACAAGGTCGCGATCTGAATGAGCGTGATCAACGACGCGACGCTCCCCCAGCGCTGACAGGCGATGGTTTTCGCCGCGTCACGCAACCAGGAGTCCATGGTCGACGTGGATCTGCCGGCGTCGGCGAGCGCTGAAATCGTTGCGAACAAGCCGAATGCGGCTGCGAGCATCGCCATCGGGATCAACCCGGCGTGGGCATAGCCCTCGTAAGCGCTGGGGAGGATAGCAAGATCGCCGGCGACGTGGAGGATTTGATGGCTTCCGACGGCCGCCGTGACCCCCGCCGCCACGAGGAGTGAGCCTGCAATTAGTGACGAGCGCAAGAGTCGTACTTCGCAACCGCTGGAGGGAGAAGCATCCGCGATACATTCGAGGGAGAACGGAGCCCTCCCGCCATCGGACACACCGATACTAGGGACGCATTAACAATCCACCAGTTCAGGACGTTGATTGAGAATTTGGCTTCTCGGCGAGATGAACTCCTCGTACTCCGCACCAAGCCGATCTTTTTTGAAAAGCGCGACGTGGCCACAGTTTCGGAATGCGATTTTCATGCCGTAGTGTCGTTCGAGTGAGTTCCGCATTGAATCGCTCGCTAATAAACGCAGTAACTGCGCACGTGCTTGTTCGCTCGGTGGCTGGACATCGCTATCGACGTGATCCGCATCGGTTTGTTCAAGGCGCTCAGACAAGCTTGCGATGATTTCCCATGGGTAGGGAAGCGATCCCTTGATGCAAGCGAGGAAGTCGTCGAGGGGAACATCCCCCTTTTGAGCCTTGCTGAGCAATGAGGGAGAAACGGTTAGTGACATACGGTGATCCTTTCATGGAAGTGGTTATGATGCGCACTCGAGAACGTTGAATCGGCCCGATCCCGAGGCGACAACAAGTGCGTCGTCCGTCGAATTCCAAGAGAGCGCGACGGCTTCGTCGGGCATTTTGAAGAGTGCCCGCGGCTTTGACGATGCGATCGGATGCCACAGTGCCGTCAAACCCGTCGCGTCGGTCGAGGCGAGCAGCGATCCCCGGTGCTGATAGGCAAGCATGGTGATGAAATCCTCATGCCCCTCGCATTGAAGAGGCGTCGATCCCTCAGGACTACGCTGACAATCCCACACGACGACGGTATCGCTTCCGCCGGTCGCGAGAAACCTGCTCGTCGCATCCCAAGAGAGTTGGAGGACTTTCGCCGGATAGCCGGCCATCTGCAAATCGCGTCCGGTCTTGGTATACCAAAAATGCACGGTGCAATCTTGATCGCCCGTCGCGATGAACTTGTCGTTGGGACTACATGCGATGGAAAGAATCGAGCCTTTCCAATGAAAGCTTTTCAGCGCAGAATCTTGACTTGGGACCCACGTCGCCAGCGTACCGTACGACGCGCTCACGAGTTCTTGTCTTCCCGGCTTCCAGGCAATAGCGGAGACCGTACTCGCATGCTCGGGATATTCGCGAATGAGCACTCCTTTCGCCGACCAGATCCGCAAGGTTCGACCCGCGGCCGTGGCAAGAAGATGATTGCTTCGCTTCGTACCTCCGAGCGGATTGAACGCCGTGTGCTCAACCCATGCGCTTCCGCCCTGACAGACGGCGAGTTCCGTCCCATCGACCACGCTCCAAATGTGCGCACATCCGTCCTGACCTCCGCTTGCGAGCATCGTTCCGTCGGCGTTCCAAGAGATCGACATCGTTCCCGGCGCATGTCCGGCAAGCACGCTATGCACGTCGCCGGAGTTTGCATCGAATAACGTGATCGGTCCGCCGCTCGCCGCGACCGCGATCAGAGTCGCATCGGGTGACCAGGACACGGCGATTGGGTAATCGTCGATCGCGTTCGACCATCGCACGGGCATCGACGCCGGCTCATTCCGAACCGGAGCCAATTCGTTTATGACGCCAGGCATGCGTGAAATCCGTTCGTCAGCTTTGCTCGATCGAGATTACGACCGATGAAGATCAGGGTATTTCGCCGAGGATTATCTCCCCACGGCCGATCGGGACGACCGTCGAACAACATATGCACGCCCTGGAAAACGAAGCGACGCGGAGACTTCTCGATGCTGAGCACGCCCTTCATGCGGAATATATCCACTCCGTCGTTCGCCAAAAGGTTTCGGAACCAATCGTTGAGCTTCTCTTCAACACAATCGCCCGGTACGTCGATCCCGACGGATGTCACCGTCGCATCATGAGAATGGGTCGGTTTGTACGCAACGGCACGCATTGGAGCGATCTCGCGTTCGCCCGCGTTATGAACGCGTACATCGTACTCCACACCGCCGTGCTCCGTGAAGATCACGTAGATTCCCGGCGTATCGATCACGATCGGGAAGACCGACGGCTGCTCTTCTAGCGCAAGCTGCCACAGACGTTCCGCCGGTGCGAGCGCTTCCCTTCGCTTGCGTACAAATGGCGACTTCTCCGAAAAGAGGAGCGCGCTCAGGTCGATCGTCTCGGCGAATGCCGCATCCGACGCATCCGCGATGCGCAAGATGACGAGATTCATCGTTGCGTCACGACCCGGTCCCAAACGCAACTCGTGGATTCCGGCTTCGAGGTCATAGCATCCAGCCCATTCGAAGGGGTGTTCCAGTTCCAAAAACGTGGGGTCCACTCCAAGGGCATGATCGAGATCGAAACCCCGGATATCGAGGATTGCATTCATGTCGACGACGGCATCCGTGGTTCGAATGATTCTGGCGGCGACGTTCATCCGGCGAATCTTCTCTTCGAGTTCATCGACATTGGCGGGTTCGACGAGATCGATCTTGTTGAGCAAGATGACGTCGGCGAAGGCGATCTGCTCCTTCACCTCATTACTTTCGTCGAAATGTTGCCAAACGTGCTTGGCGTCGACAAGCGTCACGATTCCGTCGAGTTTGGTCTTCGCCTTGATGTCATGATCGACAAAGAACGTCTGAGCAACGGGCCCCGGATCGGCAAGCCCGGTCGTTTCGACGAGGATGTAATCGAACTTGTCTTTTCGCTTCATCAGATTCCCGAGAATGCGGATGAGATCGTCGCGAACGGTGCAACAGATGCATCCGTTATTCATCTCGAAGATTTCCTCTTCGGCGCCAATGACCAAATCTTGATCGACGCCCACCTCTCCGAACTCGTTTTCGATCACGGCGATCCGCTTGCCGTGATTCTCCGTGAGGATCCGATTGAGGAGCGTCGTTTTCCCAGAACCCAAGAATCCCGTCAGAACCGTAACGGGGACTTGCTTTCTTTCGATATCCTTGTTTGTTTCGAGCATCGTCGTCATCGGGTAATTTCTCCCTTGGAAAAAGTTGGGTCGGTCAAGCGCCGTGAGGTGATTCGGTTTGGGCATCGTCGGTTTGGCACATGATCAAAATATAGACGACGAAAAGCATGCCCATCAGCACGGCGCTGACCATGAGATCGGAGACCGGAGATTTCCAGCCGAATATTTGCGCAAGTTGGTAGAAGGCGACCAGCAGCGCAAAGACCGTCACGGCGATGAGCCACAGACGCTTGGCCCGCAGCATCGTCGATGCTCGTTGAGAAAGGAAGCGATGGACGAGCATGCTATCCAACGTGTCGGTGCAGACGATTCCGGCACAAAACGCAAGACCAACGAGCAGCGCACCGAGAACGCTTTGACCCAGACTCAAGGCGATGGTATACGTCGCGAGTTGACTTGACGTTTCGAAGCCCAAACCGAAGAGCAACCCGACGGGGATCGCCACAAGCACATGTGGTCGCTCTCGCAAGACCTTTGGAACCATGCGCGTGCGGAAAGATCCCTCAAGGCCGCCCGAATTCCGCAATTGCGTGAGATTCACAGCGGCGACCAGGAAGAGAATGCCCAGGCTGATCCAGGTACCGATCGCTTCAACGAGGTCCCGGTACGGCCCGAGATGCGAACCGAAGAGACCGACAAGTGCAGCGATACTCAACACCATGACGGAATGCCCGCCCGCGAAGAGCGTCCCAACGAAGCGACTCGAGCGAGGGGCTCCTTCGTACGTGGTACGAGTCATGTTGTCGATGATTGCCAAGTGGTCAGGATCGGCGCCATGCCGTAACCCGAGCACGAAGACGGTGAGAACTCCGGTCAGCATACCTCGGATTTTTGCGAACGATTCGCGATTCCTGCAACTCAGTCGCAAATCTTGGGAATCCGAAGCTCTTTGCAGAAGAACGTCTCCATATGACGGTAGACCACCGACTCTATGAGACGTCCGCGCGCCGGAAGATCATGAAGCTCCTGCGTGTAGAGGAGCGCTATTTGACGGCTGCCGAGATTTTCGCTCGCTTGAAAAACGAGCTGCCGAGCCTCGCTCGCTCAACCGTCTACCGGACGCTCCATCTGCTTACCGAGTCGGGCTCTATTTCGAGCCGCACCGACTCCGCCGGCCAGGCGAGCTACGTTCTTTGTCGCCAAGCACATCACCATCATGCGATCTGTCGACTGTGTGGTCGCGTGACCGATGTCGATTGCCCCACGCTCGAGATTCTCCGCACCCATTTGCTCGAACAGGCGTCCTTCGAGCTTGACGAGCACTCAATCGAATTCTACGGTCGGTGCGCCGATTGTCGACAGAAACACCTCACTTCGTCGTCGGCGACGGCGTAGAGTGGGTTACTTCGTACCAGATATAACGCTCGACATCAAACTGCAAGCCTAAACGGCATCGAAAGTATGCCAACGCGGGAGAACCGATCGATGGGATGGTTTTTGTTAGAGCCTTCCCTCTTCGGGTCTTTCGAATTCACCTTCGAAAAAGATCATGCCGTACTCACCGATCCTCGTGAAACCGAGTGCGGCGTATGCGTGCTGCGCGGAGATATTTTGTTCGTCCGTGAAGAGAACCGCTTCTTCAACGCCTTCGGCTCGGGCGATGAGGAGCGAGCCGGCTACGACACTGCGCGCGTATCCCCGGCGGCGCAGATGGGGAGGAGTCCAGACACCACCGATCTGAACCATTTTTGAAATAGCAGCGCTGAAATTCGAAACCGCGACGATCGTGCCGTTGACATCAAGGACGAAGATGCCGCCCCGGTCTTCGATGGAATGTTCGAGGCTGAGGCGTTCCTCTTCCCTTGCGTTCGGCGTGTCGGGTTGATTGAGAGCTTCCGCGAGAAAAGCCATTCGCCAATCCAAAAGCTGGGGTAAATCGGCGGCCACCGCCTTTCGGCAGATCGCACTTCGCGATGAAAGGAGATCCGGAATGACGAGTTTCTCAAGGGGAAGCGAGAATAGAATCTCCGATCGGTGAAGACGCAGCGAACGATCCGCAGCCAGTGCGCACCGAGCCGCTTCGATCTGTTCCCACGGTCCCACGAGCCCGATAAGCGTACGCGCGCTGTGAGCAAGGGTCGCTTCCACCAGCGTCGCGGCGGCCTCGGGTGCTTGGAGCAGGATGTTTCCGTTCCATGCGTGACAGGCGACGGCAATAAGAAGGTCTTTCGCAAATACACCTACCCATGTACCGTGATACCGTTCGGTTCCGTCGACGAGGCCGCTCTTTTGGAGATTTGAGCGCAAGAAAAGGGAACTCGCCGCATGGCGAGCGAGAAACGCGTCGGTGAGCGATTCTTCGCCGGGTACCAATCGACGCACGAGGAATCTGCGATCGTCGGAAGGCGACGGAAGCATGGTGCGAACCTCAATTTGGACAGAACGGATAAAAAACAATGCCCCACGGGAACGATGATCCAGAGGTGGACGCGATTATAGCATACGTAAGGGCTTCGGGCAAGAGTCTCCAGGTGTTTCCGTTTGCGGAATTCTTTTACGTGAATATTATTCGCCGTACATGTGAGTGTTTAGCGCAAGTGAGCTTGTCCGGTGAAGCCGGACAAGGTCATACTGCGGTTCACTTCGTCCATCGGCATCCCATGCTTGCCGGCTCTTGATATCAACGGGTGTAATCCTAGGCTCTTATAACGGAGTCAATCCGTTCATCACTCAAGTCCGCAAGGATCCGCTCCCAGTTTGCCCCCGATTCCGCACTCCCTTGATGAACCCACAGGCCATCGACTTTGAGCATGGAAGGACGTTGTCTGATTCGCTTGAGGAGTAAGCCGTCCGGCTGCTCAACAGCCTCCACCGCCGTGACCAGCATTAAGCCTAGCCGCTCTCGAAGAGGTTTGGGGAAGATAATCCGCCCAGCTTTATCGATCCTGAGTTCCATACCATAAGCAATACCATATGCCGGTTAAAATGGGTAGACACCCGCCGGCATTCATTACGGCCTCGCCTGGGCTCCGCGCAACGGTGAGTTCGGGCTTTGTGTCGTAGAGAGACATATGGATGGTCGGTTTCAACTTGTGGCGCCGTTCGCGCTCGCCGGTGATCAACCCGCGGCGACAGAATCCCTCGCTGCCGGTATTCGGCGCGGGGATCGGGCTCAGACGCTTTTGGGGGTTACGGGCAGTGGGAAGACCCTCGCGATGGCGCGGGTCGTCGAACTCGTGCAGAAACCCACGCTGGTCCTCTGTCACAACAAGACGCTAGCGGCGCAGCTTTGCGCCGAGTTTCGCGATTTTTTCCCCGAGAGCGCCGTCGAGTATTTCGTCTCCTACTTCGATTATTATCAGCCCGAGGCGTACATCGCGCACACGGATACCTATATCGAAAAGGACAGCTCGATAAACGATGAGATCGAGCGATTGCGCCATGCGGCCACGCAGTCGCTCCTGACGCGTCCCGATACGTTGATCGTCGCATCAGTCTCCTGCATCTTCGGTTTGGGCTCTCCGTCTGATTATTTGGAGATGTCGTTGCGTCTTCGCGTCGGTGAGGAAATGGATCGCGATGTATTGTTACGCAGACTCGTCGATATGCAATATCGTCGCAATGACGTGAACCTCGTTCGGGGAACCTTCCGAGTGCGCGGAGACACGCTCGAGTTTATCGGCGTTGACGAAGAGCTAGTTCATCGGATTGACTTTTTCGGCGATCGCGTCGAGGCAATCGACGTCGTCAATCAGCTCACGGGCGAGTACGTCGCATCAAAAGATGAAATTACGATCTTTCCGGCCAAGCATTTCATCACGCCCGACGAAAAACTCCGTGCGGCGGTCGTTTCAATTGAAGCTGAGCTCGAAGAGCGCCTCCGCTTTTTTCGTGCGCATGGGAAACTCCTCGAAGCACAGCGCATCGAGCAACGTACTCGTTACGATCTCGATATGCTGCGCGAGGTCGGGTACTGTAACGGTGTTGAGAATTACGCGCGGCATCTCACCGGCCGAGAAGCGGGACAGACACCTTGGTGTCTGCTTGATTTCTTCCCAAAAGATTGGCTGCTGTTCGTTGATGAGTCGCATGTCAGCATCCCACAGGTGCGCGGTATGTACGGCGGTGATCGCTCACGCAAAGAGGTGCTGGTCGAACACGGCTTCCGGCTGCCGTCGGCCCTCGACAACCGGCCTTTAACGTTTAAGGAATTCGAAGAACACCAACATCAAGTCATCTACGTGTCGGCCACGCCTGCGCCGTATGAAATCCATGAATCAACGCAAGTCGTAGAGATGCTCATCCGTCCGACCGGCCTCGTCGATCCGGAGATCGAAGTGCGGCCGACGCGCAATCAGGTTGACGACTTGATGGAAGAGATCCAATCACGGGTTAGTCGGAGCGAACGCGTGCTCGTGACGACGTTGACGAAGAAGATGGCCGAGGATTTAACAGAGTATCTCATTGAGAACGGACTCAAGGTTCGCTATCTTCACAGCGAGATCGAGACGCTCGAACGCATCGCGATTCTGCGCGATTTGCGTAATGGCGTCTTCGATGTTCTCGTCGGCATCAATTTACTGCGCGAGGGACTGGATTTGCCCGAGGTCTCGCTCGTCGGCATCCTCGACGCCGATAAGGAAGGGTATCTGCGGAGCGGAACGGCTTTGATTCAGACCATCGGGCGTGCTGCTCGACATGTCGAGGGCAAGGTCCTCATGTATGCGGATGTCGTCACGGAGTCGATGGCCAAGGCGATCGGAGAGACACGTCGACGTCGTGAAAAGCAGGTAGCCTTCAATCTCAAGCACGGAATCGAGCCGCGCTCGGTGCGTAAGCAAGTTCGCGACATCCTCAATCTGGTCTCGTCGCATCAGCCCGAGATCGCTGGAAAAGCCTTGCGCGGCGAAAAATTGCCGCGCGAGGTGACGGCGGCAATGGCGGCTGAACTCGAGAAGACCATGAAAGCGGCGGCGGTCAATCTCGAGTTTGAGAAAGCCGCCGCGCTTCGGGACGAGTTGCTCGAGTTACGCAAACAACTCGGCGGCAATGAGAGCATCCTTTTTCAAGGACGTGCGCCGAAGATTTTCCAGCGCTCACTCAGCGAGTTGATCAACTAGGTACTATTGAGCGTCGGGTTCGAGACCGTCTTGCGGTGCGGGCAAGGGGTCTTGGCTGGTCCTCTCGGAGCAGATATTCTTTTCCACGCGATCTGACTTTGAGAGCAAGACCGAGCCTTTGGCGAAGACGGCGTCGTGGCTATGGAACCCGAGGCTCAGCACGCCCGTGCGTGCGCCGCCTACGACGGTACGCTCGTACTGGAGATGGATCGTATCGCCGCAGAAATTGATGATATCGTCGACATCTAGGGCGAGTTCTTCGGAGATGTTTGTCGAGAACGTCCGTACGGTGGCGTTCTTTTGGTTGGTGTAGTGGCCCTCGACGGTGTCGCCCTTCTTGGCGATGAGGTGGTGGTCGACAATCACGTCCTGAGCGAGTTCGAGGTTCACTTTCTTTTGTTCGGCCGCTCCAAGGCCACCGACTCGGATGTCTTTGGTGACCAAAACCGGAAAGAGCGTATGGCGCGGTACGGCGAACGTGGTGCTCTCAGCTCGAGCGGCGGTGACGCCGAGTGCGAAAAGAGCGATAACGGCGAGCGAAATGCCGGCCGGACGGGAGTTTCTCAAGATATACCTCACTGGAAGCATCAGTAGGAATGGTACGAACGTCAGCTTGGCCGACCTCGGCTTGAGGGCCTGCGAGTCGGTGACATTTCCTCTTGAATGGGTGAGCCGATCGGATGGGACTTTCGGGTAACCCCGCAGTATTGTCCAAGCGAGCAAATCCGGATGCCGCGCACCGGAAGTATGTATTCCCGAAATCCACGAACTCATTGACCTCGTCCGTCCGGAAAAAATCGATTCAGGATTGGAATACAATTCGAACGACGACGCGATCAATTGGATCGCTGTATGGTTGTCCGAAGAAATCGATCTTTAATCGCGCACGTTGCTCGCGATTGTTTCAATATCGGAAAGGACTTGTTCAAAAGGCAACGAGGGCTTGCTTGTCTTGAAGCGGACGCTTTTCTGGGTAGCCCTGGGGCTCACGATCGTGATCTCGGTTGCCGTACCCCTCTTCGAAGTGATAAACTGAGGGAGTAAGCCATGAAATTCAACGTTGAACGCATGCTCCCGCCGCAAGCTCGCAAGCCGGACGCCGACGTGTCCGAGCTACCCGCGCTTTCGCCGAACGAGATCGACGAGCGACTCTCGTACAGCCTTACCTGGGGCTGGTCGTCCAAGCACCGTAAGGACAAAAACAAGAAGAACCCGCAGGCCGCGTAAGCCGCGACCGCCGCAAGATCCCAAAGCCGACGCCACGATGTCGGCTTTTGCATTCCCGAAATCCACGAACTCAATGACCTCGTCCGCCCGAAAAAATCAAATCTTGATTGGAATATAATAAAAAGGATCGGCCGAGATTCTCACCTCGGCCGATCCTTTTTCGCAAGCGGTTCGTTTATGGCGCGCTGTTGAGATAAGCTACGACCGGGCAATTGACGAGAATGCCGGTCGGGCCGAAGGGTTTTCCATCGGGCCCAGTCAGGTCGCCTCTGCTTGCGGCATCGGCGAAGGCGGTGGCGCTCGTCAGCTGAACATTGCGATGCGCTTGTACTGCCGCTGGTGTCCAAACGCCGATTTGCGCGGACCACAGGGGAGAATAGGCCGCAGCACCGGCTCCGGTCGGGAAGCTCGTGAGGACGTTGAACGGTGAGGGCAACGTCGAGCTATCCGCAAGTGTCGCCCGCAAATCCAAGCCGTGAACTGCCGCATAGGCCAAGCCTTGGGTTCGACCGTTCACTGCAATGTCGATCGGAATGGTTCCCTGGGCTTTGGCAAGGGCCGGCACGAAGGTCGCTCGTTCGATTGCCGCCGCGCCCGCATCTGATGCTTCGGTGCTGAAGTAGAGGACGGGCTTCCCGTTGGCGAAACCCCGTGAAAGCAAGAGCGTTACGGTGTGTGCCGTCGGGTTGATCGCAACGACGCGATCAGCGGTATTCGCATGATGGAGCACATCGAACGGTCCGTTACCGCTCGCGATAATCGGGGCGTTGACGACTGCTTCCGATCCTTCGATTTTGACGAAGGGCGAGTATGCGTTTTTCGCATTTGCGCCGGGAGCCGCAGCGCTCGGAGGGAAACCGCTTGCGCCGGGAATGAACACTCGATTGGGAGAGAAACTCGGTGCGGCGTCGAAGGCGAGTTGGTTGCCGTGGTGTCGTGCATGTTGGACGAAGCCGACTTGTGAGATCAACGGTGCGGAGATGAGACCGAGTGCCTTGGCGGCGGCGGGATCCGATGAATCGGTCTCGACATACCAAACGGTTTCGCCCTGGGCCGTTCCGCGATGGAGCGGAAGGGTGACCGTTTGAGCGGCCGGGTCGACCGCGATGGCACTGGGAAGAACGATCTTGGAGCGGGGGAGCTCCGCGGCATGAGCCGGTGCCGCGACAAGCGATAGGGAAAGGACGCTCGCTCCCAGAGCGATTCCGTTGCGGAGACGTGAGAACGAAGAGTGCATATTCATGCCGGAGATCGTACCCGGATGACGAGTTGCGCACAATGGGTGAGCTTGCGCTGTGAAGGGAAGCATGCTTATCAGCTCATGGTTGCCCGGCGATCCACCGCAGGAGCTTCACGATCCGCTCGTCGGTGGGCAAGCACGGCTGCAACGGCCGCCCGTTCTTCGCGGTTGAGAGTCGGCATGGGTCTCGATTCGATCGTCATCAAAGGCGCGCGTGAGCATAACCTCAAGAACATTGACCTGACGCTTCCGCGAAACAAGCTCATCGTTATCACCGGCCTCTCGGGCTCGGGGAAGTCTTCACTGGCCTTCGACACCATTTATGCCGAGGGACAGCGGCGCTATGTGGAATCACTCTCCTCCTACGCGCGCCAGTTCCTCGGGCAGATGGAGAAGCCCGACGTCGACTATATCGAGGGTCTCTCGCCCGCAATCTCGATCGACCAGAAGTCAACCTCGCGCAATCCGCGTTCGACCGTCGGCACGGTGACGGAGATCTATGACTATCTGCGGCTTCTCTATGCGCGCATCGGGATTCCCCATTGTCCTAAATGCAAGCGCGAAGTCAGTGCGCAGTCTTCCGAGCAGATCGTCGATCAGATTCTCGAACTTCCCGAGGGGAGCCGGATTCACGTGCTCGCTCCCATCGTTCGCGGCCGAAAGGGCGAATTCACCAAACTCTTCGAGGAGATCGGCAAGGAGGGTTTCGCTCGTGTGCGTATCGATGGGAGCGTACGCGAGCTGCGTGAGGTGATGACGAGCAGCGGGGCGACGGCGCTGGACAAGAAGCGCAAACATACGGTAGAGGTGGTGGTCGACCGCTTGGTGGTTAAGCCCGAGATTCGCAAGCGCCTGACGGATTCGATCGAGACGACTCTTCGGCTGGCCTCGGGTATCGTGACGGTGCTCGTTGAACCCGCTCGCGGGGGAGAGGTCGGCTCGCCGCGCGAGCTTACCTTCAGTGAGAAACTCGCATGCGTCGAGTGCGGCCTGTCGTTCGAAGAACTCGCGCCGCGATTATTCTCGTTCAACTCGCCGTATGGCGCCTGCCCCGAATGCACGGGGTTGGGCGTGAAGATCGAGATCGATCCATGGAAAGTCATCCCCGACCGCACTAAATCGATTGAAGGAGGAGCGATCGTCCCCTGGAGTAAGTCGCTGGGGAGCGGACGCTTCCCGTCGATGAATCCGTATTATCTCCAACAAGTCGAAAAAGTCTTGCGTTCAAAGCGCGTCAAACTCTCGACGCCGATCGAGAAAATGTCCGATGACGTCGTCCGGACGATCCTCTACGGCGCCGAAGACGCGCAGAAATTTACCTATGAAACGAGAGGCGGGAAAGAATGGAACTATGAGGCCCGTTTTGAGGGCGTCGTCAATAATCTGCAGCGGCGGTATGTAGAAACCTCCAGCGATCTCGTCAAGGAAGATATTCAGAAGTTCATGTCTGAGACGGTTTGTCAGACATGCAAGGGCGCGCGGCTCAAGCCCGAGGCGCTTGCCGTAAGCGTCGGAGGTATCTCGATCCGAGAGCTGACGACGATGTCGGTCGAACGTGCCGAAGCTTTCACGCGCGAGTTCCGTCCGAATCCGCGAGAAGAGTTGATCGCGCATCAAATCCTCAAGGAAGTTCGTGCGCGTTTTGGTTTCCTTTCGAACGTTGGTTTGGGATATTTGAACCTCGCGCGGAGTGCGACGACGCTCTCGGGCGGCGAAGCACAGCGCATTCGTTTGGCGACGCAAATCGGCAGTTCACTTGTGGGCGTGCTGTATATTTTGGATGAGCCCTCGATCGGCTTGCATCAGCGCGACAATGATCGGCTCCTCGCGACGCTCAAAACGCTCCGCGATCTTGGTAATACGCTCATTGTAATTGAGCACGATGAAGACACGATGCGTGAAGCCGACGTCGTCGTCGACATCGGTCCGGGTGCGGGGGCCGAGGGCGGGCGGATACTCAGTGTCGGAACAATCGACGAGATTGCGCGCAACCCCGAATCGCTCACCGGCGCCTATCTCTCCGGACGGCAGTACATCCCGGTTCCGCCGTGGCGCCGTATCGCGCGCGGATGGCTCTCGGTACGTGGTGCCAGGGCAAATAATATCAACGGCATCGACGTCGAGATTCCCATCGGTGTCTTCACGTGCGTAACCGGCGTGAGCGGTAGCGGAAAATCGAGCTTGGTTAATCAAGTGGTCGTCAAGGCACTCAATCAGCATCTGCACGGGAAGCAGCCCGCCGGAACCTATGGGAAAGTACGCGGAATCGAACAACTCGACAAACTCGTCGTGATCGACCAATCGCCGATTGGGCGGACCCCGCGATCGAATCCGGCGACGTATACCGGCGCATTCGATCTCATTCGCGAACTCTATGCGTTGACGCCGGAATCAAAGATGCGCGGGTATACGGCGGGACGCTTCTCGTTCAACGTTAAGGGTGGGCGCTGTGAGTCGTGTCAGGGCGACGGTATCATCAAGATCGAGATGCATTTCCTTCCCGATGTCTACGTTCCGTGTGAAGTCTGCAAAGGGAAGCGTTATAACGCGCAGACGCTTGAGGTGAAGTATAAGGGCAAGTCGATCGCCGACGTGCTCGCGATGCGCGTTGACGAGGCGAGCGAGTTCTTCTCGGCGATTCCGCGTGTCCACAGCCGCCTCAAGACAATCACGGACGTCGGATTGGGTTACATCCAAATGGGGCAACCGGCGACGCAGCTCTCGGGTGGTGAGGCGCAGCGCGTGAAGCTCGCGACGGAACTCGCCAAACGCTCGACCGGGCGGACGTTCTACGTACTTGACGAACCGACCACGGGCTTGCATTTCGCCGACATCCATAAATTACTGGACGTGCTGCAGCGCCTTGTCGACCTCGGCAATACGGTCCTCACGATCGAGCATAACCTTGATGTCATCAAGACGGCGGATTACGTGATCGATCTTGGCCCAGAGGGCGGAGATCGCGGCGGCACGGTGATTGCCACCGGAACGCCCGAGTCCGTCGCGGCGGTCGAAACCTCGTTCACGGGGATGTATTTGCGTGCGGTTCTCTCGGATTCGCGTGCGCGAGGTCGCATGCACGCTGATCCCACCCATGTCGATGAACTCGAACGCGAGAATCTCGCCGCGCTCCATGCTCTCACTAAGACGGAACGCGTCGTCGTCGAGGCCTAGAGCGGCTTGCTTCTTGCCGTATGCGTCGTCGCTACGCGGCTCATGTACTGCGGTACACTTCGCCGCTAGGGTCCATTCTCCATGGATGGAGAGGTGCCGCGAAGCACATGGATGTGCGAGAGCGGCCTCGCCTACGACAAGAATCAAACCGCTCTAGACAATGACGCTCAACCGTATTGTTGACAAAAACCTTCTACCGTTTCAGGGATACCCGTCCGATTTCGTGGAATAAGGGTTCCCGCCGTCCGCTTTCCCGGTCATCTGCAATTTTTGTGAGAATGGCGGCGAGGGTAGAATTTGGGTCGGTTATTAGCGAAACCGCTTCGAGGACATCCCTATCAGAGTCGCTTTTTGGTAGGTGCTGCGATCTTTGAGATTCGGATGCGTCGGTCGATGTGGTACTTTGTTTCGAGGAATAGTAATTCTCGAGTGCCGTATCCGCTGCACCCCAAACCGAAAACCTTCCGGATGCAGTCCCGATACCATCCCGAACTGTTCGATAGAGGTTATTCCGCGATGGGCTGCTTTCTGCTATTTCATCCAGCAGTTTTTTTGCTTCTCCCAAAAGGCTTTCTGCTAGGAGATGACTCAGTTCCTTGTCGACAGGTTCACGGGAGCACTTCATCGCTTCGTGATACATGGCGCGTGCTCCGTGAAGTAACGTGTCGTCGATCGAATGTTGAATGGTAATCCCACTTATAATACCGTTTGCACTCTTGGCTTCCTCAAATGCCAGCTTCGCTTCCTTGAATGCCCTGATCGCTCCGGGCCAGCGCTCATCTTCTGCAAGAGAGCATCCCCGTTTGGCTAGGAGGCATCCTTTCTCATAATAAAACTCCATCTTGGAGCGCTTTGTTAGGTTTTTGGTCATGAGGGTGGTTCCGTCCTTTGCATAAGCGTTTTCGGGATGACTTTGGAATTCCGTCACGGTCCTCTTTAATTTCGCGAACGCATATCTCTCCGCGGAAGCGCGAATCTACCTGATAGCGAGCCGTCGCTATGCACCGTCTGCGATGCGCCATTTCTCGCCGCTCGGTGGGGAGGTCTTCCCTCTTTTGTATTCCAGCTAAACTTTTTAATAGAGAACTGTTTTCATTATTTTGTTAAGAAGAAAAGCGAGGCCTTGGTCGTGTCTGACGGCCGAAGGCGTGCACGTCCGTATGCCGCTCAAGCGGCCCGTACCTTGCGGTTATACCGACGCCGCAGCGTCGCCATAGGGTGCCTCTGACTGTAGTAATCAAGGGCCGAGATGTGGAAAAGTCCGCCGATGAGCGGAACCGAGAACGCGGAGCCCCAACGCCGCGCGAGCGAGCTGCGTGCCCGGATTGACGAGGCGAATTATCGGTATCACGTCCTCGATGAGCCGACGATCAGCGATGCGGAATATGACGGGCTGCTGCACGAACTCGTACTCTTGGAGGAACAGCATCCTGAGCTTGTGACGGCGGACTCTCCGACCCGCCGCGTCGGGGGCGTCGCGTCCGAGGAGTTTCCCCCGTATCAGCATACGGTGCCGATGTTGAGTTTGGCGAACGCTTTTGATGAAGAAGACCTTCGAGCCTTCGATGCGCGTGTACGCAAGCTTGCGGGCAGCGAGCCCGAATATGTCTGTGAACTGAAGATCGACGGGCTTGCAATCTCGCTACGCTATGAGCGAGGGGCATTGGTTTCGGCGGGAACGCGCGGCGACGGGCGCATCGGTGAGGAGGTGACGCCGAACATTCGTACCGTGCGTTCGATTCCCTTGACGTTGCGTGGAGCGGTTCCGCGGCTTCTTGACGTACGCGGTGAGGTGTACATCGCCAAGCGCGATTTCGAGAGAATGAATAAACAGCGTGAGGCGGCCGGTTTGCCGACTTTCGCCAATCCGCGGAACACGGCAGCCGGAGGTTTGCGTCAGCTTGATCCCAAGGCGACAGCGGAACGGCGGCTTTCTTTTTTTGCGTATGCGATCGGCGCCGATGAAGATGCGCCGCAGCGTCCAGCGACACAGAGCGAGCTTTTGGCGATGCTGCGAGATCTCGGCTTTCCCGTCAACCCGCATGCAACGGATTGTCGGACGATTGACGCCGTTCTCGCATTTTGTCGTCGCTGGGAATCCGAGCGCGAGGGTCTCGACTATGAGATCGACGGCGTCGTTATCAAGGTCGACGGTCTCGCACTCCAAGTGCGGCTGGGATATGCGGGAAAGGATCCACGTTGGGCCATCGCCTTTAAGTTTCGGGCGCAGGAGGCGCAGACCAAACTTCTCGATATCGGCGTGAATGTCAGTCGTGCGGGGAAGTTGAATCCGTATGCGATTCTCGCTCCGGTGCATATCGGTGGGGTGACCGTTGAGCGAGCGACCTTACACAATGAGGCGGACATTACCCGCAAGGACATCCGCATCGGCGACACAGTCGTTGTTCGAAGGGCGGGAGACGTCATTCCGTATGTTGTCGGGCCGGTCGTCGAACGGCGCCCGCCCGATGCGCTCGCTTATCGTCTCCCGCACCAGTGTCCGGTCTGCAATTCGCTTGTCGAGCGCCCGGCCGACGATGCGTTTTCGTATTGCACAAATGCTTCCTGTCCGTCGCAGTTGCGGGAACGCATCCGACATTTTTGTTCGCGTGGGGCCATGGATATTGAGGGTGTCGGCGACGTGCTCGCGAGCACACTGGTCGATGCGGGGCTCGTGCGTGACGTTGCGGATCTCTACGAGTTGCGCGCGAATGTTCTCGCGGACTTGCCGCGCATGGGGAAGAAGAGCGCGGAAAACGTGGTCGCGGCGATCGCCGATTCCAAGCAACGGGGGCCGGCACGTCTGTTAGCGGCTTTGAATATTCGCTTCGTCGGAGGTCAAAATGCCGTAATCCTGGCTGAGGAATTCGGTTCGATTGATGAGCTCGCAAGTTCGGAGAAAGAACGTCTGGCTTCGATTGATGGAATAGGAGAACAGATTGCCCAGAGTGTGTGGTTCTTTTTCCGAAGACCAGAAAATCGCCGGCTACTCGCGCGGCTCAAGCAGCATGGCCTTGTTATGATCGGGCTCAAGCGCGAGCACGGTCATCCCGGCGAGGGACCTCTCGCGGGACGATGCTTTGTTTTGACGGGCACATTACCATCGCTGACGCGTACGGAAGCCACCGACCTTATCGTGAAGGCGGGTGGGCGCGTCGTCGCTTCCGTGAGTTCGAAAACGGACTATGTGGTCGCGGGTGAGGCTTCCGGCTCAAAGCTCACCCGCGCACAAAGTTTAGGTATTCCGATTCTCGATGAACGTGGCCTCCGCAAGCTTCTCGCCGATTATTCCGTATGATAGACGAATTGCTTGAGGAACATCTTCTTGCTTGTTTCATTGAATGTATAATAGCTTACATAGGGATCGCGGATATCGCCGACTCGATTAAACGTGATCGAACCGATCGCGCTTGGCATATCATGGGTGGCGGCAATGTTCGCTCGCACTTGCTCCCGAGTTGGACGATGCGTGTCATTTGTTTCGAGCGCTTCGCGAATTGCCGCGACTTCAACCTGACCGGCGGCATACGAGCCGGCGTCATACGGGAGGGGTTCGCTGTGATATGTGTGCTCGAAAGCCTTTGTGAAATGTTTTGCCTGCGGTGTTGTGAGTTGGAGACCGTTCGGTGTCATCACCGTGAAGTACGAATTATGGGCAGCAGGTCCTGCGATCTTGGGGAAAACCTCTTCATTCATCGCGTCGCCGCCGAAGTACGGAATGTCGCCGATCCCGGCCTCGGCCATCTGCTTGCGAAGTGTTCCGAGCTCGACTCCCGTAGAGCCGAAATAGACGGCGTCGGGGTGCGCATTTTTGATGTGCGTAACAACGGTCGTGTAGTCACGCTGCGCGAGCGTGGTTTCATCGTGACCAAGCACCTTCCCGCCGGCGGAAATGAACGAAACCTCAAAGAGATCCGCGAGTGACTTCCCGTACGTGTCGCTGTTATCGACGATGTACACGGTCTTGAGGTTGAACTGTTCAATAAGCTGAGCTCCGGCGGGACCCTGGAGATCGTCGGTGCCGCAGACGCGGAAGTAGTTGTTCGCGTCAGGCTGGGCGACGCGGAGTCGTTCGGCGGAACTTCCCTTGGTTAGACCGGCATTGGTGTTGCTTGCGGAGACCATCGCAATACCGGCTGCGTTGAGGATGGGAATTTCAACTTTCGCGGCTGTCGAATTAAAAGTACCGAAAACGGAGATGATCTGTGGATCGGCCACGTTGTCGCGTGCGTTTTGTCCGGCGACGTTCGCGTCGAAGGAGAGACCGGGATGCCCGTGGTCAAAGCGAACGGCTTCAAGGTGAAAGCCGCCGGGAAGTCCCGCGTCGTCGGCTTCCTTCACTGCGAGTTCAAAGGCTTCGGCCATTGAGGTCACGGTGTTTCCGGCGGTACCCGAGAAGGGAAGGTCGATGGCGATTTCGATAACCTTCTCATCGGATGCTCCCGTGGGCTGAGTCATCGAGACGCTGAACGCGCCGGCGGCGAGCGCAGCGACGGCTACCGTCGAGACGGCACGAGGAAAAATACGCGACATGAATTCAATCCCTTCGTCGAGAGAATGTGCTAAGACGACGCATGCGAGTTTCCTCGGGCGGTTGAGTTTTGGATGAATTTCGGAGCATAATCTCAGTCGGAAGCAAGTGCCCTCTTGGATTGGTTCTCAGACTGCTGCGTCACTTTGCGGATCGCCGCATGGGTCGCATGGATCCTCCATTGCCGATCGACGTGCGGTGCCCCGTCTCGCGTCTTCCGATCGAAATCCCGCTTCTCCTGTTGGTTCACCACGGGTTTATGCAAGACTCAAGGACTGTTCATCGAGAAAGCTTCACCATGTTTCCAAGCTGTGGAGAGCGAGAGAGCAGGAGGATTCCCTTCTTAGCGAAATGTCCCGGACACGGGCCTTTTCAACTGAAATGTCGCTGCGGCGGAAGGTGGCGTGCTCGTCGTGAAGTGCAGAAATTAGGATGGTTAGCCAGGGCGGTATGGTCAAGTCGGTCGGTAAGTTGAGCGCCGGACGGGACCTGGGAATTTGGTTTACGTTCGCCTTCTTCGTTGGCTCCCTTCTCTTGGCCATGGGTGTCGTTTTTGTTTATTTCAAGACGCAGGCCCTCGCCGAGAACCAGGCCACGGAATACCTGTATCAGGATATCGCGGGTCGTCAGCGCGTCATCGCTCAGCGTATCCAGACCAACCTCTACACGATCGGTTATCGCCTCTCGCAGCATCTCAGTCCGGATGATGCACAGCTTGATCTGTTCCAGGCAACGACGATTTTCCAGTCAACGCTCCAGGTTCTGTTGCTCGGCGGTCCGACGCAGGACACCTCGGGATCCGTGGTCATCGTTCCGCCCCTAACCGACACGAAAGCCTCCGCGGTCGTGCGGAGCACGCGCGATCGCTGGAGACCATTACAGCAGTCACTGGAACGTATCGGTGCTTCAAAGTCCCTGGATCTTGGGCATGTCACGCCGGTGATTTCGCAAGGTGATGAGGCGATTGCCGATCTCATCGACCAGAGCATCGAACTTACGGCACGCATTGACACATTGGCGAATGAGCAGACCGAGACGATCACGTGGCAGCGGACCCTGAGTGTGGTCGTCGCGGTCCTTGGTTTTCTTGTGATCTTGGCCGGATTTTTCGCTCGTCTTTGGCGTGATAAGGTTCGTATGGAGCACACCGCCGAAGAACTCTCCGTCAAGAACGCGACGCTCTCCGAATACAGTGCGCAGCTCTCAGCGGGAAAGCAGGGAACCGACGCAATCATGGAAACTGTGCGTCAGGGTTTGTTCCTCATCGATAAGGATTTTATTATTCAAGGTGAGTACTCGACGGAACTCGAGGCGATTTTCGAGAAGGAGGACCTCGAAGGGTGTCGTCTGGTCGATCTGATGCGTCCGCCGCTCCTCTCGGAGAAATTGCATGACGTAACGCGCCGGTATTTCGTGATCCTGTTCGACCAGTCCAAGCGTGATCGCGCGGTCCTGCAGGCCAATCCTCTCGATCCGATTGACCTGAACTTCCCCAACCCCAAGGGCGGCTATCGCACCAAGTCCGTCAGTTTCACCTTCCGGCGTCTCCGCGTCGGTGATCAGATTACCCGGGTTTTCGTTTCCGCGACCGACATTACCGAACGCATGCAGCTTGAGCAAGAAATGCGCACTGCAGAACAGCGCAAAGAGCGCCAACTCATGTTGATGTTCGATCTTGTGCAAGCCGATCAGAAGTCTTTGTCTGAATTTGTGACTACGATGCAGCGCGACATCAACGAGATTGATTCCACTTTACGGTCCGAAGATTTTGCGGATCGGAGCGGGGTCTCGCAGCCGGTTTTGCGCACTCGCCTCGATGCGATCTATCGTTGCGTACACAATATCAAAGGGAATGCGGCGTTGGTCAATATCGAGGCGATCTCACAATCGGCGAACACATTCGAAAACAAGCTCGCCGAGATCAAATCTCGCAAGCAGACCACCGGCGATGACTTTCTGTCGGCGAAAGATTGTCTCACGGAACTTAAGACCTATCTTATCGACGTAACCGAGCTTCGCGAAAAGCTCAGCGGCATGGAGCGTGCGGGCGGATTGATTTCGGCGGGCGTCCGTGCCAAGGCGTTGCCCATCACGCGTTCGTCCGGGCGGTCTCTCGAATCGCTCCATGAACTTGGTGACCGAATTGCCAAAGAGTTCGGAAAGGAGGTTGAGTTCGATACGGATCGATTTGATGAGCACGCGCTCTCCCAAGAGATTCGTGGAAGCGTCAAAGACGTATTGGTCCAACTCGTTCGGAACAGTATCTTCCACGGTATCGAGCTTCCCGCGGAGCGACGTGAACATGTGAAGAATGCTGCCGGTCTCATTGAGATCTGGACGGAACGCGACCGGATTGCCCCACAGACCGTCTCCGTGGTTTACCGCGATGACGGTCGGGGCTTAGATTCCGATAAGATCTTGGCGCTAGCCGTGGAGCGCGGGTTGGTCTCTCAGGAGGAGCGTGAAGAATTTCGAGGAGACGCTGCAATCAGATTTATCTTCGAACCTGGTTTTTCGACGGCCGAAGATTCCACGATGCATGCGGGTCGAGGCGTCGGTTTGGATATTGTTCGGCATCTCATCGTCGATCAGAACAAGGGACAGGTCGCAGTTGATTCGGTGCTTGGAAGGTATTGCAAGTTCACATTCACATTCATAACCGATCCTGCACCTGTCGCTAGTTTTGCCTCGCACTAGAGCGGTTTGCAAGCTGATGTGGCGCGGCAACGACGTCCACGTCAGCTTGCAAACCGCTCTAAGACTAAATTAACGAGATGGTTTCTTTAGGCTTGGCCTGGGCGGCGAGGGTGGTCATCAGTGAATTTGCGAGTTCATCGCAGATGGGATCGTCAATTTCATCCGCCCGCCCAGTGTCGGCGAGTTCGAGGAGGCTTGGTTTGATCGGGATGCGCGCGAAAAGCGGTGCTTGAGCGAGTTCTGCGACCTTCTCGGCATAGGAGGGACCGAAGACCTCGTAGCGCACGCCGGTGTCGGGAGCATCGAAATACGACATGTTCTCGATGACGCCGAGGACGGGTTTCTTGAGTTGGTGTATGAGGTTTGCCGCTTTGCGGACAATCATCGTCGCGAGTGCTTGAGGCATTGTGACGAGGACGACGCCGTCGATGGATAGCGATTGCAATACCGTGAGCGGCGCGTCGGAGGTTCCCGGAGGAAGGTCGACGAGGAGCACGTCGAGATTACTCCACAAAGCCTGCTCGTAGAACTGACGGATGACTCCGGCGAGGATGGGGCCGCGCCAAATCATTGCGGTATCCTCTTGCGGGGTCAGGAGGTTCGAACTCATGATTTCGATTGCCGAGCGGCTTCGCGCCGGAACGAACAGCGGCGGGCGACGACCGGAGGCATCCGCCGGTGCATTCGGATCCTCTTCCACCTCAAGTGGTGCGAGGAGGCCGAAGAGACGGGGGATCGATGGACCCGTGATGTCCGCGTCAAGGATTCCAACGCGGAGATTCCGCCGCCGCAAGCCCACGGCGAGCAATGCCGTGGTGAGTGATTTGCCAACGCCGCCCTTGCCGGACATGATTGGGACAACGTGCCCGAAAGCGGAGCGGCGCTCGAATGGACCCGGAGCGCGACGGCGTGGTTGGCGATCTTCGTTCGATATCGTCGGAAGGCGCCCTGAAAGGCGAGCTTGATTGAGAGCGGCGACGACCGGATCGATCTTGAGCCCGTGAGCAGTTGTTCCTTGCTCGATCGTCTCGTATTTTCCGACGCCGCATCCTCCGCAACGGAGGCCGAAGGCCTCAAGGACGTCCTCGGCGAGGGGCATTGCAGCCACGAGTTCGCGGATATTCGTATGGGGGGTAATCGCCGGAATCGCCATAACGGTCCTTCGTACGAGTTTTTTTCAAAGGTTCCCGGCTGTTTGCGCTAATTTCTCTCATATGACCGAGTTATTGGCCTCACGCCCAGTGCAATGTGCGCCAGTAGGGTCACGGTTGTTGTCAACGGAACTCGGCGGTAATGACTAATGTAACTGCCTTTGCTCAAGACACGGTGCTTGCGGGAGGCACGAGTTCGCCGGTTCGCATGGCGGCCGCCGTCGGCGGTCTCAGGTTTCTCCAGACGCACGGACGTGGGGCTTACGCGTTCGACGAATCCGGCCGAGCATATATCGATTATGTGATGGGCTACGGCCCGCTGCTTTTCGGGCACGCCCATCCCGCACTTGTGAGCGGACTCGATGAACTAGCGTCCGGCGGAACGGTTTTCGGGTGGACACATCCGGAGGAACTGCGGTTGGCCGAGCGGATCGCCGGCCATTTGCCTTCAATAGAGCGCTTGCGCTTCGTCAACACGGGAACCGAAGCGATGATGAGCGCGATACGCGTGGCCCGCGCGTTCACTAGGAGGCCGCTCGTCGCACGCTTCGCGGGCAATTATCACGGGCATTTCGACGGAGCGCTCTTTGAGGCGGGCGCCTCTGCTGTGACGAACGACCCGGCGAGTTCGGGCATTCCCACCGGAGCGCGTGCGGAGACGATCGTCGCGCGATATAACGATCTCGCCTCCCTCGATTCCGTCCTTGAAGGTAGGACGGGAGAACTTGCGGCGATCGCCGTCGAACCGATTGTCGGCAATATGGGTCTGGTCTTCCCTGACCACGGTTTTCTCACGGGCCTTTTTGAGCGAGCGCGGGCCTGGGGCGCACTGGTCATTTTTGATGAAGTCATCACGTGGTTACGTCTTGGGCTCGGGGGAGGTCAAGGTGCGCTCGGCTATCGCCCGGATCTCACGGCTTTGGGGAAAATCATGGGAGGCGGCTTCCCCCTTGCGGCCTTTGGTGGGCGGGCTGACGTGATGGCTGTGCTTGCGCCCACGGGACCGAGTTTCACTGGAGGAACGTTCTCCGGAAATCCCTTTGGTGTGGCGATGGGACATCGAGTCCTGGATCTTATCGAGGGCGACGGGTCTCTTTACGACCGGCTCAATACTCGAGCCGCGCAACTTGCTGGGGGTCTTCGAGAAATCTTCGCCCGCCGCGGCCTACCGTACGCGGTCGTGCAGTACGCCAGCATGGTCGACTTTAAGTTCAGGCCCGGAGTTCCGGTTCGGAACTTCGACGAGGCATTGACTGTCGATCAGGACCGCTTTGCGGCTTATTTTCATGCGATGTATCGGAAAGGCGTGTTGTTGCCGCCGTCTGCTAATGAGTTACTATTCCTCTCAACCGAACACGGCGATCTCGAGGTCGCGCTCACGCTCTCCGCCGTCGAGGAATCTCTTGAGCAACTCGACTGATGAAGGAGGGAAGTTCATGATCCTGCTCTCCCATGAACAACTCAAGGGAACGCTCGCGCGGCATCCAGAGTGGCGCCATCGAGGCAATGCGCTTGAACGTCTCTTCCAATGCGCGGATTTTGCTGCAGCGATTCGCTTTATCAACGAAATCGCTGCAGCTGCGGAGTCGATGCGCCATCATCCGGATTTGGTGATCGCGTGGAATCGAGTGACCGTTACCCTCTCGTCGCATGATGTCGGCGGCATCACCGAACGCGACCTCACCCTAGCCACAGCCATCGACCGCCTCTACGACCGCCGCCACTGAAAAGTCGCCCCAATAGGCCGGATGCGTCGTCGCTACGCGGCTCATGTACTGCGGTACACTTCGCCGCTAGGCTCCTAGCCTGCGGCCAATTGGAACGACTTTTCACCTCACCCATTCTCGAGAGTGCACGAAGATGCAACCCTCGATGGTTGGGGCCAATGGGGATGAATTCTCATCTCACCTATTCTCGAGAGGGCACGAGGATACAAACCTCAACAACCGTTGAGGTTTGTATCCTTAAACCGCTCGGTGAAAAGAGGCCCGGACCTATTTACCTAGAGCTATTAGACGCTAGGTCGTACGGTTACGGTCTCTATGGTGGTCTCGGAGATGATGCGGGGGGCGAGCGTGCGCCGCGCTTCTTGGAGCTCGATCTCGGGGACGAGATCGCGCAACTCGGTGAACTCATCCGCTGCATCAAGCAGTTCGTCGGAGGCACGCACAGGGAACGTACGCGGATGCTCCGGTGTGGTGCTTGCAGCTAACGGAGTTTGCGAGGCCACGACTTGAACTCGAACGCCGCGCGAACATGCCGCGCGAACGACCGGGGTAAAGTCGCCGTCACCGGAGACGAGGATGATTCGATCGCAACGATCTGCAAGGGTGAGCACATCGATCGCCAGGTCGATGGAGATCTCAGCCTTGACTGATCCGTCCGCGTATGCTCGCAACGGCCGCTTCACCACTTGATAACCATTCCGGTTAAGCATGCGGATGAAGCCGTGCTGTTGCATCCGGCGGCGCTCGGCCTCTTGCGCGTCCGGAAGTGTGGAGACGGTCTCGAAGGGGCTGCCGCGCCGGATGCGGCCTCCGTCCTCGGGCCATTCGCCGATGTAGTAGATAGCGCGGAGTAGGGTGCGATTTGCGGAAAGCGTGGCCAGCAAGCGCTTGAAGTCAACGCGTATGCCTAAGCCGTCATAGGTCGCTTTTGCAAAGTTCCAGCCGTCGATGAAGATCGCCAGTCGTTCCATACGTTGAATTATATACCCATGAGAACGCGACGCGTACCACCAATGTCACGGATTTCCAATGGCAATTCGCTGGTCGCGAGTGGAGGTGGATGTGGCTAGTATGATGGATTGGACGAGAGATATCCTCTTGTGTTCAGCGAGGAATTGAATGTCGCTGGGAGGTAATACCTTTTTCTCGGAAGGTCGAACCGCTCCTTCCTGGAGACGAAGGGCAGGTCATGAGACGACGGGTTTTACGGCGCGGAGAAAATGAGAGAGAACGTCGTTTACGTGTTGAGATGTTCGGATGGTTCCCTTTATACGGGTTGGACCGGCGATCTCGTGCTAAGGATGCAAATCCACGCGCGGGGGGACGGCTCGCGCCTCGTCCGCTCCCGACGGCCGTTCACGCTCATTGCCTGGTGGTTGGTGGAGAACCGTTCGGCGGCCTTACGGGAGGAGGCGTGCTTCAAACGGCTTTCGAGGAGCGAGAAACTCGCCTCACTGGCATCCGGACAGGTATTCGGACGAGTCATGCGCAAGGCACCGTCGCTTGCGGAGTCCATCGCCGACTCCTCCCCCTCATTTTCAGGAGCTATTATGGCTAAACATGCGCCGCCCACCGGCGACGAACTCACCGCCCTCGTTGACGAGGCTGCGCGTGTGCACGTACGTATCCGGACCGCAAAGGGGGATATCGTTTTCCGCTTCTTCCCCAACGAAGCGCCCCGGCACAGCGCCGCATTCATGAAGCTCGCTCGTGCGGGTTTCTATGATGGTCTGCTTTTCCACCGCGTCGAGCCCGGCTTCGTTATTCAAGGCGGTTGTCCACAGGGGACCGGAATGGGTGGTCCGGGTTATAACCTGGATGCCGAATTCAATGAGCTTCCGCATCTCCGCGGATCGGTCGCGATGGCCCGTTCAAGTAATCCAAATTCTGCCGGTTCTCAGTTTTATATTTGTCTGGGCGATGCGCGTTTTCTTGATCGCCAGTATACGGTCTTCGGGCAAACCGTGCAGGGGCTCGATGTCATCGACAAGATCGGTGTAGGCGACGCCATGCAGAAAGTCGCTGTGGAAGCGCTTTAGGACGTTGTTGGTCCCCCTCTTGGCGCTCCGTACGGGCGTTCCCGCAAGGTTCGCTTATGGGAAATGTGCGGTTTTGTATGTGAATCTCTCATCGTGAGGTTTTCGGAAAGCCGAGGAAACCGCTCAGTTTGAGCGAGGAGTCAAGTCGCTCATGGTGTATGTTCAGCGAGTCATGCCGACAGGTTCCCCAACAAAACGAGTGATCGACGTCCGCCTTCTACGAGTCTTGCTCGCGGCCGCGTTTATGTTGGGAGGAACGGAACCGGGTATTTCCGCTACGCACGATCGACAGGCGGCAATCGCCGACGATCGACGGGGACGCCTCGCTGAAAGCGCCAGTCACTTCCAAGAAGCCGAGCGTTCGTTTATGGCCTCGGAGATCGCCGACTCAACGTACACACCGGCGTTTTTCGATCTCGTTTCGCTGTATGTGAAACAGGGAAATTTCATTGGCGCGGATATCCAACTGCGTACGCTTTTGGCCCTCAATCCGAAAACACTTCATGCGAATTATACACTTGGACTGATTCAGCTTGACGAACAGCAACCGGAGGCCGCGCTTGCGAGTTTCTCCGCAGAATTGCGCTTACAGCCGCATTCTTCGGTGGTGATTGCCGCTCGTGATAAAGCTCTTGAAATACTGAAGCGTCCTAGCGTTGCCGGAAATATCACGAGTCCATTGGCGAGTCCTGCGCCGGTGAATTCGAGTGTTCTTCCGCTTGCCGTTACGCATCTTCAAATTTTGGCGACATCGACACCGGCGTCGGCTCCAACGCCGACTCTGTCACCGCCTCCGCCAACTCCGTCGCCCGTGCCCCTGCCGATGCCCATGCTGATACCGACGCCGATGCCGACGCCAAGTACAACGCCGAGTGCAACGCCGACTGCAACGCCGACTGCAACGCTGACACAGACACCGACCCCAACCGCGACACGGAAACGGACGCCGAAACGGATCCTGAAACGGGCGCTTAAACGGACTCCGACACCAATCCCGACCCCGATGCCGACACCAATCCCGATACCGACGCTATCGGCGACGCCAATGCCGACGCCGACGCCGTCACCGACACCGACACTGGCGCTGACGCCGTCACCGACACCGACACTGGCGCTGACGCCAATACCGACGCCGACGCCGACGCTGACGCCAAAACCGAAACCAAGACCGACGCCGACGCTGACACCAAGACCGACGCCAAAACCGAAACCAAAACCGACGCCGAAGCTAACACCAGAACCGACGTCGACGCTGACGCCAGGACTGATGCCCACGCCAAAACCGACGCCGACACTGATGCTGAAGCCAAAACCGACGCCAAAACCGACACCAAAGCCGACGCCAAAGCCGACAACGAAACCAAAGCCGGCTCAGAAACTGAAGCGCAAGCCCACTCCGATGGTATCGGTCACCCCGGCGGGGAGTAAACCGTCCATCTCGCCGGAAATTCCGACGCCCTCCCCCGTCGTCGCGCCGACGAAGATTGCGTCACCATCGCCGTCCCCCATAAGTATCGCGACGTCGACTGCCGCGCCTTCTTCGCCTACCGCGACCGAGGTCGCATCGCCACGTTTTATGGTGCCGAATTTTCAGTTTGAGACTCGCATGAATGAATCCATCGCGGGTACGGCGAAACACTATCTGCTAAAGGTTGCGAACGAGTATGATTTCACGCGAGCTCTGCCGCATGCGGATATTCCTGAAAGTCCGAAAGTGGTGGAGAAAGAGCTCTCCGACGCTCTCGCGAAACGAGCGGGCAAGTCCAGTGAACTAGAATTCCTCGGAACGCAAGCGATTTTTATCGATCGACTCGATCTTGCCGCGCAGGCGTTTGCTGCCGCGACGGATATTGATGTTCGTGATTGGCGTGCGCCTTATCTCCAAGGCATGATCGCGCAGTTGCGCGGTGATTCCCGAACGGCTGGTGCGTGTTTCGCTGCTTCCCTTGAGCGTGCGCAGCGTCCTGAAGCAGAGACGAGCCTCGCGATTTTGGAACTTTCCGAGAACAATATTGATTCCGCCTCGCTGCATGCCCAGCACGCCGTTGAAATCGACGGTTCGTATGAACCCGCCCGGTTCACCGCCGGAATGCTGGCCTTAATGCGCGGCGATCGGATCCGGGGCGACTATCAGCTCCGTAAAGCCATCGAACTCGGCGGAGCGCCGACTCTCACGACGCGATTTCTGAGCGCGGTCGAAAATTCGTCTGCTGCACCCACCTCCTCGGCGCACCCCAACCCCGCCGGATCGCCGACGACAAGAATCAAGGCACCTTAATGGTCGACTCCACCTTTTGAGGGTGGAGAGCGTGCCGGCGGCGAAATGGATCGGCGATATGGGCGATATGAGGGATCAAAGCACGGTATCCATGGACGAGATCGTCGCGCTTGCACGGCGCCGTGGGTTTATATTTCAGTCAAGCGAGATTTATGGGGGTATCGGCGGACTCTTTGACTACGGCCCGCTCGGCGCAATCCTCAAGCGGAACGTGAAGGACGCATGGTGGCGTGAGATTGTTGAACTGCGTGACGACGTCGTCGCCTTCGACTCCTCGATCCTGATGCATCCCCAAACCTGGGTCGCCTCCGGCCATGTCGACGTCTTCCACGACAAATTGGTCGATTGCCGACAGTGTAAGCATCGGTTCCGCGCAGATCATCTCCCGACGCTTGAACGCTGTCCCGATTGCGGGACGGCCGGATCATTGACCGAGCCGCGAAACTTCAACCTTATGATGACGACGCACCTCGGTCCGATGGAAGATTCCGCTTCGAAGACATACCTGCGCCCCGAAACCGCTCAGGGCATCTTCGTGAACTTCAAGAATGTTTATCAGTCCGCGCGGAAAAAACCGCCCTTCGGCATCGCGCAAATCGGTAAATCGTTCCGCAACGAGATCACGCCGGGAAATTTCACCTTTCGTATGCGCGAATTCGAGCAGGCGGAACTTGAATATTTCGTGCCCAACGACGGCAAGGACATGGCGCGTTTTTCAGAATGGGTGAACGCGCGTAAACAGTGGTATAGTGATTATGGAATTCGCCCGGAGCGTTTGCGTTTCTACGAACTCAAACCGGAGGAACTCGCCCACTACGCCCGCGCCTTAATCGACGTGGAATATCTCTTCCCATGGGGTTGGGGTGAACTCGAGTCCATCGCCAATCGCGGTACCTACGACCTCGACGCGCATATTAAACTATCGGGGAAGGATCTCTCGTTCTACGACGAGGCATCAAAGCAAAAATACGTGCCGATTCTCATCGAGAGTTCGGCGGGTATGGATCGCACGACCCTGACCATGTTAGTCGATGCTTATGCCGTTGAGTCGATCGTCGATGAAGAGAATGGGAAGGCTACGAAGCGCACGGTTTTGCACTTCCATCCGAAGATTGCGCCGGTGCAGATCGGCGTCTTCCCTCTCGCGCGCAATAAGCCTGAACTCGTCGAGCGTGCGCGAAAGATCGAGCGCGATCTCCGCTCGCGATTCCGTACCCAGTATGACGAGGGAAACGTCGGTCAGCTCTACCGCCGCCAGGACGAGATCGGCACCCCGTTCTGCATCATGGTCGATTATCAAACGCTTGAAGACGCAAGTGTTACAATTCGCGATCGTGATTCGATGCGTCAGGAGCGCGTCGGCGTCAATATGCTTCGTAATTGGTTCGACGAGCGGCTTTAAGAGTGCCAGGGGAGCGCTATGAAAGATAAGACCGAGATTCAAGTCTCTTCGGAACAACGTGCGGGAATCGAGGGGATTCGGTTCGCGCTGAGCAGCTTTGATTTCTTGAGTATACAGGCGGACCCCGAACGTACCGAGGTGGAGTCTGTTCCGGATATCGATGCGTTCAGCCGTGAGGTCACCGACACATGGGATCTTGCGCAGGCGGCCCGCTATGAGGAGATCCTTCACCGGCTTCCCATCCTGCTTTCCAAGGGTGAGGTCCTTGTGCGCTCGGTTCATGGGGAGGTTCGCTCGGAAGCATTCGCGCTGTTGTCCCAGATCTACCAAGTTGTCGCGGCCGTAATGGCCAAAATGCGCGAGGCTGAACTGGCATGGTTGGCTTCCGATCGATCCGTAATGGCGGCTGATCGCTCCGGTCGTCCGCTTCTGGCCTTAGCGGGGGTGTACCGGCTCGGACGGGCCTTCGTGATCGAAGGTTGGAAGTTGGAACAGGCTGAGCGCGGCGCCGCATCGGCTGCGCTGGCGGTGTCGGCGCAGTTCCCCGGCGAAGGTTTTACGGGTGCATCTCCTGAGAGCGTCTCACTGTACGGTTCCCTGAATCTTGTGCGCGCGATAGCGGCCGCACGGCTTGGAAACGCGGATTCCGGATGGCAGGCTATCGCCGAAGCGGAGCGGGCCGCCGCGTATCTTGGAGAGGATCGGAATGATTTCCGCACACATTTCGGCCCGACCAACGTTACGATGCACGCCGTCGCGGTCGCCGTGGAACTTGGAGATGGAGCGGAAGCGCTTCGTCGAGCCGTCAGTGTTCCCAGCGGATGCTTATCCAATGAGCGCCAAGCACGGTATCTCATCGACCTCGCGCGGGCGTATGCGCTCCAGGGTGATGCGTCTTCGGCGAGCGCCGTCATTCGCGAAGCGTCCCGTCTCGCTCCCCAAGAGGTCCGCCAAAGTCCGTATGTTGGTGAGATTCTCTCCGCGGATGATCTTGCGGCGCTGTCGGCTGCAAAATTCGTCAATTAACAGCCATCCATTCGCGTAAAACGGAGTAATCAGCTTCGGCAATATTCACGCCGGCGATCGGCAACATTGTGAGCGTATCGTGAAATGGTTTGTCCCGGCTTGGAGCTTGCCCGGGACTAGCTGTCGAGGGAGGCTCACCGATGAGATTGGCAATGCGCAGTTACCGTCACTGTCTTGACAAATGATAGTGAAAAAGCTATCATGAGTTCACGTCGACCCATTGTATGGCTAGGGTCCACGCAAGGCGACGGAGGTTCGTTACGAGGACGATTGCGGAGCATTCAGGTTTATGTTCACTATCCGCTTGGGAGATACCGTATATGCCCTCCACGCGTTCCAAAAAAAGTCGACGCACGGTATCTCTACGCCGCAGCGTGAACTCGATCTCGTTGTCTGCCGCCTCCAAGAAGCGCGGCGCCTCGCACGACTTAAGCGCCAGGGATGAGAAACGAATGACTCTCTCGAGCGGAAACGTCTTCGCCGACCTCGGTTTCGAGCATCCGGACGAGGAGTTCGCAAAAGCCGAACTCGTGCGCCTCATCGGTGGGCGCATCGCAGCGAAGAAGCTTTCTCAACGGAAGGTCGCCGTTCTACTGGGAATGCATCAGCCTGACGTGTCTCGACTACTCAACGGAGTCACGACCGGCTATTCAATCGGGAAACTTACCACGTTGCTCACCAGCTTGGGTGCCGATGTGGAGATTCAGGTACGATTCGCGCCCCGAAAAACACATGGTCGGTTGAGTGTTTTAGCGCTTTAAGAGGGGAGTCCCAATGCAGCGAAGAGTTCCTCATCTTCGCGGAGTTTGGCGTTTGGCGTGGTGAGGAGCGTTTCGCCCATGAAAATTGAATTGGCACCCGCGAGAAACGCGAGGATTTGTGCGTCGCGTCCGAGTTCGCGGCGGCCGGCGGAGAGGCGAACGCGGGCTTTGGGAATCGCGATGCGCGCGGTCGCGACGGTGCGAACGAGTTCGAGTGGATCGATGCGCTCTTTCTCCCCCAACGGCGTTCCTTCAACGGGCACGAGGGCGTTGATCGGCACCGATCCCGGATGGTGCGGGCGATTGGCGAGCACGGCGAGCATTGCGACGCGATCGCGTGCGCTCTCACCCATTCCCAGGATGCCGCCGCAGCAGACGCCGATCCCGGCGGCCTCGACGGCGTCAAGGGTGGCGATGCGATCGTCGTATCGCCGTGTCGTGATGATCTCGGAATAGAAATCGGGACCGCTATCGAGATTGTGGTTGTAGGCGGTCAAACCGGCTTCGGCGAGCCGATTCGCTTGCTCGGGAGTGAGCATGCCGAGCGTCGTGCACGCTTCCATCCCGAGTGCGCGGACGCCGCGCACCATCTCGAGAATCGCATCGAATTGTGGTCCATTGCGCACCGATCTCCATGCCGCGCCCATGCAGAAGCGGGTCGCGCCCGAATCTCGGGCTTGCCGGGCCGCGTCGAGGACTTCCTCGACGTCGAGAAGCGGTTCGGGGGTGACGCTCGTCGTATAGCGCGCGGATTGCGGGCAATACGCGCAGTCTTCGGGGCAGCCTCCGGTCTTGATGCTGAGGAGCGCGGCGCGCTGGATGTCGTGGGGATCATGATAGGCGCGGTGGACGCCGGCGGCACGGTAGACGAGGTCAAGGAGCGGCGCCTCGTAGATGGCTAGAAGCTCATCGACCTGCCAATCATGGCGGATGGCGGGGTCTTCCGCTCGGCGGGTGTCAGGGCGAGTCGCGGATTCGAGCATTCGACATTCTTGGGAAAGTGTTCGGCTTCATCCTCTTCGGGCGGGAAATAGCTCCTGGCGTCGGAAAGCATAGCGCTTCTATGAACAAGGAGACGGCGGTGAAGAAGAAACGGGCGGTAACGGGAATCACTCCAAGCGGAATTCCCCATATTGGTAATTACGTCGGGATGATCCGTCCCGCCTTGAGCCTGGTGGAGGAGTACGACACATACTACTTCATCTCGGATTATCATGCGCTCTCGAAGAGCAAGGATCCCAACGAATTAGCGAACCTCACGGATGGCGTCGCGGCAATTTGGCTCGCAATGGGTCTCGATCCGTCGCAAACGGTAATCTACCGTCAGTCGGATATTTTGGAAACGTTCGAACTCGCGTGGATTCTCGGTAGCATCACACCCAAAGGGCAGATGAATCGAGCGCATGCGTATAAGGCGGCCGTCGCCGATGCGGAGGCGGAAGGGAGAACCGACGTTGATGCAGGAATCAACATTGGGACATATTGTTATCCGATTCTGATGTCGGCCGACATCTTGCAATTTTCCGCTGATGTTGTTCCCGTTGGAAAAGATCAGGCTCAGCATGTCGAGGTGACGCGCGATCTCGCCGGAAAATTTAACCATATCTACGGCGAAACGTTGAAAGTTCCTGCACTGCAGATAAACCCTGCGGTAGCGACCATTCTCGGGAACGACGGCCGAAAGATGAGCAAGTCCTACGACAATACCTTGCCGCTGCTATCGGAGAGGGATGTCATCCACACGTTTTTTCGTCGCTACAAGACGGATTCCACAGGCGCTAATGAACCCAAAGAAGCCGAGGGTTCCGGCTTGTTCCAAATTTATCGGGGAATTGTCGCTGCTGACGAGGCGCGCAAGGTCAAGGAATCGCTCGAAGCCGGAACGATGTCTTGGGGGCAACTCAAAGAGCTCGTCTCCGAAACGGTGGATGTGCTCGTCGCCGAACCGCGTCGGCGCTATGAGGAATTGATGGCCGATCGAGCGCAAATTCACCGGATCCTCGTCGCCGGCGCCGAGCGCGCGCGACCAGAAGTTCAGAGCTTGATGAAACGGGTTCGCCGAGCAATCGGTCGTCAAGAGTTTTCGGTTTCGGTGGCTTAGCGTGCTCGCTCGGAGTCCGTATGGGAAGAATACGGTCTCAAATCGAAGTTCGCGAGGTACGTGCCATGCGAGGATGAACGTTTGAGCGAATATTCCGAGGTTCATGGTATTTTCGTCGGACTCGTGCCGCTCAATCCGGTGGAACACGTCAATGGAGCGTCGGATGCGAGCGAGGGGACGAGCGGCGGATCTGCGGCGAACGCGGCCATGACATTTGCGATGCTGGGCGGGCGGGCGACGCTGCTGACGCTTCTTGGTGCGCAAGGGAATTCGCAGACGTCGGCGTTGGATCTTGAAAGCTGCGGGATCTCGGTCGTTGATTTCAGTGGACGTTCCGAGGACGATTTATGGCGCTTGGTGGGGGGAGCGTCGGTGGTGTTCTGTGACGGATCTTTTCCGGAGATTGCCGCCAGAGCGTTAACCATCGCTCGAAGGATAAGGGTGCCCACAGTCCTTGAAGGCGGAAGTCGGTATGAGCATTTATCCGATTTACTGCCGCTCGTCGATACGGTGATTTGTGCGCAAGGCTTCTCGATGCCGGGGACGCAGAACGAAGACGAGGTCCTGCAAGCCTTGCTGAATTGCGGAGTCTCGCTGGCGTGCATCACCCACGGTAAGCGAAGCGTTCTTTGGAAAACTCAGTCGGCGTTTGGCGAGGTGGGTGTCGTTCACGATTCAGCGAACGATACACTCGGCGCTACGGGAGTCTTTCACGGAGCGTTTTGTTCGCACATCGCCGAAAACTGGCAGGCGGAGGATCCGGCGGAATCCTGCGCATTCGCCGCCCAAATAACCGCGTTATCAACGGGTTCAAATTCTGCGCCTTGAGAGTATGATGGCTTAATGAGCATAGGATTTCCAACGCACGATGTGATCTGTGCAATTATGGGACCCGCCGCAGCGAAAAAATACGAAGAGATGGTCCTGCTCGATCCGGTCAACCTGCTTATGGCGCCAGCCGTGATGGTCAATGCCGCTTCCGCCGCTTTGCGAATTCTCCCTCTCGGTGATCTTGGGGGGCAATTGGCCGTTCAGCGGCTGCAAGTGATGGCGATTGACCATCTCAGGTCGGCTATAAAAATTTTTACAGAGGCACCTTCTCTTCTCCATCAAACCGAGGAGCTCTTTCACTCCACTCTAAAACATAACGACGGAAAACAACGTGTCCTTACGGAAAATATCGTTCTGGAATCTTCGATGGCCGCCTACGAGCTCGCCGTCGGTCCCTACCTAACTCCCGCCGCACAAGTGTGGCTTGAGTCCGCAGCGAGGAGAAAATACCGATGTCACCTTGAAGATATAGACGTAACACCCCTCGTTAAGCATCAAGAGTTCGGATGGTTCGATGAACTTCTACATAGTTCCTGTGAACTGAATTTGAATGATGAAAAGTCACGAGACGGAGATTCGATGTTGCGGGAGCGTTTTCAAGAACTCATGAAGGCGACGATTGCCACGGCATTTCTTGACGGTTTCAGCGTGGGCGGTCTTATTAGCTGGGTTGAGAAGCAAATTTTCTTTAACCAATTCAATCTTAGGGGAAGGGTGAGGATCGGTTCAAGCAAAAGAGCTTCAGCTAATCCAGAAGTGCTTGCGACATTATATTTGAGACTTTCACAAGAAACGTACGATAAAAATTCTTCTGAAATTCACAGAGATGCATGTGCCTTGCTCAAGGAGGCATGGCAAACCATACATGAGCGAAAACCACGCCGCATGGGATCCCCCTGATCTCACCTCGTCGCCGGTCATCAGATCGACGCCGAAGAGGGATGATTTCAGATTCTTCGAAGTGTTGAGGCATGCGCATTCGCAAGATTGTCGTTTCGAAGGCATTTTGAAAGTATGATGGCTTTATGAGCAGCGGGTTTTCAAGGCACGATGAGGTTTCTGCAATTTTTGGTCCCGTCAAGGCGGAAGCATATGAAGAGATGGCTCTCCACCATCCAGGTAACCTGCTCATGGCGCCGGCCGTGGTGGTCAATGCCTCCGCGGCCGCTTTGCAAACCTTCGATATGCGTGTTCTCGGTGCGCAACTGGCCGTTGAGGGGATGCAATTGTTGGCGATCGATCAGCTCAAGTGGGTCATGAAGCGTTTCATTGAGAAGCCTCTTCTCCTCGAACAAACCGAGCAATTCTTTCACCCCGCTGCAAACCAGAACGACGGAAATAAACCGGGTCAATCGAAGAGCTTCTTACAGAGGTTTTCGATCGGGACCTACGAGCTCATCGTCGACCGCTACCTGAGTCCTGCTGCGCGAGCGTGGTATGAGACTGCGGCGAAGAGACTTTATCGATGTCACCTTGAAGGTATGGAGTTGACACCTCTTGTTCAGAGGCGAGAGGTCGGCGAGTTCGATGACTTCCTCCGGGATTCCCGTGAACTGAACCGTCAAGGCGAAAAGCCGGGACAGGGGGATCCCGTCTTGCGAGAACGTTTCCAAAAACTTATGGACGCGACGATCGGCGCGGCATTTACCGAGAGGTCCAACGTGGGACGTCAGATTTGCGAGATTGATAGTAATATGCGCTTGAATCATATCGGACTTCGGATGAAAGCGACGGCAGGGTTCTCTGTCGAACCGGATGCGCTTTCGACATATTATTTAAGTAGGTCACAGGACACGTGGGATAAAAATGTTTCGGAAATTCATCGAAGTGTGGGCGTCTTGCTCAGGGATTCAACGCGAATGATGATTGAGCGATCACGTGGCAGGGCATCTCCCTAGCAGTACTTGGCAGTCGGGGGTGCGAAGGTTTCAGCATGTGTGGACGCTTTTCGATGACCGTTTCGCCGGACAAGATCCGCACGGCGTTCCCGGGCCTCAAGCTGTCCTGGGAACCGCCGCCTCGCTACAACGTCGCGCCGTCGCAAGAAGTCCTCGTTGCCTTGAACGACGGATCGAGCGAGATCACGACTGCGCGCTGGGGTCTGGTGCCGTCGTGGGAAAAGTCCCCGGACGGTGGCCGCAAGCCGATCAACGCTCGGCTCGAAACGCTTGCGGAGTCTCGCTTGTTCGCTCCGCTTCTCCGTCGTCGCCGATGTGCGATTTTCGGAGACGGTTTTTACGAATGGGGACTTGAGGACGGGAAGAAGATTCCGTATTACTTCAGCCTGAAAGCCGGTGAACCGTTCGCGTTCGCCGGGTTATGGGACGTGCGCGAAGGGAGTTCAAGTTGCACGATCGTGACGGGTCCGCCGAATGCGCTCGTCGCTCCGATTCACGACCGAATGCCGATGATTCTCTTGAACGACGACCTTTCATCGTGGATACGCGTCGGAGAGCTTCCGGCCGGAGATGCAATCGCGATGCTCCATCCTTATCCTGAAGAGCTGATGAAGAGCAGGCGCGTCTCGAGGCTCGTCAACAATACGCGAAACGACGTCCCGGAGATTTTGACTGCCGATAATCGCGGCGGCGTTGACCTCTCTAGGGGTGGGAATTGATGGGTAAGCTGACCGTTCATTCTTGGAGATGTGCGGGGCTATGAAAGCTGCTGTTCTTGATGTGGACGCTCGCGGAATTGATGCGCTCGTTGTTCGAAGCGTTCCGGATCCTGTTCCGGCTTTCGGTGAAGTCCTCATTCGAGTCTCCGCGTGTGGCGTCTGTCGAACCGATCTCCATGTGATCGAAGGGGACTTACCGCCGCGTCGACGTCCGATCGTTCCAGGCCATCAGATCGTCGGCGTAATCGCCGGTCACGGTTCCGGCGTCAATCTTCCGCCCCTCGGAACGCGCGTCGGCGTCTCGTGGTTGGGAGGGGTAGACGGGACGTGTCCGCTGTGCATCCGAGGGCGGGAGAACCTTTGTGATGCTCCGGTTTTCACCGGATACGATCGAGCCGGTGGGTTCGCCGAATTTGTGACGGCGCGTGCGGATTTCGTTTACCCGCTTCCCGAAGTGCTCGATGACGTGCATGCCGCGCCGCTGTTATGTGCCGGAATCATCGGGTTTCGTGCCTTGCGGGTCGCCGGTGTCGAACGCGGCGATTTTGTTGGGCTCTACGGATTCGGTGCGTCGGCCCATCTCGCATTGCCCGTATTGCGGGCATGGGGTTGCCGAATCGCCGTCGCAACGCGCGGCGATTCGCACCGTGCATTTGCTCGCGAACTTGGCGCGGACTGGGTTGGTGAAGCGCTCGACCGTCCGCCGGAATTGCTCGATCGGGCAATTACGTTTGCTCCGTCAGGTGACGTCGTGCCGGCGGCGCTCGGTGCGTTGCGCAAAGGCGGCATCGTCGCGATCAATGCCATCCATCTCGACCGCATGCCGGAATTCGATTACGATAGTCTGCTCTGGGGCGAACGCGAGATCCGAAGCGTAACAAACATGACACGCGCCGATGCACACGATTTCCTCAACCTCGCCGCCGAAATCACTCTTCGTCCGCGTGCGATGGAATTCTCTTTAGAGAGAGTTGCCCAAGCCCTACGCGCGGTTCAAGAAGACGCCGTCGATGGAGCAGCGGTAATTGTCATGAAATGAATCTGCACGGCGGAAGCCCGATCCGCTATTCGATCGTTTCGAAACCGCAGAATGGAACGAGGGCTTGTGGGATGCGAATGGAGCCGTCGGCGCGTTGGTTATTTTCGAGGATCGCAATCAACGTACGACCGACGGCGAGTCCGGAACCGTTGAGCGTATGAACGAACTCCGGTTTATGTTTTGCGTCGGGGCGAAAACGGATGTTGCAGCGACGCGCTTGGAAGTCTGTGCAGTTGGAGCACGAGCTGATCTCGCGGAATCTGTCCTGCCCTGGTAACCACACTTCGAGATCATACGTTTTCGCCGCGTTGAAACCGACCTCTCCGGCGCAGAGGGCAACGACGCGATAGGGTAATTCCAGTTCGTCGAGCAATGCCGCCGCGTCGGCCGTTAGGCGCTCAAGCGATTCAAAGGAACGTTCGGGCTCGGTGAGCCAAATCAATTCGACCTTCTCGAATTGATGTTGGCGGATGAGTCCGCGCGTATCTTTTCCCGCCGCGCCGGCTTCCTTGCGAAAGCACGGCGAATACGCCGTGTAGCGCAACGGAAATTGATCCTTCGCGAGAATTTCTTCGCGATGGAGGCCGACGAGCGGAACCTCCGAGGTTGGAATCAGAAACAGATCCGGGTCGGGATCGCGAAACATCTGGTCGGAGAATTTCGTCAGCTGGCCGGTCGCCCACATGGTGGCGCGATTGACGAGAAACGGCGGCACGATTTCGGTGTATCCGCGTTCGCCGGCGCGCGCCAAAAAAAAGCTCGCGATAGCGCGCGATAGACGCGCACCCTTTCCGCGCAAGACCGAGAAACGGGCGGCGGCGAGCTTAGCGGCGCGCTCGAAATCAAGAATCCCCAAGCGCTCGCCCAATTCCCAATGCGGCTTGGGAGCGAAATCGAAGACCGGCGGAGTTCCGCTCGCGCGCACGGTGACGTTCGCGCTTTCATCCGGGCCGTCGGGAACTGAGTCGTCGAGCAGATTCGGAACCTCGGCGAGGATTTCTTCGATCTCCTTTTCGAGATCGGGTATCGCGGCGCTCGCCTCACTGATCCGGAGGTCGAGTTCGGCGATCTGAGGACGAAGACGGGTCGCCGTCTCAGCGCGATCGCTCGCGTGCGAGATCTGCTGCGTTAGGTTGTTCTTTTCGGCCTTGAGTGACTCCGAGCGTGTCCGGGCGGTACGAAGATCTGCGTCTACTGCGAGCACGCGGTCAACGAACGTGCTCCCGGCGGGACGCCGGGAGGCAAGGCGGCGGACGAAATCGGGTTCGCGTCGCAAGAGCGTCAAGTCTAACATCGAATGGCCCGCGTTATGCGCGCTTCACGTCCGCTCCTACTGCCCGACGCCGGATCGTCATTCCCCCGGCCCGTACCCCTCGTCGAAAGTCTTCCGGTAACGGTTCCCTTCATCGCGCCGGAGGAATTGACGCGCACGCTGGACCTTCCCGATCTCGTTCGTCTGGGGGCCAACGAGAGCACGTTCGGGCCAGCACCTGCGGCGCTTGAGGCAATGCGGCGAGAACTCGAGCGCTCATGGGCCTATCCTGATCCGCACGCCTATGATCTGTGCCGGGCTTTGGCAGCACACCATGGCTGCGCCGTGGATGAGATCCTCGTGACGGCGGGGATCGACGACCTGCACGGTATTTTGGTTCGCGCCTATCTTGGTGCGGGCGAGACGGTGGTCGCGACGGTGGGAACGTACCCGACGTTCGCCTATCATGTCGCCGGGTACGGCTCGCGCATTGAGGGAGTGCCGTACACCGACGACGGTCGCGTGCAACTCGATCTGCTGATCGAAACCGCTCAACGAACGAACGCACGCATGATTTTCTTGGCGAACCCCGATAATCCGAGCGGCTCGTTTGCCTCCGCCGGAGCCGTCCGCGCGCTCGTCAATGCCCTGCCGCCGGGCGTGATGCTCGCGCTCGATGAAGCCTATTCTGACTTCGCCGCCGATGAGGATCTCCTGACGCCGCTGATCCATCCGCAGGTTCTCCGCATGCGAACGTTTTCGAAGGCCCACGGTTTAGCGGGTGCGCGGATTGGTTATGCCTTGGCGCCGCGCGAGCTCCTGGAACCCTTCAACAAGATTCGCTTACATTTCGGGGTTAATCGCAATGCTCAGATCGGCGCCTTGGCGTCGCTCGGTGAACGCGAGTATGTTGCGGGCGTCGTGCGCGAGATCGAGCGAGGGCGCGAGGAGTACGCCCGTCTTGCTGAGGGCTTGGGTTTGTCAATGCTTCCCTCGCGGACGAATTTTGTGCTCTTCGATATCGGAACGCGCGCTCGCGCCGAGGCGCTGGTGCGCGCGCTTCTGCTGCGGGGCGTCTTTATTCGCAAGCCGGGCATGCCGCCGCTTGACCGCTATGTTCGCGTCTCGGTGGGGAACACCGACGAACGGCGGCGATTCGGAGACGCCTTGGCCGAGGCCCTTCCCGAGCTCGACGCGAAGGCGGAGAAGGTGTAAGCTCCCCCTTCTTACCGGCTGTAGCCGGAAGGATCGTTCCGCTGCGTTACGCCTTTCTTTCGGACGTCCATGGAAATCTCGAGTCGTTAAATGCGGTGCTCGCGCGTTTGGCCGATACCGACACGATCTTTTGTTTGGGTGATACGGTTGGATATGGCCCTAATCCCAACGAGTGTCTTGAACTCATTCGCAAGCACGCGCGTGCGACGGTTTTGGGCAACCATGATCTCGCTGCTTTGGATAACTTCGGAATCGAATATTTCAACGATCTCGCGCGTGAGGCATTGATATGGACGCAACGGCAACTCTCGAAAGAAAATCGTCGCTGGCTCGACACGCTCGGGTACGAGATCCGCGCGTCGGAGTATTTGCTGGTTCACGGCGCGCCCGTGCAATATTTTCGTTATATTATGGACAAAAGCGATGCCGCCGATGCATTTTCAAGCACCGACGCGCCGTTGATTTTCGTCGGACATACGCATGTCGCCGAAGCGTATATCCTCCACGACAACGGCGAGATCGATCACCATCATTACCAGCACGGAGGCGTTCTCCGGCTCGATGCGGGGTTACGATATTTGCTCAACGTCGGAAGCGTCGGCCAGCCGCGCGATCTCAACGCCGAAGCGTCGTTCGCCTTCTATGATGACCAGCATCGCACGATCACCTGGGAACGCGTCGCATATGACATCGAAAGCGTTCGCCGCAAAATTCTCACCGCGGAGCTTCCAGAGGCATTAGGCACGCGACTCATCCAAGGTCGATGAGTGTTTCGGTGTTACAAGCCTCAAGGTGAGGCGTGGTACCGATGCTACAGTACTTCCAGATTTCAGATCCTGCGTTGCTAAGGGCGTCATGTAAGGCGGTACACTTCGGCGCTAGGTTCCTTGTCTCAGAAGGCGGGAAAGCGAACGGTTCCTTCCGAAGAATCCCCGGAGGAGGTCGATTCCCACCTGAAGAAAACGCTTGTATGGTTATTGAGGAATCTTCATGGTTGGATCTTGATGCGCTGACCGACCGAAGGATCAGTCGCGAAGAGATTCGTGCCTTCTTCGCGCCGATTGTTGCTAAAACGGGCGAGACGTTCGAGGTCAAGGGTGCTTCTTCAAATACCGTTAGCGTGCGTAAGTTCATGACTTCGCCTATCGAGTGTGTGAAATTCTGGGGAGGCAAGGCGCTCAAATGAAAGTAGGCTTCTACGATGATTTGGCCGCTAGGCGCGGAGATGATGAAAGTCTGCAGAGAACGGTCGCGGAGACAGTCGCTCATCTCCGTGACGGCCAGACGAATGTTTCACATCCCGGAATGCTTCTTGGAAAAATCCAAAGTGGGAAAACACGGGCTTTTCTTGGGGTTATAGCAGCGTGCTTTGACGAATCGTATGACGGCGCTATTGTACTCACGAAAGGCACACAGACACTCGCCATTCAAACATTAGCGCGAGTCGAAGATGCATTCGGACCACTGCATGCGCTGGATAAGTGTCAGATGTTCGACATCTTGTCGATGCCGCCGCGTCTCTCTCTATTTGAATCTAATCAACATATAATTCTCGTCTCAAAAAAAGAAGACGACAATCTTCATGCATTGCTGAAACTCTTCACGAAAGATTATCCCAAGTGGTGCTCGCGAAAGTGGCTTATTATCGACGATGAATCAGACTTCGCGTCTATAACGTTCAAAAAAGACCACTCCATTGTTATCCCCGGAACTATCAATCGCCAAATTGAAGAATTACGCGACGTTCTCGCTACGTCCCAATTCTTGGAAGTCACCGCCACCCCGTACTCTCTCTATCTTCAACCAGAAGAAGGCATGGTGGCCAACGGCATTCCCATTATGCGTCCACGCAAGCCCCGGTTCACGGTTGTTCTTCCGACACACGACGCCTACGTTGGTGGCGAATATTACTTTGAGCGCAGCCTCGATGAGACGTCTCCAGCATCATATTTTTACGAAGAAATATCACCGAGCGAACGCGATATCCTAAAGCGTCCCGACAGACGAAGCTTTAGAATCGAAGAGGCGTTAGTTAGCCCGAAGATCGCAGTACTTCGACGGGCCATCATGAACTTTATTGTTGGTGTGACAGTTCGCCGACTACAGCAGACTGCGACCGGAGAGCCGCCTCAGAAATATAGCTTCGTGGTCCATACGGAACAGGGTAGGGATTCGCACGAGTGGCAGCTGCAAGTCGTTGACGAGCTATGGAAGGGCTTCGTTAACGCGGTCGATGATGGAAGCGATGTGCTGAAGAGCCTTATAAAACAATCATACGATGATATAGCGCCGTCTGTTGCTCTTACTCACACTGTCATGCCGTCACTCGACAATGTTCAGACCGAAGTTGTACGCGCTTTGCGTGACGATGAGCTTACTGCGACGAAGATCAACTCCGACAACGACGTTCTTGCTTTGCTCGATAAGTCAGGTCAGTTGCGCCTCCGTACGCCGATGAACCTTTTCATTGGCGGACAAATTTTCGACCGCGGCGTTACACTTCACAACCTAATCGGCTTCTTCTACGGACGGGATCCACAACGCTCGCAGCAGGATACCGTCCTCCAGCACTCGCGCATGTATGGTGCGCGGCCGGCAGATGATCTCGGGGTAACGCGTCTTTACGCGCCGCGTAATGTTTACAACCGAATGCGACAGATCCATGAACTCGATGCCGCATTACGGGACGCGTTCCTCCAAGGCACATTTGATCAAGGCGTCTATTTTGTTCAGGCTGATGCCGCTGGCCAGTTACGCCCATGCGCTCCAAACAAGCTTCTCATTTCAGACGTGTATTCGTTGCGTCCCGGTCACCGGATGACGCCGACGGGCTTCACGACCGTTCCGCCGAGCCGTGGCCAGGGGCGCCTTCGTGAACTCGATATAATGGTCACTCGCCTAGCGCCCGAGCCCCGAATCAGCCCTGTCGCTATATCGGTGACGGATGCGAGGCAAATGTTAGAGCTTGCGTTAGCGAATCTAGAATTCGATGACTCGGCTCAATCGAAGGGTTACAAATCCGCGATGATTACCAGTCTTCGTTGGCTCGCCGGTAGCAATGGCGATGCGCAGCATGCATATCTTGTGGCTGCAACTGGTCGCGAGGTGAGCCGTCTCCGTAATGGAGATAGGTTCTCGAATTCGCCAACCACGAAACAGCAACATGATCTCGCTGCAGCCGTTGCACAAACCAGTCCGGTTCTCTATCTAATGCGCCAGAGCGGTACAGAGGCAAAGGGCTGGCGCGGCTTGGAATTTTGGTGGCCCGTAGTTCAAATACCGGATCGCGCCGCTCCAGCCTTATACGCGGTAAATTAGCAGCCGTTTAGCTTGAAGATGTCTCTCATGGCGTAAACCGGCTGGGATGATCCGTGAGGAGTTCGGGGCGTGCCGACGAGCGCGTGGCCATTCTTGCTCCGGATTTCGCCGCGCCGTTTTCTTGCCGGAATCCGCCCAAACCGGATAGTCGGGGCATGGGCTCTCCATCAAGAGAAGAGGGAACGTATGTTCGATTCTCGTATCGAGCACTCATTATGTACACCCTTTGCACCCCTTACCCCAGGAGATCGGGGAGATGGTCGGAAGAATCTCTCGTGCTGATCGGAGAACTCGCCGGCCGGATCGGGCGGCACGTCGATACGCTCAAACGCTGGGAAGAGGCCGGCCTCCTGACGCCCCGACGGGACGAGCGTGGTCGCCGGATCTACGGTGAGGAGGACTTCATGCGTTGCCTTCAGTTGGCGGCACTGAGCGTTTCAGCGCAGAAGAACTCTGTTAAGCTAGCCGAGCTAGCCGAACGCTTGCCCGTCCAGCTTGAACTCCTCGATCGGTGGGCGTCGTGAAAAAGACGAAGACTCCCCCTCCTGCCGGAGCGATCCTCCACGTCGCCGACCTATTTGCGGGAGCAGGCGGCCTCACCGAAGGTTTCCGTCGCGGCGGCTTCGCGCCGACAATCGCGGTCGAATATGATCATTGGGCGGCGCGAACGTACGCGGCGAACTTCGGCGAGCACGTGCTGGCGTGCCCGATCGAAGACGTCTCGGTCGAAGCCGTCTCGGGCGGCCTCATCTGGAGCGGTCGCGGCGACGGCGCTTTCCCGGTCACGATCGAAACCCCGACGATCGACGTGCTGGTCGGCGGTCCGCCTTGTCAGGGATTTAGCCCCTTGGGACGCATGACGGATTGGGAGCGCGACGACCCGCGTAACAAGCTATGGCGACACTATGTCCGCGTTCTGGAAACGGTTCGACCGAAGGTCTTCGTAATTGAGAACGTGCCGGAGTTGCTAACGTCGGCCGAATTTCTCGCGCTCAGGAGGCGCGTGAAGCGGCTCGGGTACGAAACGGCGTACGATATCCTCAACGCATCGCACTACGGCGTTCCGCAAAGGCGTCGACGAGCCATCATCATCGGAAGCCGCGTCGGGACGCCGACGCTTCCCCCTCCGACGCTTGAACGTCGCAGCGTGCGCGATGCGATCGGCGACCTTCCGTTCGAACCGACAGGCGAAAGTTGGCATCTTGCGCGCAATCCGACGTCGATGAGCGTCAAGCGGTACAAATGCGTCCCGCCCGGCGGGAATCGCTTCGATCTCGCCCGCGTTCGTCCCGACATCACGCCGCGCTGCTGGTTGAAGAAAAAGACCGGAAGCACCGACGTCTTCGGGCGGATGGAGTGGGACGCTCCGGCGCCGACGATTCGAACGGAGTTCTTCAAACCGGAAAAGGGACGTTATCTGCATCCGCAGGCACATCGCCCCATCACAATTCGTGAAGCGGCGCGTTTACAGACATTTCCCGACGGCTTCATCTTCGTCGGCAGCCGGGTGCAAGTCGCAAAGCAAATCGGCAACGCAGTTCCGGTTGAGTTGGCGAGACGGATCGCGATGCACATTTGCGCGACGCTCCTGCAAGGGCAGCCGATTCCGACGGCACGCGGAACGTTGCCGCCGGCAGACCTTGCCTGCGTAAACGATTCGTGAATTCCGTTGATGAAGCGCCGGGTTACGCTAACGAAGAGTGAGCAAATGCGGCGCGTGCGCTCGGAGAACACGCAACCGGAACTCCTCTTGCGTCGCCGTCTCACAGATTTCGGCATACGGTATCGACTGCACCGCCGCGACCTTCCCGGACGCCCGGACGTTTATATTGGGCGGCTGCGGTTGGCGGTCTTCGTTCACGGGTGTTTTTGGCACGGCCACGCGTGCAAGCGCGGAAATCCTCCGCGATCCAACGCCGCCTTTTGGAACAGCAAAATCAAGGAGAACAAAATGCGCGATGAACGCACGAAAGATGCTCTCGCCGCATCGTCGATCGAAGTCTTGGAACTATGGACGTGCGAGACGAATACCTTCGAGATGGTCTGTCGAACAATCGAAGCCCGCTATCGGGCTGCGCAATGAACGAGTTTCTCCCGAAGCTTGCCGAAGCGAGACGCGCTTTTCACGAAGCCCTGAAGGGCACGATTCTTTGGTTGAAGCCGCTCTCCAAAATCGAAAAGGTGAGCGACCGGAAGACGTTGCCGCCCGACATCATGGGCGTAGTGAGTATCGCAGATATCAGCAATAAATCGTCGATTACGATCGCTTGGGAATGGGCGAAGCGCCTCTCCGGATCGTTCGCCCCCGACGAGCCGAAAGACAATTCTGGGAAATTGTTTCAAGACGAGGTACGAGATTTTCTCCGCACCGGGTTTGATCTCGGGCTCTCAGTCCGTCCGGGGGATTGGCATTTTACCACGCAATGCCCGATCTCGCAATTCGATCAATACAGACACCTCGAAGACATCGACCGAACGCTCAAACGCGACAACGAGCTTCGCACCATCTTCAGCGAACAGTTCCTCATCACCCCGGATATTGTCGTCTTTCGCGGCCCATTGCATGGACAGGACGCGGGTCGCACACCGGGTCTGAACGTCGCGTCGCTCTCACCGTTGTTCGACGATGCCCAACTCGCTAAAGGGTATCCGCTTCTGCACGCATCGGTTTCGACAAAGATCACCATGCGCTCGGACAGAGCGCAGAACAGCCGCACCGAGGCGCTGAACCTCATCCGCAATAGAAAGGGGCGTCTGCCGGCGATTGTCGCGGTAACGGCGGAACCCCTTCCTACGCGGCTCGCTTCGTTGGCGCTCGGGACGGGAGATGTGGATTTCGTCTATCATGCCGGGCTTCCCGAATTGCAAGAGGCGCTCGAAGCCGTCGGTAACGAAGACCAACTCGACATGTTGAAAACTATCGTTCAGGGACGCAGGCTGAGAGACATCAGCGATCTCGTTCTCGATCTTTTGATTTGAATGCGTTGTAACGATGTTTGCAGGCCGGCTACATCCTTTGCAAGGTTGGCGGCCGGTCGTGTGATTGACGGTCCCTCCGTCGCGGTGATATAAGGGGCGGAGGCACCGCTCCTCGTGATAGGGCGAAGCATTTAGCTCATGTCCCGTTCGTGTGCGGCGGCTTCAACCAATGCGGCCTCAACCTCGCCCAAATGATCGGCCAGTCGTTGGGCGGCGCGGTGACGCAAAAACCAAAAGTTATCCAAATCGGCTTGGAGCAGGCCGGGTTTGAGGTAATGGTTCTTCACCCCGTACAGACTCGTCAGTAACTGAATCAGGGCGATGCGTGCGCAAGCGCGAATATTGGTTGCTCCAACTTCTGGATTCTCTTGCACGTATGAGTTGACGAACACGACTGCGGAAGTCATCCAATCATCATTCAGGACGACGGTGCGCGGGTCGAAGGCGATTCGACCTATCTCATACGAGAGGAGGAAAGGTTCGGGCGGACGGAAGTCGAGGACGGCGGTGAGTTTGTCACCGTCGAACAGGAGATTGACCGCGCTGTAGTCGCCATGTAGCAATTGGCAGCTTAACACACCAAACTCATCGAGTCTGTCGAGCAGGCCGGGGACACGGTAGAGATCTGCGCGGCGTTCGGTAAGTGTATCGGCTGCGACTTTGTCGAAGCTGTCGAGCACGGTGCGATCTTTGATGATGCCCAGCAGTCTGTCGATGGTGGTTTAAAGCTGCGTGAGGTCGGGATTGAGCCAGTCGTGCAGTTCGCTCGACGGCTTCTTCCCGGCAGGGTGGTCGGCAAATGTGTGGTGGATTCGGCCCAACGTTTGGCCCGCAGCAGCATGCTGGGCCTGGTTAAACCCGCCGGTTATGGTGTGCCCCGACATCCACGTCCAAACAGAAACTGCCGTGTCACCCTGACGGCTGATCGCCTCACCGGCGGTCGAGCGAAGTACCTCTGCGACTGGCACGCCGTGGTCGCCGGCCAGCCGTGTTAACGCGACTGCTTCGGCCTCCGCTACGAGATCGTCGCCAGCCTGGTAGTGCTTAATGAAAAGGGATCGGCCCTGAGTGAGGGCCCGGTAGTTGAACGTGCCCTGCCCGATATTGAGCCGGGTCAAATGGACATCTTCGCGTAACCCGTATGCATTGGTCAGAACCTTTGCTATCTTCGCAAGGGCCGGATCGTCGACTGGTATCGGATTTGACATGCCGGCTCCTTATATGTGGGAAGGCGAACCGTGACTGCGGCGGTCCTTACGCCTTTCTTGCTCGCAACCGGGGAAGCAGAGGCTGCGTTCGACCGGGCGCCGGATCTAACCCCGATTTTCCAAACCTGCTAGAGGCAAGCTCATAAGAATGTCGACCCAATCGAAGGATGTCGCAAATCTCCTGGCGGAACTTCGGCGGATAGGGTTGATGGGGCTTCTTGATCACTGTTGAACTTTTCTCCGCGGGGTTAGAGAGGATCCACGTACCCGGGCAAGATCCAAACCGGAAATAATCGCCGGAATCAAACGATCTCTAAATGTGAAGTAATCGAGATGATCGCTTGGACTCGTCCATATCGCACAAGAATGGTTCCCATGGCGCCAGATAGCCTCGTGTCCCCCAAATCGACGAGATACGCTAGCGACATGAACAGTATAATCAAAGAATTTTACTTCTTCGCATGCATCCTTTGGATGATTTTTGTAAACTTGAGGTTTCTCAGGGAACACCAATGGCGATTCATCGCCCATGCAAACCATCCAGAGATGATCATTGCGATTGCCAATGCTCCTAAAAACGCTCTCATCTTCGAAATGTTGCATCGTTTCATCAATCATCTGTATTGACGAGTCGTGTATGTAGCCAAGTGGGAAAGATGCATTTATCCTCTCAGCTATTCCGTCAAAAACACTCTCTTCCTGGGGAATCGTCTGCGCAACATCATAGCGTCGCGGGAGTTCATACATAAAAAGCCCATAGGGCGAAGAAATCCCTTGCGCTTTGTGTCGGACAAAATAGCTAAGATCGTGAAAAGGCGTTCTCTTGACAACGTTGGCAAGAGCTGGGTTCGAATCCTCGAAATGCGTGACAATACGATGAAGCTCGCGTGTGTCGAACGTCCCATCGGTCACCGATAACTCAATTTGAGTGCGGCCTATTTGTGCGCAAGCTCCACGATTGCCTTTATAATCGATTCCAAAATGACAAATGATATCACCGACATTGGCCGAAGTCAGCCAAGGAGTATTCCACAGCGGAGCCGTTCCAGCCGTTGGAGGCGTCCAATCATAGAGAAATTCTTTTATTCGAAGACTTCGACTTGTCCCAATAATCTCGATTCGCAGTGATGACGGATTATTTTCGCTGTGCGGGGTTTGGGATAGAGCGCTTGCGCCTATTCCAACTCGTCCAGGTCGCTGCTCAGGTCTAAGAATAGTGGACGTAATGCTGCAATCTACGGGTAGCCATGATGGTTGCGCTACAACAAAATTGCAATCATATTGAGCATCAGCAAAGGAAACCGGCCTAGCGCTTAGCAATTCATCGGCCTTTCGAATTCGATCGACCGGGTTACTACGCTTCCAGACGGGAATCCAATTGTCTAAAGACTGAGTTGACTTATCATTCATACAGAGATCCTTCTAAGGTGTAGGTGGAGCTGACCCGCTTTCGTGATTCCTTAACAAATCCCCAAGATCGAGTGCGACAGATACACGTGCAATGACTTCATCTGGCGCGAGTGTGCTATCAATATTATATACCGGGCAGGACCAACCGAGTTCGGCCGCCGAGAGCACCTCTTTGAATCCTTGTCTAATCGCCATCTGCTTTTCCAGCGTCTCCCAAGGATTCATCGGCTTGCCGCGGGCTCGCAGACGCGCGACGGCAATCTCAGGAGAAACATCCAGATGAACGATCAGGCTTGGCTCGATCAAAGAGGCGTCCCGGTAAGCACGTGCCATAGCGCGCTTACCGATGTCGTAATCTATATCATTGTAGACCAAGTCCGAATAGACATAACGGTCACAGATAACATCACGCTCGGCGAGAGCAGGGCGGATGAGGGTATCGCACAGCATCACGCGATCCTGAACATAAGCGTCCCGGATCTCGTCATGAGAATAGGGGATTTTCAAGTAACGTGCCTTGGTGATCATCTCCGTACTCCGAAGATCCATCCAGGAGGACCCTGTAATCGAGAGCGGCATGCGTCCGAGCCGCGTGAACGCGGCAAACAGAAACTCGCGAATGCTGGTTTTGCCTGAACCATCACCGCCTTCAATGACAATGAAGCGAGGCTTCGGCAGAGTGCTCACATCATTCATGTGCTTTGCTAGCTCTGGCCAATGCCTAGACCACCAACATAGCGTCGGAAGCGTTGAGGCGAAGCAGAAAGCGCTCGAGCGAAATCGGTGGCCGGCATATCATCAAGTTTGGCCAGAAGTCTTTCGATCCTCTCCGGTGCTGCACCGCTCCCATCGTTCACTCCAAGAGCAAGCCTAACGCCATGCACAGCGGGCAAATCTGCCAGGTCACCGTATTCATTTTCAAGCGCAGAGAGACGTTCCTGCGGCGAAGATTCCGACTTATACTTGCAAACGTTGCGGGCTAGTAGAAATCCCATGAATAAGTTGCGGCAAGCCGTGCCGGCGATCGCCGCCGCCCACTCATCGACCGTTCCATCTGGGGGGAGTGCAACAAGGGCGTAAAGCGTGGAAATCGCCGGAGTTCTTGGCAATGTCGTTTGATAAAACAAACGAGCGCCGAGAGAGACCACGTCGTGAAGCAGCGACCCCTTTAGAAGCTCAAGTGCTCCTATCAGCGTCGAAACATCAAGTCCATGCACCAAATGCCCTATATCGCCGGCGCCGTCCGGGAATACAGCTCTCGCGTTGATACCATCAGCATCATATCCAGCAAGCACCACACCGTTTTGCGACCCGAGCGTGTCTGCGACCGTTTGCAAGAGCAAACTTTTCCGCGAACGTATGAGCTCGTTCACGTGTTGCACGGATAGCGGTATTGCGCGCTCCGCGTTTTCAAGCCCGAGGATCCCAGACAAGATCGGGTCAATATGCAAGAAATACCGATGCGCCGTTACGGCAAGTGCCATACGCGTCCACGTGAGACGAAGGCTCGGATCCACTTGACTGACGTCAACGGTAAGCGGTGGATCCGGGGAAAAGCCGTCGAACATTCCGTCGCTCCGCTCGTCGTATTGTTTATCAGGTCGAAAATCGCGCTCACTGGAGCCTGCCCGCTTTCGCGGAAACTTGATGGATGACAGGTCTTCCATGTTCACCTCAAATACGGTACCATTCCTGTACTACTGCGTAAAAAAAGCATGACGGTCAGCATCGTCGCAATGGCCATATCGTTCAATTTATGGTCTCATTGGTCCAATTGAACGCATTTGATAGCAACCCCCAGCTTAAAGGATTCCCCTTCAATCGGTCAAGGATCATTCCCATCGCGAGAAGAGTACCCTGAAGTTGTTGGAGCGCCGAGGAAGCGAGATGAATGGAGCCACTGGAACTGATTGTCTTCAAGATTTCCGCCTTAAGCGGGGTATCACCCAAGAGGAAGTTGCTGAAGAATTGATCCGACTCGCCGAGGCCGCCGGCTTGGAGGTCAGAGTAGACGCGTCCATGATCTCAAAGTGGGAGCGCGGGCAAAAGAGACCCCGAAGGCATTATCGTCGTCTCCTTTGCCGGCTTTACGAGGCAACTGAGGAAGACCTTGGGCTCACAGTACCGAAAGTCGAGAATGTCCACGTCAACCTGCGCCAGTCAATTTCCGAAGAGGTTGCAGGAAGAATTCAATGCCTGAATGTAGGCGATATCTCTCAACTATCCATTTCGGAGGCGATAGTGATGTTGCAAGATCTCACGGGAAGAGACATCACCAGTCGTAAAGACGCGCTGATCGCGATGACCGCCGCTACGGGTGCTCTTCTTTTGGATCCAATCAGACAATGGGTGAGGACTATCCCCTCCATGTCTGAAGACTTCCAACCATCACGCATTGGCCTCGCCGAGGTGGAGAGCCTTGAAGAGATGGTTGCACGTTCGGCAAAATGGAGTGGTCAAACCGGATCCTACATGCGAAAGGCCGCGATCGGCCAACTGCGAGCGGTGGGAGAAATTCTTGAAGAAGCTCCTTCCGGCCCCGTTAAAATACGACTATTTGAAGTTGCTGCGCAAATGGCGATTCAGGCGGGATGGATGTCGTATGAAGCGCTTATGTATGGGATTGCGCAACGATACTATCTCACGGCGCTTCATTTCTGTCGAGAAGCCGGAAATCGCCAGATCGCCGCAAGGGCTATCGGTGACCTGTCTCGTCTCGCCACCGATATGGGAAATCATCAAGAGGCCTTGGAGCTTCGTAAATTTGCACTTTATTGCTTGCCCACGCGTCGACAAGGACTCCTCCGGGCTGAACTTCTTGGCTATCAAGCATCCACACAGGCACGTCTAGGAGAAACGTCGGATGCTCGCCGTTCGATTGAGGCAAGCGTAGATGCGAATTTAAATGTACCGGATAAACAACTACCTCCTATATTCGGATATCTGGATTCGACGATGATCCACTATGTGGCCACAACGGCGTACCTGAACTTAGTTCGACATGGTGGCCCACACGATTCAATGTCCGACTTCCTCACACGAGCTGAACAGCATGCCATCGCATCCATTAGAGAGCGTAACGATAATTTACCAGTTTACCGAGCTATGGACACCATCCAACTGATGAATATCCGATTGCTTCAAGGTGAACCGACTGAAGCGATCAAGCTCGGCAACTCGGCGATAGATCTTACTAGCGGAGTTCGCTCTTCGCGGGTAGCCGATCGCCTCGTGAAATTCGATCGCGAGGTTCAAGATCGTTACCCCACCTTGCCGGAAATTGCGGAATTTCACGACCGCCTTCGTTTCCACCTAATCCGCTCTGGAGAAAAGGGTGTCTCATTTGTTGCCTAATTAAATGGATATTAAAACCTTGCGCTTAACCATATCTCGTTCTCAGAAAAATCACCAGGTGTCACTTTTCAAAAGCAACTTTTGTCGCCATTCTTGCCAAGTGACCCTGTTCTCTGAAAGATAAACCTATCCTATTCCAATGAAATATGATGTGATGGGCAAGTATGTCTCGCACACCTCTACTAAGTTCACCGTCACGGGCTTTGTCTCTGAGAGCCTTACCAGCTTCCGCAAAAGCCATTACCCACTCTACAGCAAACACGAGTTTCCCTCCATCTTTCAGTAACTCGCTTTCAGGACCCACGTCCACCGTCATGAGTTTTCGCAAGCCTGGCCTGATATCGCATAAACGCTCCAGAGGTACGCCATCAGAAATAGGTCGTTTTTCTGTAACTTTGCTCCAGACATCTCCCTGCTCGTACCAATCTTGCCCAGCATTGCGCATCAGAACACTGCACAAAAGAATGGATAATTCCCGATGGCCAATCATGCGATCAGGCGACACGGCAGAAGAATACAAATTTAGATAGCTAAGAATATTTCTACTATCAATATGAAAGAGACAATGAGCAATACCCATTCCTATGGGGCCACCGAACGCGTATGTCTCGGGCTCGTAAATGCTCTTATAGGTCCTTACGATCAAACCAAGCGACAGCATTCCATCAAGTACATGGCCGATGAAAGCCTTCATCTCCGCAAGCGTAGCGGCAGAGCCTGGTCGGCAACGTAGCCGCCAGCAGGGAGCCTTGCGGATAAACCACCATGATGAGATAATTCCAGCCATTTCTGCTTGCTGCATCTGCGACCCGAGATGAACGGCAATTTGCGCAGAAATGTCCCTACGAGCAAACTCGATCCAAACCTGGTGCCAGTTATGTAGGCCGAGATGTCCCTCGATCGCTGCATATCCCGCAGCCTGGTACAGTCCGGCAGCATCGGCAAGGTTTGCCGGTTCCATAGATATGCAGGCGGCAACTTTATGGAGCGATGCACCTGCCAGGACGGCTAATATCCCTTTCTCAATCATCTGTGGCGAAATATTCGATTCCATCTATTCTCCTCCCCCTGCGTTGGCGTTACGACGATTGCTCAATTGATCAACAGACATGTGTCCCAACCAGATTCCGGTGAGATGCCACGCGCCGCAGTGTGTAAGGCCAGAGCAAGCCCAGCGAATCCTTCAAGCAAGCCGGTCTTCCGCTCAGTGATGCATTGGCTGTAGCGCACAAGAGCTGCGCTGAGATGCGGTATATGGGCAGCGATCGCTGGTGTGCAAGCATCATGTGCGGCGCGCCACGTCGTCTGGAAGAGCCCTGCCCAGCCGTGACACAAGCTCGTATCCGTAACCAATTGGAGTTGATCCGGATCGGATAGGCAATCGATGAAAGCGCGTTCGGCCATGTCCTGTCGCGCTGTATTGTGATTCGCAATAGCGGCCAGTTGCTGCGCTCGTGCTAGACCGGGTGTCCCATAACACCATGAAGGCCGTAGTGGCCGCGTTTGTGTCGTACGTCTC
>DASZHL010000036.1:0-2052 GCA_035937855.1 Vulcanimicrobiaceae bacterium
GCCAGAACATCAAGACGGTTTAGCTCGCGCTTGCTCATCACCACCATGCCCATCGAAATGACAGCCTCCAAACTCCCAAAAAGGAGCAGAAACTGACATCTCTACTTTGCTCAGTGCTGACATTTTAGCTTTGCGCCTACAGCCGAGATTCGCCGATCAGATGTTATGGAACATCGTCGCGGACGATTAGAAAGGTTCCGACGACCAATCATCCGACCCGCTTGAGCGGCTGGTCGGCGACCTCAATCCAGCCGTGGTCAAATGTAAATGTACCGGTCCGGCCTGCGGGATTTTGTATCTTGACGATGCGCGCTCGGCTTTCGCCGGCGTGCTCGACTATGTACAGCCAATATTGCTCACCGTGACGTCGTGCAAACTCGAATTGAACCTTCGATAAGCCGACAGGTCTATCTTTGAGGCCACCAGTCATCGCTTTTACTTCGATCCACCGCTCGGGCTCGCCATTCATATCCGCTTCTAACAAGTCGAAACCCTCATTGCCTTGCGGCATGATTTGCAGCACAGGTTCGCACTCACGAATGATTGAAATCGCGCTTGCTTCTAGCGCCATGCGGTCTGCATGATCTAAGCCATCTGGGTCGTCACCGCCTTCATCGGGGTCTACGGCGACGTAAGAAACAAAGCGCCGTTCACCGCTCTTTTGGGCCGCACGGCTCTTGCCTCCATTGTGACCGTCGGCCTGCTCTCCAGCCCGTTGCCTTTGGGTTCCGCATCTGAAGATTCTCGGCGAGCTGCTGTCGTTCCGGGTTCGGCGCTTCGACCAACGCTCCCGTTAACACTAGTGTCCTCTATTTCATCATTGATATCGGCGTCAACGGTACCTACGTCTTCGACTTCGTCATCCTCGTCTAGTTCTTGCGCTGAGCTTTCTTCCTCTACTTCCTCCTCTCCAACAACCCCCAACCGCAACATCAGATCGGCGGTATTCGTTAGGCCGAGCTTCTTGAGCATACCCGATCGAACGGGAGACCGTCCCGAGCAAGCGATAGAATGCGGCGAGCGATCTCGACGCATTCGCGCCCCTCTCCCGGCGCCGAGAATGTCTCGATCTCATCGCCACCCTCGATCTCCGGCGGCTTCTCATGCTCGTTGAAGAGATGACGTTGGAGCCGCGCGAGAGCGTCGTTCGGTTCGCCGGCAGCCGGATCCAGATCGCGGGTCTCGAAGCCCAATCGGTCGCGAAACCGATGCAGAGTTTCGATGTCGCCTGCAGGTACCGTTGCCAACGTTTCCCGCGCAGCGGAGAGGAATGCGGAAAGGAATCCGGATTCTGCCTCCGTCCGTACCGCGACATCGAGCAGCAGCGTCGGTAGCCCGACGAGTCGATGCGGATCCGGTCGAGCGATCGCACTCTTTGCGAGCTCGAGAATGCCGGACCAATCGATAAAACCACCTTCCGCCAATTCCCGCTCATATCCGCGAACAATCGACCCCAAATCCGGAACGACTGCCTCGAGCTCACTCGAACGGACGCCGGCGGAGCGTAACTCCGCAATCACGCCGGCTATCGCTCGCGGAAAGCCGGGCGCCTCGCTTACGGAGGTGTAGCGGCCCAGCTTGCGCTCGACCCTCAAACGATGGATCAACCGCGTCGTGATCGCGTCCATCCCGATTTTGGTGAGCGGCACCACTCCGCGGTGCGCGAGTTCTCGAGCCGCGACGATGGAGACAAGCTGCGAAAGCCCGATTCGATGCCAACCGAACGCCGTGCCCCTTCGGGACGCAACTTGGCGCGCGAGTTCATTGGCGGCGTCAACCGTGGCGCCGACGATAAGGAGTTCCTCATCTCGCTCTCGCGTCTCCAGCCATGTGCGCGCGCGTTCTATTCGGCGACCACTGGAGACGGACGTGACAGCAAACAGATTCATCGGAACCGGACCTTCATCCAACGGATCGACAGAAATATGCGAAGCGTTCCAGTTTCACTGGGAAGTCGGAGTTATTAGCGTTCCGGAAATGACGAATGCTAGCGCCTGAAAGCTGCGAAATCACACCACCTTGCAATCACGTCGATGAATGAGGACCGTGACA
>DASZHL010000037.1:0-8445 GCA_035937855.1 Vulcanimicrobiaceae bacterium
GCCGTTGGATATACGTACTCATGGCGCTCGGCACTCTCGGGCGCCGCTCTTGGGTCCGGTGCCTTGCTACTTATGGTCCTCTTGCTTGGTCCGGCGATCGTTTTGCTCGTTCCGCTCACTGCGGTTAAGCTCCTCATTGGAATTTTCTTAACGCTGTTCGGCTTTGCCTGGCTTAGGAAAGCGATCCTGCGTTCTCTTGGCCGCAAGGCGCTCCACGATGAGGACGCGATTTACGCACGAGAGGTCGTACGCTTGCAGACGGGAGGTCACACAGACCCTCATTATCGTTACGGTCTGGTAACATCTTTCAACGCGGTTTTCCTTGAGGGACTCGAAGTCGCCGTCATCGTCCTGACGTTTGGTTCTTCGTCGCCGGCAGGCTTTTGGTGGGCGAGCCTTGGCGCCGTCGCCGGCGTGCTAGTGGTAATCGCCGCAGGTTTCGCCGTGCGTAAACCGTTTGGGCGTATTCCCGAAAACGCTATGAAGTTCGTCGTCGGAATCATGCTGACATCGTTGGGAACACTTTGGATGGGTGAAGGGCTGGGGCTTGTCTGGTGGAGAGGCGACCTCTCTTTGCTGTGGATCATCATAACGTTCCTCGCGGTATCGGCGTTGACGATTACGGCCGGGAAACGCTCCGAGGATCATTCTCACCCGGAGGTCGCGAAGTGAGGATCTGTGCCATTTGGAATTTTATCGCCGGGGAATCGCGCTTGGCGCCGATTGGTGTTGCCGTCGCGATTACGGCAACGATAACGTTGCGTCATTTCTTTCCGAGCGCGAATTCCGTGGTTGAGATGGTATTCGTTGCGACGCTCGCAACAGGTCTCATTGCAGGCGTCTTTGAGAAAATCTGAAGGAACCGTTGTCGTGTCCTCAAATGGATAAAGAGCGGGTTTCAAGGCATCAGGAACGGCCTTTTCGCCCCCGGAGGTTCTCCCAAATGCTCATCTCGATTCCGGCGCTTCCCCCCCTCAGTAATCCACCGGCCTTTTATGCGAAGGCGCCCGCCCGCTCGCTTCATGGGGATTTCAAATTGGCGTACGCTGATGAGTCTCGGGGTTCTCAGAATCTCGGGAGTTCGGCCGGCGCCCCTCCCTTTCCGGACGCCGATGTGGACATTATCAGTCAGCTCATGGCTGCAATGGTTGTAAAGGACGGTCCGGGAAAATTTGAACTCAACATCATCGCCATCGACAAAAATGGAAAGAACGCCCAAGCAATAGCCGTGGAGCAGCAGGGGCTTGGAATGCCGTTTATCGTACCTTCGCCGAGCAGTTGGCCTTTTCAGTCGGGAGATCGTCTCTTGGAGTATGTCAATACGACGACGAGCTTCGTGGATCAGCAACTTCGCACGGGAGGCGCAAAAGATCGCCTCTACGGCAAGCTCCTTCGCTATGCGATGCGCGGTTTGTCGCGCGAGGGCCCCCACGACGTCGCATCGGTGGAATTGGTAGCTTTCTTTAGCCCGGCAAAGGCTCACAATTCGGAAGGACCCGCACCCGTTTACCTCCTCGTTCCGTCCGGGCCCTCCAACGAAGCTAAACGTCTTGCGTATGTGGAGGGTGACAAGCTCGGATTCCGGGACCCGGTGCCCATCCGTACTTGGAATGATATGAGCAGTGAAGTCAACGATCAAGTGGCCATCCTCAGAACACACCAACAAAATACGGAGCGCAGCGTCCAAGCGGTTGTGGGTGCGCCGGGGGCGGTCCAAGGAATCCTCTGTTCGTTGTCGCGCCACTGCTTTATCATTCTTGCACCATTGCTTCGAATGTTTAGCTCCGTCGCAACGACCTTGTGATCGCTTCCTGGAGAAAGGACAAATGTCGAACGCCTCGGACGTCTCCTCATCTGCTTCCGGTCCGCCGGAAGCGCTTATCCGCGCATTAGGAAATGTTGCTCCGGCGTATGTCGGTGCACCGCTTCCAGTGCAAGGGTTTGCGCTGGGTTCGATATCGTTCAACGGCCTCGATCCGGCGTCCGAGGTCTTACGTCAGCGCGGTGTTCGCGCCGTCGCATCCAACGATCGTGAGATTCCGGTAGGGAGCGAAATCCAGCTCGATCGTCTCCCTCGTGGGCCTTTCGTCTCACGGAAGGCCGTATTCGTAGATAAGACGATGTTCATTGATACCGGATATGCAAGCGGCGATCATGTGCTCTTTGGTCCCGGTCCCCTTTGGCGCGGGCGTGATGACAAACTCCATATTGATATGCGAGGCGGAGATAGCCGTCCCCGCGCGTACCTCGTTCGCCGTGCGGAAGATCGCGGTTGGTCCCGTGAGGTTGCGCTTCCCATTTCAGTGCAACATGATGATTCGGCACGCCTCTATGCTTTTCTGGAGCGGCAGTGGACGGCGACGAATAGATCCGCGACATATGGGAATGGAGGAAGCGATTATATCATCGATGCTTCTCGGGCATGTCGTTCTTCTTCCGGAGAGTGGATCAAGAGTTATAATACCTGCGTGGTTGGTTCCCTCATTGGTGATGGTGGAGTTCCGACGGCGAATGCATTCCAAGGCTTCCTCCGCTCCCTAGCTACGACCGAAGCAGATACGTGGTCGCTAACTGATTCTATAAATCAGGCTCAGTGGAATGCAATAATTCAAGAGTCTCAATCGAACGCGTTTCGTGGGAATACAGGAAGCTGGCTAAACCCTCGCAACCCATTTTAAAATACCGACGGCTTATTCACTGCGGAGTCTCAGCAGGGGATGTGGACTCGGGCGGCGGAATTCACGGACACGACGAAAGCGTTCCTGCAAATTGAGGGAGGTCGTCGTCGTGACTGATGAGGAGATCGACTACGATGAAAGCGGTTTGGGACGGAACTGTTCTGGCGGAGAGCGATGATACCGTCGTCGTTGAGGGTAATCACTACTTTCCGCTCACTGCGGTCAAGCGTGCATTCCTTCGAGAAAGCGACACGCATTCGGAATGCCCGTGGAAAGGAACAGCGAGCTACTATACGATCGAGGTTGCCGGAAAGCGAAACGTCGACGCGGCCTGGTATTATCCGGCGCCCAAAGACGCGGCGGAGCGCATCAAAGGGCGGATCGCCTTTTGGAAGGGCGTGAAGGTCGAGACCTAATCACGATGTCCGAGATCACGGGCCAAGGGGTTTCCGGGTTCGCAATCTTTGGATATCCTTCCGAGCGGCCTCAAACGCTTCCTGTGATAGGCCGCTCGGTATCACTTGACGACGATTTGCTTGCTCAAGCATTCGGATAAAATCTTGTCCGTCTCTCTTTGGGAGGTGATTCTGTCGCCCCGTCGTTCCAAAAAGCCTTTCGACGTTGCAGCCTCTCATATGGAGATCGATTGTCTGAACATCGATCTCACGAGCGCGGCGAAGCCATTCGATCGCAGATACCGATTCGCCGGAAACGGACGCCATATGCTCGAGTTGACCAAGGGAAGTCCTAACCTCAGGATGGTCGGGTCCGTACGTATGTAACTTTAGCGCGAGGGCATGGAGCCGGAATTTTTCTCTCATCTTCAGTGTTCCGACCTGACCACCAAGGTCGCCCATCTGCACCAGTGGCCGCGCGGCATTTGGGTCGGAGGATTTCCGATAAATTTCGAATGCACGCTTGAAATACGTGGATGCCGGTCCATTCTCGTTACCAAAGTGCATTGCAAAACCGAGGTCATGATAGCTATCGGCGACCTTGGGATGCTCAGGCCCGTACGTCCTTTCTTGAATCATCACGCAGAGCGCGTAAAGCTTTCCGGCTTCTATAGGTTGCGACTTCGAGATAAGGGAGTTCCCAAAATTGTGAAAAAACGATTCGCAAGACGCGAGTGTAGTAGAGAGTTCGTTACGATAGCGTGCGAGGTAATCCAAGCCTTGGAATCTCGAAGGCTTCAAACCGGACAGAGGTCGTTGAGCGTCACGCCCGACGTGTTGACCGGGTAACCTGAGCTTCTCCAGTATTTCTTCAATCTGAAATCGCGGTAACTCGAAAAAATCAGCGTGGCCCTTCAAGGATGCGTGGGCCCCTTCCGTAGGAGCGCCGAAGGATATTCCAGACTTCGAAAGTTTTGAGCCAATATCAATGTTGTCAGCGCGATCGAACCATTCTACCCCAAATAGCGATTGGCCGCGGGCGCTCGCCAACCGATTGAGACTGCGGAGAAGTTCGACCATCGTATGCTTTTCGGGTGCATCGAGATCAATCTTCGTCATCTCGATCGCAAGCGCGCGAAGGAAGAGTTGCTCAGCTTCCTGCGGTTTTCCATCCTTTTCTAATAGCGCTGCCATCTTTTGAAGAGGAAAGGTAAGGAGCGGATGGTCCGACCCGAAAGCTGTCTCATAAAGGTCATACGCATGGCGAAAGCAGATGAAAGCCTGTTCATTCTTCTCGGAAAGGAGCTTCAAGGTGCCTATGCGGTTGAGGGTAACGCCCAATTGCGGACTCTCTTCTCCGAAAGCCCGCTCTTTGATCAAGAGAATGACGGTCTCGAGTTCTTCGGTTAACGGAGTCTGCTTAGCCCGATATAATGCATTGGTAATTTCCTCGAGAATAGGCACGCAAGAGGAAAGTTCATCGGAAAGCGTCACGTGATAAAATTCGACAAAGTCCTGATCGGGTGAGGACTTTTGCGAATCGTCAGGTATCGACGTGCTCACGTGGGTCTTCAACCTCTTCCACTTATGCGCGCCGCTGATGGGGACGCTTCTCGCATCTGCATCGATTTTTCTCAACGGAGGTTTCGCTCCGAGCTTTCCAGGATTCTCAGAAGAAAGCCTTGAAATTTCCTCAGGTTCAGGCACCGGAGTTCTTTCTCTGAACAGGCGGCGACATTGTTCCTCGGACTCCTCGTTGTTGCCGGTGAAAGCATGTTCCCGGTAATTGAACCTTCCACTTGGCGACGCGAATCGCCTTCTTTATACGAAGGAAACACGGGTTGGCTTTGGTTGAAACATGGAGCGAGACGACCGACCGTACCGAGCGAGGCTCGCAAGTCACGGGGTTGGTATCACAGAGCGGCTTGAGGCAGGACAGGATGGTGGAAGGAGAATCCAACGAGAGGACATCCGTCCTCGGCTTACGGATCCTGCTCCAATTTCTTGCGAGCATCGAGGCGATCGCGGGCATTACCCTGATTTTCGCGTCGAAATGGGTGCTCTCCCTGACAGCAGTGGATCTCTCTCCTCCGGATACCTATGGAATGCTTCTCTTATTGAAAGCCGGAGGGATCATCGGAACGGCATTCGCATATTTGCTTTTTAGGGCGGGCAGCGATCCGGTTCGCTATATCGCCGTTATCGACGCTTTGATATTCATGTTGTCAACTGCCGCGATCCTGAATCTTTATGCACTCCTCAAACTGCACATCGGCTTATTTTCGCCCCCACCCTTTATCATTACCCGCGCGCTTTTCCAATGTTTTCTCGCCGCCGTCTTCGTCGCGCTGCGGCCTAGAGGCGTCGCCGGCACAACGATTTCCCAAGAACATGGAAAATGATCCGCGATTTGCGGCCTCGGCCGCTTGACGGAAAGGGGTCTTGATGGTACAAACAAGGGGACTCCGGAGACCGTAGGTCCGCTTTCGGGCGGGTAATGCGTCGGCGCCTACCGAGGATGCGTTCTTTCAACCGTCGTTTAGGCCGATTTTCGGCTGAAGTTCGGTTCGGCGCTTCTCGCATCGCGGAGCGCCGTTTTCATTTCCGCCACGAAAGTACGATATGCCGACCGCCAAGAAAGCCGCGACCGTCGAGGAGCTGCGCAGTCGTCTCAAGCGAGCGCATCACCTGATCTTGACCGATCCGACAGGCCTCACCGTCGAGGAGATCACCAAGCTTCGCGGTGAGCTTCGCAAGGACGGAACCACCTACGCGATCGTCAAGAACACCTTGTTCTCGATTGCCGCCGACGATGAACTCCGCAAGCTCGTCCACTCCTATCTCGCCGGAGCGACCGGAGTCATTTTCACGGGAGCCGATCCGGTTGCGCCGGCGAAGGCCCTCAAGAGATTTGAAGACATTAAGACCGTCGGCATCAAGGCCGCCGTCATTGATGGGAAACTCCTCGATGCCGCGCAGGTGGCCGTTCTGGCCGAGTTACCTTCGCGTGACGAACTGCGAGCAAAGGTCGTCGGCATCCTCGCATCTCCGCTTCGCGGTATCGTAGGCGTGCTCGCCGCCAACCCCAGCGGACTTGTCCGCATCCTCAGTGCTCGGGAGAAGCAACTCGCCGAGACCACATCCACTCACGCAGGAGATTCGTAAATCATGGCAGTTGCCGAACTTATCGAACACATCGAAAAACTTACCGTTCTCGAGCTCAACGAGCTCGTGAAGACCCTCGAAAACAAATGGGGCGTCAGTGCCGCCGCTCCGGTCGCCGTCGCCGCAGGTGCGACGAGTGCCGCTGCCGCGCCTGCAGCGGAGAAGACCGAATTCGACGCCGTTCTCACCGAGATCGGCGCCGAGAAAATCAAGGTCATCAAGGTCGTGCGCGAACTAACGAGTCTGGGATTGACTGAGGCCAAGGCGTTCGTCGAGAGCGCACCCAAAGCGATCAAGAGCGGTATTCCCAAGGATGAAGCCGAGCAGATCAAAGCCAAGCTGGCCGAAGTAGGCGCCAAAGTCGACATCAAATAACGAAAGGGGGCTGCTTCTTGCCGTATGCTTCGTCGCTACGCGGCTCATGTACTGCGGTACACTTCGCCGCTATGCTCCTCGCCTACGACAAGAATCAACCCCCTTTCGGGCCTGAGTTCTCGCATATGAGGATGATTCAACCCACTCTCGGGGCTGAGTTCTCGCCGATGAGTGTGAATCAACCGACTCTCGGCGGTGAACTCTAGCCGACGCAAATCAAAGCGGGCTCGGAAAGGTTCGACGTTCCCTGATCCTCGAATGACGCGGGGATGAATGTCTGCATCACGGGGGCTAGTTCGGGGTTTGGAGCGGCGATCGCGCGGCGGTTCGCGCGCGATGGTGATCGCGTTATCATTACGGGAAGAAGAGCGGAACGTCTTGAGGCGCTTGCACGGGACCTTGGTCCGAACTGCCGAGCGCTTTCTTTCGATGTCCGTGATCGTCAGGCTGTTGGGCGTGCGCTCAAGACGCTCCCCGAAGACTTCGCGGCGGTTGATATCTTAGTGAACAATGCCGGCCTGAGTCTTGGGCTTGAGCCGGCGTACCAGGCGAACCTCGACGAGTGGGACGCGATGGTCGATACAAATATTACCGGAGTGCTCTCATGTACGCATCAACTGCTTCCAGGGATGGTCGAGCGTGGTCGAGGGCACATCATCAATATGGGCTCGGTCGCAGCGCAATTTCCGTATCCAGGTGGGAATGTCTACGGCGCGACAAAAGCCTTTATTTATCAGTTGAGTTTAAACCTTCGGGCGGATCTCGTTGGCACGGGAGTTCGCGTGAGCGTGATCGAGCCGGGTCTCGTCGGAGGAACGGAGTTTTCCAATGTACGTTTCCGCGGAGACAACACCCGTGCGGCGGGAATATATGCCGATACGACTCCCTTAAATGCCGACGACGTCGCCGACGCAGTCCATTGGGTCGCGACGCGCCCCCCGCACGTCAATATTCTTTCCGTACAAATGATGCCTGAGTCTCAAGCCTTCGGCCCGCTGGTCGTAAAACGCAAGCCTCAAGCCTAAGAGTGTGTCGGACTTTGGGACGGGATGAAGTATGTCCCTTCGAGAGTGCTTTGATTCGTGTCGTAGGCGAGGAGCCTAGCGGCGAAGCGTAGCGCAGTACGTGAGCCGCGTAGCGACGACGCATACGGCACGAAGCAAAGTGCTCTCGCGATGCGAAAATCCGGGCGTCCCCGATGTACTTCATTCCGTCCCAAATCTCGCCCCAAAGTCCGATGCACTCTTAGCGAACGAGGAACGCTACGAGCAGGAGCGCAACAATATTTAAGACCTTGATCATTGGGTTGATTGCCGGACCGGCGGTGTCTTTGTAAGGATCACCGACGGTGTCGCCGGTGACTGCCGCGGCGTGAGCCGGGGATCCTTTCCCGCCGTAGTGTCCATCCTCGATATATTTCTTTGCGTTATCCCAAGCTCCGCCGCCGCTGGTCATCGAGACCGCGAGGAAGAAACCCGTGACGATCGAACCGACGAGCACTCCGCCCATCATTTGCGCTCCGGTCTGACCCGGAAAGACGTTGAGAATCGTGAGGAGCACAATAATGACCGGGATGCCGATGGGGATGAGGGCCGGCAGAATCATCTCTTTGAGTGCGGCACGCGTCACGATGTCGACGGTCGTCGCGTAGTTCGGCTTTTCCGTACCGAGCATGATCCCGGGAATTTCGCGAAACTGACGGCGCACTTCTTCAACGACCGCACCAGCCGCTCGACCGACCGACTCCATTGAGAGCGATGCGAACAAAAACGGTGCCAGGCCGCCCAAGAGCAAGCCGGATAAGACGAACGGATCACCCAATTCGAAGACTG
>DASZHL010000038.1:0-14490 GCA_035937855.1 Vulcanimicrobiaceae bacterium
CATCGCGAAGGCCGTCGCGGTCACGCCGTTCTCAAACGTCCGCGCGATTGCCAGCGGGACCGTTTCCGTACGGCCGACGATGAGACCCGAAACCACGGAGACCGCCCCGAATTCACCCAGAGCCCGCGCATTGCACAGCAACACTCCATCCAATAATGCGGAACGCACGCGAGGCAGTGTCACGCGCCAGAACGTTTGAGGTAAACTCGCTCCGAGCGAAAGCGCCGCCTCTTCATGCGCACGGCCTTGCTCCGCGAGCGTTCCCGCAACGGCGCGAGCGATGTACGGAAATGTCACGAACACGGTCGCGGCAAGAATCCCCGGCCACGCATAGGCGGCGGCGATGCCGTGCGCTTCGAGCCAACGCCCGATCAGCGAGTGACGGCCGACGACGAGCAACACGCCCAAACCCGCGACTACCGGCGAAACCGATAGCGGAAGATCGAGCACTGCACGCGCAAGAGTTTTTCCCCGAAACGTATACGTCGCGATCGTCCAACCGACAAAGGTTCCAAGCAGCGTGTTCACGACCACCGTTCCGACGGTCACGAGTACCGTCAGCCGCACCGCCGCGAGCAAGGTCGGATCATGGGCGAGCGCCTCAAGAACCGGCCGGCCTCCACGCAAGGCTTCGACGAGCACCACGAGTGCCGGAAGGCCCAGCAACAGGAGCGCCGACACCAATGCGACCAGCACATTGGCGATCCCCAGAGCACGGCCCTCAGGACCCGAAAAATGAACCTTCGGCAAACGCATCGTGCTCATCCCCCGACGCGTCGCCGTACCAGGCGACGCTCCCAAAAGGCCAGCGCGCCGAGAATGGCGAGGGAGATTACCATTGACAACGCGGCGATCGCGGCAGCTCCCGCCGCGTCTCCGCTTTCAATATGCGTTACAACAAGCAACGGCGCGATCTCCGTTCGACCGGGGAGATTTCCCGCGATAAAGACGACCGATCCATACTCGCCGATCGCGCGTGCAAACGCGGCGGAAAAGGCCGTCAGCAAGGTCGGAGCGAGCATCGGCAAAGAAATGCGCCACAACGTCCCAAGGTCGCCCGTACCCAACGAACGCGCAGCTTCATCATGTGCCGGCGCAAGTTCCGCGAGCGCCGTCTGTACGGATCGTACAACGAAAGGCAGACCGACGAAAGCCAAGGCGATGACGACGCCAAGCGGCGTATAAGCGACGCGAACACCCAGCATCGCAAGCGGAGCGCCGATCCAACCGTGGGGACCATCGAGTGTGGCCAGCGCAATTCCGGCGACGGCGGTCGGTAAGGCGAACGGCGTCTCGACGAGCGCATCGAGCAACGACCGGCCGATAAAACGCCGCCGCACCAAGGCCCAGGCAATCGTCGTTCCCAACACGAGATCGATCGCCGCCGCAACAAAACTCGCGCCGATGCTTAAGCGAAAAGCGGCGAGCGTGCGTGCTGAGTCGATTGCGGAGAGTGCTGCTTGCGGATCGCCCAGCGCGACGATGAAGATCATCAGCAGCGGAGCGAGGACGATCGTCGCTAGGAGAACGACCATCGCGGCGAGGGCGAACGTCCGTCCGGGAATTACGTCACGCGACATCGACAACAACATCGACAACGTCGCGACTTGCGGATCTCCCCTCGATCGAAGTTCAATTCGATTCGCTCACGCGATCAAAGAGGCCGTGATCGGCGAAATACGCCTGCGCGCTTTTCCATCCGCCGAAACGCGCGACCGAGATAAGCTCCGTGTGGGTGAAATGCGTTCGGCATGCAGCGAGCACGGTTGCGTCGACGGGACGATATCCGTTCTCGCAAACCAGCCGCTGTGCGGTCGGCGAATAGAGATAGGTGAGATACTCCTTCGCCAATGCGCTCGTTCCGTGTTTGGCGACGTTCGCATCGACCCACGCGACCGGCGGCTGTGCGAGAATGCTGATTGACGGCGTCACGATGACGTATCCGTCGTTCGGATGAGCGCGCTGGACGAAGAGAGCCTCGTTTTCCCAAGCGATGAGAACATCGCCGACGCCGCGATCGGCGAACGTATTCGTCGCAGCGCGCGAACCGGCATCGAAGACCGCGACGTTATGATACAACTTCTTAAGCCAATTTTCAGCGGCAGGTTCATTATTGTGCGCACGATCGAGCGCGGACGCGTATGCCGCGAGAAATCCCCAGCGAGCGGCGCTGCTCGTTTTCGGATTCGGCGTCACGATTGCGACGCCGGGTTTCGTTACATCGTCCCAATCGCGAATATTTTTCGGATTCCCCTTGCGAACGACGAACACGATCGTCGATGTGTAGGGGCTGCTGTCATGCGGGAGTCGCTTCTCCCAATCCGGCGCGATCTCTTTGCTCTTCTCCGCGATGGCGTTCACATCCGAGGCAAGCCCGAGGGTGACGACGTCCGCATCGAGTCCGTCGATGACCGCGCGTGCTTGCGCACCCGATCCGCCGTGCGACTGATCAATCGTCACGGTCCGTCCAGTCTGTTTCTTCCAGTGTTCAGCGAACAACTGATTATAGGCGACATAAAATTCACGCGTCGCATCGTAGGAAACATTGAGCAGATGATCGCTCTGATCGGCACGCGCCTCCTGGGGAAGAACCATCGTACCGGCAAGGGAAAGGATTGCGAGCGCGGCGGCGATCGCGACGTTCAGACGGAATTTCACGAAAATTACGCTCCTTCAGTACCTGTGACGGCGAAGACACGCGGACGCTCGGGCGCGACGAACACCGTCATCCCGGCTTCGAGGTCGAGCAATCCGCGGTGCGGCTCGTACAATTCGGCGACGACGCGCTGACCATCATCCAGAGCCACCGCGACCCGCGTACGCGGCCCGAGTGAAATAACTCGCTCAACCAAACCGCGTTTGGAGTGCGCGAACGGCTGGTGTTCGATCCGCACGTCATGCGGTCGCACGAGCGTCTCACGGCGTTCGTCGCGGAAGACCGTCGCATCACCCACCAGGCGCATCGCGAAGGAGGTACGCGGATCGCGATAGATCTCGCGCGGAGTCCCTTCTTGCTCAATGCGTCCGGCGTTCATCACGATTAGCCGATCGGCGAGTTCCATGGCTTCGTCGGGATCGTGGGTCACGATGATCGTCGTGACGCCGTTGCGTTCGTGCAGCTCACGCAAGCGAATTCGCAAATCCGCGCGTACCCGCACGTCCAGAGCCGAGAACGGTTCATCGAGAAGCAAGACTTTGGGCTGCGCGGCCAGCGCGCGGATGAGAGCGACTCGCTGGCGCTGCCCTCCGGAGAGCTCGCGCGGCATGCGTTTCTCGTAACCTTCGAGTTCGACGAGTTCGAGCAGCTCGGCGACGCGATGCGCGATCTCGTTTCCCGGTCGGTGCCGCACGGCGAGGGAGAATCCGACGTTCTCCCCGACCGTCAGGTGGGGAAAAAGCGCGTCGTGCTGATGGACGAAGCCGATCTCGCGAGCACGCAGCGGCAGATCGGTCACATCGGAGCCGCCGATCGAGATGGATCCGACGTCCGGACGCTCAAAGCCCGCGATCGTGCGCAGGAGCGTCGTCTTTCCGCAGCCCGAGGGTCCGAGGAGTGCGACGAGCCCTCCCCGTTCAACCCGAAGGGAGATGTCGCGCAGAATGCGCCGACCTCCCAAAGCCTTCTCGACGCCGTCAACGATGATGCTGACGCTCATACGGACGGCTCCCCGAAACTCTCGCTCCACCTCTGCCCGGAGGTTCCCCCGGTAGCATCTCTTCGAACCATGATTCCCTCTTCAAAACTGTTTCGTCGTGCGAAAAAAGAAAGGACCCGCGAGCCGACCGGCTCGCGGGTCCTTGAAGATCCCGAGATCAATAGCGCTCAAAACGCTATGCCGAACAGCCCCTATCGTCATGCGACATGGTACAGGTGGGACACGAACAGCAGGCGATCTGTGAAGACATTTCAGGGAGTCTAGCACGCAACGCGAGGAAGCGTCAATGGCAGCGCGGTCGAATCGCCCCCCAACGAGGGCAATGCTCAGACGATTGAGCGTATGCTATCATGCTCGGGACAAAACCCGGCGCTCAGCCCGGACCCATTATGTTGGCCTTTTCATCAGGAGAAATCGAACACCAAATGATCGAAACAAAGCTCGACCCGAGCGACCCCGATTTCCATACCGAACTCAACCGCTGCCTCAAAAAAGCGGAATTCCTCGCTGTTCATGGGATCGAAATTCCCATCCCGAGCGATCTTCCGCTTGTGATACCCGCACGCTTTACGGTATTGAGGAATCTTCTCGAGCCTAGCCCTCCTTTAGATTTGCAGCAGAGTTTCGCAAACAACCCGTTCGCTCGCGACCTCTCGACGATCCGCGAGTACCTCGATGAACGTCTTGAGAGCCTTGCCGAATCGCCCCCACAACGCGAGGTCTCCGTAGACGCGAGTAGCGACGCGATCTGCGTCATACTCGAAACTGACAATGACAAGCGAATCAAGGCTCAGGTTGCTGAAGACGACCGCCAACATCAGATCTTGGAAGCAAAAAAAGAAAATGAACGACTCAAGGATCGGACCGTGGCGTGTGAATACAACCTCAAGTCACTGCTCGCACACAGACTCAATCCCGATTCCCCTCCCATAAAGGCGACGACCGTCAGCGGACGACTGCAAGAACTTGAGGCAGCCTTGAATTCTCCAGGCGCTCTGCAACCTCACTCACAAACACAGGGCAATTCGCCGAAGCCCAACGTCCTTGATGCGCTTCGATCAATCAAATATGCAACCGACGACAACGGGATTCTGTACACTCTTAAAGAGACGAAAATCTCCATCAGCGAAAAACTTTGTCTCAGCTCGCCCGAAAGCGTTGATGCACAAAACCTCCGTAAACTAAAAAGCGAGGTTGCTGATCTTATCGACGGGACGAAATTCCTCACGTCTCACGGAATCGGATTCCCCGACCCAAAGGACCTCCCCAATGAACCTAGTGAGCGCGTCAAGGTTCTGAAAAACATCATCGATTCCCTCCAGCCGGCCAAACCGAGGGTGCGTTTGAAGGACAGTCCGATCGAGGTTGAACTCGTGACGCTGCGAAATTCCATTCTCAGCAAGCAGCAGCAATTCGGAGTTAACCATGACGCAAACTCGCTTAACGCTTCAGTTGAAAAAATCGATAAGAATCTCACACTTCTTGCCACATGCGGATATATCATCGACTACTCCCCTCCCGCAGATATGAAACTCACCGATGATCTTAACAGTATTGCCGCAAGAGTGAAAACGCTGTGGGAAGCGGTGAACCCCTCCGTTCCCATTGTAACCAAAGAACGCGCATGGGCGACCTGGTCGCCAACATAAAGATCGACGATTTCCTAAGCATGACGATGCCCCTGGTTTACCGGCGAAGATTCTTTGGTATAGAATAACGGCATGATTGATGCCGAACCCTGGGAGTCCATTCTCCCGATAGCCAATCGCATTGGAACCGAGTTTCCTGATGCCGTTTTTCTCGGCGGCTTAGCTGCCTATGCTCACGCCGTGCGCCTGGGCGTGCGTTGGCCGGCACGCAGCCATGACGATATGGCCTGTTACCTCTCGATCAACGGGAAAACCGCCATGCGGGACCGCTATGGGATGCAAGACTCCCCCGATTTGACGAAAAGCTCCGTGCGTATCGCAGAGACGAGCGTTGACGTCTACTCCGAGGAACAACCCAACGTCGCGATTCCCTACCCTCAGGTTGCAGCGCATAGTCACCCATGTAAAGGAGGTTTACGGGTTGCATCGCTGGAGCATATGTTCGTCCTAGCGACGGACGCCGCATTGACCAGATCCGGTACGGAAAAAGAGAACGCTATGCGCGACTTGCTGCGCATCGTCCCCCTGTGGAGCAAATCAAAAAACGAATCGATCGCGCCGTTTTTCACCCCCGAATCTCACCGTGGGGCCATACTGCTCCACCTCGCGGACAACGCAAAAAAATACCTGCGGACGATGAACTTCGACCCGGAAGAGGCCGAACTGCGTCAGAAGCAATTCGCCAAAGTGGTAAACGGACTCATCGAATCAACTGAATTAGAAACAAGCATCAAACATCACAAACCGAGAAGTCATTCTCGAAGACAATGAACCTCCTCGAGTGCGGACTCCCGCTCAATTCATCGGGAGCGAGCCCTTCCGCTGTCGAATGGGAAACGCGCGGTCGAGTTCGGCGATTTCCTCATCGCCGAGTGTGAGATCGCCCGCGAGGGCATTGGCCTCGACGTGCTCTCGACGATTTGCCTTGGGAATGACGAACACGTTGGGATCGCGCAGAAGGAACGCGAGCGCGATCGCTTGCGGGCTTACTCCGCGCCGCCGCGCGATCGCAACGAGGGCGCGATCACGCGGAGCCGACGCGTCGATCGCCGGTTTTCCAAGCGGCGTGTAGGCGACGAGCGCGCATCCGTACTCGCGCGCCCAAGGGAGCTCATGCTCCTCGACGCTGCGCTCTCGCACATTGTACAGCACTTGATTACACGCGATCCGATGCCGACGCAAGCCGCGCAGCGATTCTCGCAGATCCCACGGATCGAGATTGCTCACGCCGAGCATACGGATCTTCCCCGCGTCGACGAGGCGCTCAAGTCCGGCCATCGTCGCTTCAAGCGGCACCTCACCGCGCCAATGTAACAGATACGCATCGAGATACTCCGTGCCCAGACGCCGCAGCGAAGCCTCACACGCACGGATAACGCCGGCCTCGTCCGCGTTTTCGGGAAGAACTTTGCTCACTAAGAACAGGCTCTCGCGCGGGAGACCTTTGATCGCCTTGCCGACGATCTCCTCGGAACGCCCGTCACCGTACGTCTCGGCGGTGTCGATGTGCGTCATTCCCAGCGCGATGCCCTGACGCAAGGCTTCGCGATCGGGGAGCGGCCACGTTCCCTGTCCAACGACGGGAACGAGCGGACCATTCTTCCCGAACGGCCGACTGATCATCGCGCGCCCTCCGCCGCTCGGGCGAGAGCACGTTCGAGGGCCGGAGCGATCAGCGCCGCCTCTCCCGGTTCGATCACGCAGGGCGGTGCGATGCGCAGCACCAGATCGTGCGTTTCCTTCGCCACGATACCTTCGTTGAGAAGGGCTTCTGCAACGGGACGCGCTGGGGTCGTTAACTCGACGCCGATCAGCAATCCGCGACCGCGCACTTCGCGGATCAGCGGAGAGCCGATCGCTCGAAGAGCGGAGATGATCTGTGCGCCGCGTTCCCGCGCCCGCTCGGCAAGCCGCTCCTCGACGATCACGTCGAGCGAGGCGGACGCGACCGCGCAGGCGAGTGGATTTCCACCGAAGGTACTGCCGTGATCGCCGGGACCGAAGAGTTTGAGAAGCGCCCGGGAACCCAGCACGCCCGCAACCGGATAATATCCACCGCCCAAGGCTTTGCCGACCACGAACAGGTCGGGAACGATCCCGTGATGATCGACCGCGAAACGATCCCCGGTCCGACCGAAGCCCGTCTGCACTTCCTCGGCGACGAAGAGGACGTTCCGCGCGCGGCACAGCGCCGCCGCCGCTTCGAGATACCCGGCCGGCGGAACGTGCACCCCGCCCTCGCCTTGGATCGGCTCGATCATGAATGCGCACGTCTCGGGACCAAACACCGCTTCGAGCGCGCCGAAGTCTCCAAACGGCACGAGATCAAAGCCCGGCGTGAAGGGACCGAAGTCGGCTCGATACTGGGGCACGGACGAGGCGCTGATTGCCGTCGTGCTGCGTCCGTGGAAGTTGTTAGCCGCGACCACGATGCGCGCGCGATCCTTGGGAATGCCCTTGACCCGGTAGCCCCAGCGACGCACCAGCTTGATCGCCGTTTCGACCGCCTCGCCGCCGGTGTTGACCAAGAGCGCCATCTCCGCACCGCAATACGCAACGAGTTTTTCGAGCAACGGACCCAACTGGTCGTTGTACAAGGCGCGGGAAGTCAGCGAGACTCGATCAGCTTGGGCGATCAGCGCCTCGCGGATGCGCGGATGGCAGTGGCCCTGATTCAGTGCTGAATAGGCGCTAATGCAATCGAGGTAACGCCGACCGTCGACGTCCTCAAGCCAAACGCCTTGGCCACGCGCGACCACGACGTCGAGCGGGTGGTACGTATGCGCACCAAAACGCCGTTCAGCTTCGATGAAGTTGCGTGCGGTCTCGCTCACGCGTTTGCTGCAAAAATCTGTCATAATACACTCTCTGTTGGCTTGCGAGCGACCGTACTCCCGTATCCGAAGGTACAATTTTCAAAAGGGCCTCGATGAGGGAGCGGCAGGACTCCTCGATGCATCCTAAAATTGGAGAGACCGGGACGGACCAACCCGGTCCCCCACTTTTTAATATGAATTCTCGATTCGGCCTTTCCTGGGGCTAGAAGGAAATTATGCAAGGATACATCATCGATCCCGCTGCGCTTGAGAATCGCTTTCGCGAAGTTCGTCTCTTTCTTGAGACGCAAGCGCATGAGGTCCCACGCGATCTCGAAAATCTGTATCGCAGAAACTACGGTTTCCCAAAACATCAGCCGCTTCCCGTTTGCAAGGCTCCCGAAAGTTACGGAGACATGTATGACAAAGAGGAGCGAAAACGCCTTAAGCGCGTTGGGGAGAAAACGAAAGCATCGGACGCCGAAAACTTGGTCCGCCGACTGGGCGAAAATATGCGCGACTCGGGATGGAAGCCGATCAGCGCATTGGGTAACGTCCTTGTCGACAGCCTCATCGCCTACCAAGACAATCGTTTTGTAAAAGAGGAGAGGATCTCCAAAATCGAGTTCGACCGCGTCTATGCCCCGTTGATCGAACGCAGAGCAAACGACGAAGTCGATCAATACGAGGATTGGCAAGAAATCCAGAAGCAGAAAACCGCGAACGCGAGGCAGTCGGCATATTTCAAGCGTTTTTCCAATGATCTCAAGGTCCTTACGACACTCGGTGCGAGGGTCGTTTCCGACAACTCATGGGAAGCTCGCGAGGCATTCAACGATTGCTATGAACGAAGTCGCTTTCAGTTCACGGAGTTGCTCGCCGTACGCGTCGAGTTTCCAAGGAACCGACACGCCGACGGGTTGGTCGATCAACCAGGTCTGGAGGCGGTAACACTCAGCGAATCGGCATCGGAGCTTCGCGCGGAACTCGACCGGCAACGAAACGCATTGCTCAGGGAAAAAGCAAAGTGGCTGGAGAGTAAGCGCCCCAAAGAACCGGAATTTGCGGACGTAGAAGAACTCGTCAAGTCACAAAAAGCCAAACTCTACGAAGCAAAACTCAAGCAAGAGTTTGAGCCGGGGAAAAACAAAATCCTCATGCTGAGTGAGCGTAAGGAACTTCACGCGCGTTTGCAGTGGTCATTTAACCCCGCGGAGAAGAACCGTATCCAGCGAGAACTCGCATTTGACGACTATAAGATCGAGAAAATCCGCGAAAGCGCGCGGGCCAAGACTGAAGAACTCTTCGCGTCGGGTGAAAAGTGGATTCGAGAAGAACACGCTCGGCAAATAAAATTGGTGAACGATTGGGATCTCCAGCCTTCCGTTATCGCCAAGGGGCTCAACGAAATCAGCGATGCGCGCGGAAAACTTGCAAATCTCGAGCAATGCGCAACGGTCATGAAAGAACACTCGATCGAGATCTACGTCAATCGAGTCCCGAAATTAAACCACTCCGCCGTCGAAAGGATCAATGCATTCGATCGGCTCGTCACTCCGTCGCTTCGGAGACAGATCACGGACGAACTCAGCATCACGCTTGCCGATCAACCAAAACCGGATTCCACATATAAGCGGGCTCGCGCGGCATAGGTTAAAGTCGCGGTAGCTCTCCAAGTGGGAGCTACCGCGACACCGAGCGTGCTTTTGTTCGCTCTGCTTTCCGAAAGAAGCGATCTAAAGAGGATGCGGACGGGTCACCGCGGCGTACCGAAAACTGCTATAATCAACTAAGGGAACGTCTGAATACACGGTTCTCGTCACCACGGCTCCCAACCTGATCCAAAGAAGAGACTCTATTCCGAGGTTCTAATTTATGCAGACGCCTGAAAATGAAAATCGCACCGTCGAGGTCAATCTCGGCCGCGGCCACGGCAAGCACATCCTCATGGCCTCTACCAAGCAATCTGCAACGTCATCTCCGAACGACTTCGACCCACTCCGCGAAGCGTTGCAACGCCTCAAGGATCGCGTAAAATGCGAAAACCCCGCAATGGCCTCGACTCAAGCGGCGAAGCGAATCGCATGGGCGCTCGAACTCGACGAATGCTGCCGCGCGCAGGATCCGCCGATCATCTTGAAGATCTCCTCATCGTTCGCGAAAATCCTTGACGAGGAGCGCACCCATGCCGCATCGGCGAAAGTCCATTGCCTCGTCGAACGCGGAATCAACCATCTGAATATCACCCTCAAGCAAAAAGCGATAATCACCCTTGAAGACGGCTCGGCCCTAACGCTCATCGCATTGTGGAAGTCAACAACCCACGCAGCGTCACTTCAAAACAACAACCTCGTCCCCTTCGCTCGCAGTCTTCCTCAAGAATCTGTGCGATGCCGGAGCGGCATCGAGAAACAACTTGCATCTTTTTCCCGTGAGCGCGGCGGCGTAGATTTTCCTCTCGCCCAATGGCCAAAAACGTATCCGGATGATATTGACCAACGCGCGGAGATGCTCTCGGCAATCAAAAGAGAACTCAAAAACGCAATTCAACACCGCCATGAGGAAAGTCCGAAATTTAAGAATTTTCGGAAAAATATCGCAGACTTCAATCGACACGTTGACGAGCGATATCGAGAATCTCGTGAAAGGATGCGCACCGAATACGAGCACACGTTTGCCGCTGAAGTCGATGCGGAATGGAAGCCTCTAGAGCGCCAGATCGGGGAGATGCTACCACTCTTTGAAGCGCGAGCTGCAATGAACAAATCGCTATCCTGGGACGTTCCCCCGTCGAACACCTGGGGTGCGCATCTCGACATCCGCTTCGACAGCCCGCTCCCGAAAGATCTTCTGCGCCGCGCCGCCGCCATCGACAAAACGCTTATCGCTATTGAGAAAGCGACCGCCTTGCCGATCGTCACACTCATGACTCGGGGACGCAGCGCGACGCATATCCCCAAACTCTTCCCACCCCGACGAGACCGAAATTACAATCATCGTGATTTCGCGGTATAAACTCCCATCGCCGCCGTTCCACACCCCAAGGAAAGAGCCCCGCACCGTTCGGTGCGAGGCCCTTTCTTCCACTCAACCGATGCGCCGCGCTTTCGCGCGAACGTCATCAGAAGTCGTAGCCGCCGCCTCCCATGCCGCCGCCGGGCGCCGGAGCGTCCTTCTTTGGCTCGGGCTTGTCGGCAATGAGCGTCTCGGTGGTGAGGATGAGCGCACCGATCGAGGCCGCGTTTTGCAGCGCCGAACGCGTGACCTTGAACGGCTCGACGATTCCGGCTTTGATCATGTCGACCAACTGACCGGAGATGGCGTCGAAGCCCTGACCAGCCGGTGCCGCCTTGACGCGCTGCACTTCGACCGAACCTTCGAATCCGGCATTCTCGGCAATCTGACGCAACGGCTCTTCGAGCGCACGGATGATGATGTTGACGCCGATTCTCTCCTCGGGCGCCGCACCAGCGTGCGAGATTTTCTCAAGAGCTTTCTGCGCATGAATCAGCGAGCTTCCGCCGCCGGGGATCATGCCTTCTTGCACCGCGGCGCGGGTCGCGCTGAGCGCGTCCTCGATACGATGCTTCTTCTCTTTGAGTTCCGTCTCGGTAGCCGCGCCGACTTGGATGACGGCGACACCGCCGGAGAGCTTGGCCAACCGCTCTTGGAGCTTCTCGCGATCGAAATCGCTGTCGGTATCTTCGATCTGACGTTTGATCTGTTCGATGCGGCCCTTGATCGCGTCGTGCTTGCCGCGACCGTCGACGATCGTGGTTTCGTCCTTGGTGACCTTGACCGTCTTGGCCTGACCGAGCAGGTCCGGCGTGACTTTGTCGAGCTTGAGACCGAGCTCCTCGGAGATCACCGTTCCGCCCGTCAGGGTGGCGATGTCTTTGAGGATCTCTTTGCGGCGATCGCCGAAGCCCGGCGCCTTGACCGCAACCGTGGTGAACGTGCCGCGCAGCTTGTTGACGACCAACGTCGCGAGAGCCTCGCCGTCCACGTCTTCAGCAATGATGAGGAGCGGTTTCTGAACCTGGACGACCTTCTCAAGCAATGGTAGGATGTCGGCGATCGCCGAAATCTTGCGTTCGCTGATGAGGATGTACGGATCGCTGAGGAGCGCTTCCATGCGCTCGGAATCGGTGACCATGTACGGCGAGATGTAGCCCTTGTCGAACTGCATGCCGTCTTTGGTCTCGACTTCGGTCTTCATGGACTTGGACTCTTCGACCGTGATCACGCCGTCTTTGCCGACCTTGCTCATGGCCTCGGAGATGAGCTTGCCGATCTCCGAATCGTTGGCCGAAATCGAAGCGACCTGCGCGATCTTCTCGGCGGTGTCCACCTTGAGTGCGAACTTCTCGAGCTCGCCAACCGCGATCACGACGGCCTTTTCGATGCCCTTCTTGATGAGCAACGGATTCGAACCGGCGGTAACGTTGCGCAGCCCCTCGCGGATGATCGCCTGAGCGAGCACCGTCGCGGTCGTCGTTCCGTCGCCGGCGATGTCGTTGGTCTTGCTGGCGACTTCCTTGACGAGCTGGGCACCCATGTTCTCGAAAACATCGGGCAGCTCGATCTCTTTGGCGATGGTCACACCGTCATTGGTGACCGTCGGCGAACCGAATTTCTTGTCGAGGACGACGTTGCGGCCCTTGGGTCCGAGCGTCACTTTGACGGCATCGGCCAGCGCGTTCGCGCCGCGCTCGAGCGCGCGCCGTGCGTTCTCGTCGAATACTAATTGTTTGGCAGCCATGTGTCTTGCTTATACTCCCACAGCAACGCGGGCGTCCGTAAAGACCGCCAGCACGTCTTTGACTGAAATGATGAGATATTCTTTTCCGTCAACTTTGACTTCGTTGCCGGAGTACTTCGAGTAGATGACTTTGTCGCCGACCTTGAGGGTCTGCGGCAAGGTGGTGCCGTTGTCGAAGATTCGACCACTGCCGATCGCGCGGATGAGGCCCTCTTGGGGCTTCTCCTTCGCGGTGTCGGGCAAGAAAACGCCGCCGGCAGTCTTATCAGCCTGCTCGACATGCTCAATGATGACTCGATCGCCCTCAGGCCTGAGATTCACGAATAGGACCTCCGAAAAAGGTGAAGCAAGCGTGTGTCGTTATGAGAAAGCTTTTTGGCAGTCACACGAGGAGACTGCCAGCGCGATATTAGCAGACTCAGCAGACGAGTGCAAGTAGCACGCGCCTCAAGAAGCCGAAGCCTTCGAATCAGCGCACCAAAACGCCCCTCTTCCCCTTGGGTAGGTCTCTACCGTGGACCGGCTTGCCGGAAGAAGTATTGCAGCTTTCGGACCGGCTCGCTATGCGCGATACCTGCGAGGAACAAGTCGGGATCGAAAGTGATCAGCCCGCTCGCTCGCCCGAGCGCGATCACGGCGATCACCACCCCGGTCATAATCGAGAAGGTTCGCGTCTCCATCGACCAACCGTCTTGAAAAAGTGGGATGAGGAGAACGAGAATCGTGAGCAGCAGTAAGAGGAACTCCACTTCGGAGCGTACGCCCTTGGTCGTGAGACCGAACGCCGTGGAACCGTATATAGGAATCATCGCTAAGCGAATGTCGATGAGATAGAGCCCAATGCCGACGATCAGCGCCAAAACAGCTCGAAGAAGAAAGCCGATCATGATAGAAGTGCCGCCCGATTCGGCGTCCGAGCGCACAGGCCGTTCCCTGCCTGAGCGCCGAAGATCCAATGACCGTGGAGCAGGAACCCAACAGCCTTTGATGAGCGCAATCGAATTGGATCTCGGTGCGATCCGGCGGAATACCGTCCGCATTCGTTCTTTGGTTGCACCGGCACGGCTCCTCGTCGTGGTGAAAGGCAACGCCTACGGTCATGGAGCAGTTCGCGTCGCCCGCGCAGTCGCCCCTTTTGCGGATGCAATCGGAGTCTACAACCTCCAAGAAGCCCTCGAACTAAGGACCGCAGGCATCAGCACCCCGCTCGTCATTCTCGGAGCCGTTGCGCCCGACGAACTCGGCGACGCCCTCCGCATCCAAGCCGCCATTCCGGTTTGGACGACCGGCTCATATCTGACCGATCTCGAACGGACGGCTAGAGCGGCAAGCTCGCCCTTCGCCATCCATGCCAAAATCGACACGGGGCTCGCTCGCTTCGGTTTTTCGAGCCTGAGCGCGACGTCGAGCATCGCCGCTCTGCGCGAGAATCCCACCCTCCGTCTCACGGGAGTCTTCACCCACTTCGCAGCCGCCGAAGAAATGAATTCCGCCTATACCAAGCAGCAGTTGTCGCGCTTCCTCAACGCGTTGCGTCCTCTGGAGGAGCGCCGAATGCTGAGCGGGGTCGTTCGCCATGCCGCCGCGTCGGCATCGGCGATCCTTTC
>DASZHL010000039.1:0-25364 GCA_035937855.1 Vulcanimicrobiaceae bacterium
ATCGCCGATCGACAGCTCTATCCTTTACAATGGACGTTGTAGCGGAAACAATAACACGTCGCGGACGGAGAGACTGCCGGTCAGTAACATCATCAGCCGATCGATGCCGATGCCGATACCCGCAGTCGGCGGCATGCCGTATTCCAACGCGGCAACGAAATCCCAATCGGGTGGAGGCACCTCATCGTCGCCCTTCGCCCGCTCGGCTATCTGCTCTTCAAAACGTGCCCGCTGATCGTCGGGATCGTTGAGTTCGGAGAACGCGTTGGATACTTCGAAATTTGCCGCGAATAACTCGTAGCGATCGACGATATCGGGATCCCCCGGCTTGCGCTTTGCCAGGGGCGAGATCAAGGCCGGATAGTCGTTCACGAACGTCGGGTTTACGAGATTCTGTTCGACGACGCGCTCAAAAATCTTATCGAGAGCGTGTCCGTGCGTCGGCGACGGCGGCACACCAAGCTTCGCCAGAGCCCGCGCGGCACCGAACGGATCAAGCAGATCCTTGCGCGAGAATCCATCACCACCGAAATGGTGCAGCGCTTCGAAATAGCCGATGCGCGCGAACGGCCGCGCGAACGAAATCTCCCGCCCATCGTAGATCAGTTTATCCGAACCGCCGGTCACAAACGCGACCAAGTGCGCGATCAATTCCTCGTTGAATTCCAACATATCGGCACGCGACCAATATGCAGCGTACAACTCGAGCATCGTGAATTCCGGACTGTGCGTCGTATCGATGCCTTCGTTGCGGAACGTCCGGCCGATCTCGTACACCCGCTCAAGGCCGCCGATAATTAAACGCTTAAGGTTCAGTTCCGTGGCGATCCGCAAATCAAGCGGAATATCAAGAGCATTGCTGTGCGTGCGGAACGGACGCGCACTTGCACCACCTGCGATACTGCCGAGGATCGGTGTCTCGCATTCCAAGAAATCCCGCGCGTCGAGGAAACGCCGCATCTCCGCGACGACCCTGCTACGGAGAATGAACGTGTCGCGAACCGGCTCGTTCACGATGAGGTCGACATAGCGCTGACGGTAGCGCTTCTCGACGTCGACGAGGCCGTGCCACTTATCGGGCAACGGCGTCAGGGCCTTGGTCAGCACGGCGACCGACGCCGCACGCAACGTTAATTCGCCCTTTTTTGAACGAAAGACGTGTCCGTCGACACCGATGATGTCGCCGATGTCGAGCGTATCAAAGCGCGCGAAGTCTTCGGCGCCGACCGCATCGGCACGCACGTAAATCTGCATGCGTCCCGTCCGATCCCACAGGTCCGCCCAGATCGCACCTTTGCCCATCTTCCGAACGGCGCGTAGGCGCCCCGCCAACGCGTGGACCTCCTCGGCCGATCCCTCGGCATCCGTTCGATCCGCATAGCGCCCGAGAAGATCGGCGGCGTGCGCCGTCACGTCGTAGCGCAGGACCGCGAATGGATCGATTCCGAGCGAACGAAGCGCCGCAAGGTTCTCTCGCCGCGCTTCCTTGAGTTCAGCTTCGCGCTTACCGAGGTCGTCGACGATCATCAGCGGCTAGGAAGCTTTCTTGGCGCTGGTTTTCTTCTTCGTTGAGCTGATCCACTCGATCTTATAGCTCACGGGACCGCGCGGCGCGTGCACTTCGACGGTATCACCCTTCTTGCGACCCATTAGCGCAAAACCCAAAGGGGATTCGTTGGAAAGGCGATGGTTGACCGGATCGGCCTCCATCGAACCCACGATTGTGAACTCGTACAGCTTCCCACTCTCGATTTCTTTGATCTTGACCGATGCGCCGAGATGTACTTCGTCGACGACGATATCCGTCTCGTCGATGACACGTGCATTCCGAATCATCGCCTCGACCTTCAGGATCCGGCCTTCGACGAAGGCCTGTTCCTGCTTGGCATCTTCATATTCGGCGTTTTCCGAAATATCCCCAAACTCTTTGGCCTGGCGAATGCGCTCATTGACCTCGCGCCGATGCACATTCTTCAGATCGTCGAGCTCTTGCTCAAGTTTTTGGAGTCCCTCTTGGGTGAGCAGGGTTTCTTTTTCGTTCACGTTGTGAAACCTCAAAGGATTGGTTAGGGCGAGCGCAATACGTACGTCGGCCCCGAGTATTCGTCCCGACCCCCGCAACCCCCCTCTAAAGCGACTTCACCGCACGGATTCATGCGGCTCCCGCCCCCTCGACTCCCCAAGGTGGACGGGCTAGGCTGCGTCGGACTCGGGGCGGAGCGTGAAGAACTCGCTCCTATTCTTCCGGCGATAGTACAGGAGCGGAACTGCCCCCAAGAGCAGCACCCCAACCGGAATCGCGTCGACATACCACGGCAGTTGCACAAGCTGAGCTACGGCGACCACCCAGAGAAATGCCGCCGACGCGGCCGGCCAGACAATGCGGAGAAGGAAACCCCATCTGCTTCGTATGGCGGTGAAGCGATAATACCATGCGCATGCGAAACCGGCCAGACCATAGTAGACCGCGATTAGGAAACCCAAGGCGTTGATAAGTTGCCCCATCAGGCCGTTGATTGTCGGACTGAACGCAGCGGCGGCGAATTCCAGGAGTCCGATCAGACCAACGACCGCCGTCGCGAGCCACGGTGTGGTAAAGCGTGGATGCAGATGCGCGAAGCGCTCGGAAACAACCCTATCACGGGCCATTGAAAACAGCGTGCGTCCAACCTGAATGAGTTGCGTCTCCAGCGTACCAATGACGCTGATAATGACCACGAGCGACGCGATTGAAGCCCATGGACGCGGCAACACCGTCGAGGCGACGGCATCGATGAGGTTCGTTCCCGCATCGGCGATTTGCTTCGGAGTCAGAACTAATTGCATGCCGACTTGCAAAAACTCGAAGAGTGCGAGAATCACCAGCATTCCCATGATTCCGGCAAACCCGGTCGTCCGTCCGCCCGCTTGAGTCTCCTCATTCAAGTTTGCCGTAACATCCCAGCCCCAGAAGAGAAAGACTGCCGTGATCATTCCACTGATGAAGATACTCAGGCCTCCGGAAGGCGCCGGCGCGAACCAGGACCACGAGAAGGGAACGACCGGATGCGCAAGGCCGTGCGCGAACACCGCGAATCCCAATACAAGCAAGACGAGCAATTCCAGGCTTGTGATCAGTCGCTGAAAGCGCGCGGTGAAGTTCACGTTGAGGACGACGATGATATTTATCGCGATAAACCAGAGCGCGCCAACCAGCAGATTCACTGGAACATTCGCGATCAGCGACGGGGCGAACAATGTCAGCGTCGCCGCCGCCGCCGGCAGAGAGCCGGGCACCGCGAAGAGCGCGGACGCGGCCAACAGCGCCCATCCCGCGAAAAACCCGAGTGCCGGACTGAGACTACGGCCAACCCAAGCATAACTGGCTCCGGCGTCACCACGCCAGTGCGAAAGATAGGCGAAGGCGAGCGCGATTCCGAACATCGGAATCGCGCCGACGAGAATCGCGCCGGGCGAGGTAACCCCGACCACCGCAACCAGCGTTGCGATACTGGACGCGACCGACATGGCCGGCGCCGTTCCCGAGACGCCGATCATCACCGAATCGATCCTCCCGAGGGCGTCACGGCGAAGCGAAGGATGCATCCTCAAGGGAGACCACGCGCGGGCGGAGTTGCAAGCGGGCGAGCAGTCCCGCGTAATCTTCGGGCGTCACCTCTTCCCAGCGCTTATCCAAAAGCGCAAGGAATGCGGCTTCGACGACGTTGGTGCCGAACGAACGGCCGCCGAAATCCGGCGTCGTCGTTATAAGCCGCGAGATGCCGCGTTGGGCAAGTTCCCGAACGTCGCGCTCAGTCACCGTGTTCGTCAGCACGATCTTTCCCTCAAGCCGTTCAGGCATGAACTGACGCATGAAATGGAAATCGCCCGCGATGATCTCCGCCTCTTCGTAGTACTGCGGATATTTCGGCTGGGGAGGACGTTCTTGTTTTTTCCCCGTCGGATAGAAAAACTGGAACGGGAGCTTGCAGGCGTCAGGCAGATAGCGCTCGGCCAAGACCTCGAATTCCGCAAGACCACGCACCGGCTTGTCGAGATCGAGCGCGAAGATGAAGTCGCCGAATAATACGTCGGCGCCCGCATCGACCAATGCCTGCGCCATGCCGAAGCGATCGAGAGCGCTGACCATCAGCACGCGCCGTCCCCGCAATTCAATGCCGAGTTCGTCGCTGAGGAAGCGCACGGCGGAACGCTCGAGCGTATTCTTCAAGCCGCTTCCATCGACGACCGGCGTCCGTTCGACGGCTTCCAGCAAGCGCAGTCCATCGCGCAAGGCATAACGCTTCTTCCCCGCATACAGGTAAACGTCGATGCCCCCTAAGCCGATCGCGTCGACTTGGCCGTCGAGTTCGCGTAGCTTGGCGAGTGCGCGGTCAATCGAGCCGTCGACTCCAATTCTTTCGATCGTGAGCGGAACACCGAGGAAGTTGACCTCGACGCGGTGATCGCGCGTCGAAGAACCAAGCGAGACCGAAACGACCCGACGGGGGCGAGTATCAGAAGGCGTCATCGTGTGCGCGATATTCACGAAACGCGGACCACCATCCGCTCTCGAGCACGGCGATCGTGCGCCGCCGTCTTGGTGAACTCCAGTTCTGCTGCGGTGATCGCGCGATCGAATGCCCGCATTTCGGCGAGTTGGAAACCAGCTCGATTCGCCAACTCGTCGATCTCGCGAACCTTCGCGAGGTCGATTCCGCGACCAAGGGTATAGTCGCCGACGCGGTTCTCCAACGCCAGCACCATCGTCTCCGACATGCACGCAAGAGCGGTCCCGGGCGGCAAACCGAGGTCGAAGTCCTGACCGGGCTCGCGCACGCGCTCAAAGCGAGGCCTTCCCGGAACGCGTAGGATGCCTCCCTCGACGACGAGCACATCGGGGCGCTCCGTTCGGACGCGGACTCCGACATCGTGCGGCAATGAGAGCTCGCAAACGACCGCTCCCGTCCGCAAGTCGGCCGGTTCGATCAATTCCTGCGTCGAGGTTGTCGCCGTCAACACCAGGCGTCCGCGCGGAACACCCAGGCGAACGTCCGTTTCAAGCGAGGTTCCGCACGGCAAACTCGGCCCGAGCACGGACTGAAGTTTTTCCAGACGCGTCCGATTGCGCGCGACCATCACGATGTGACGAACGTGCGGTGCGAGCAATTCGACGCAGGCCGAGCCGATCGAGCCGGTCGCGCCGATCACGACCAAGGTCTCCTCGGCGGGATCGATCTCCATCTCGCGCGCTCCGCGAAGCATCCCCTTCACGCCCGTCGCGATCGTCAACGAATTCCCCGTCGTCACGCCGATCCCGACGCGCTCGGCGATGGTCACGCCAGCGTCGCCGACGACTCCGGTGAACGCACCCAAACCGACGACCTTCGCCCCCAGTTCCTCTCCGATGGAGACGGCCTTGAGGACCTTTTCGTAGACGCGTTCGCGCGGCATCATGAGCATCTGCTCGGGCATGAACGGAGCGGCGACGAACCAGCCCTCGGTCTCACGTCCATCAGGCGTGCGAATGCCGGTCACGTGCGCCGCGGCGTAGGACGGCATCCATTCGATGATCTTCTCAACGATCGGCTTCCCCTTACCCGCCGCTCCGGGTTCATACCGGACGACATCCACAAACGATGTGGGATGGATCACGAACGCGAAGCTGGCCATCGAGGATCCGCAGTTCGCTGTAGGTTCTCCACGGCCCCCGTAGCGAACAAGCTCTCATGGGATTCTCCACCGATGACGAGACCGTCACCAAGACGACACCGTCTCGAAAGGACACTTTCGCATGATCGAGACCCTCGACTCCATTGACGAATTGCAACGACTGCCCTCACCCGCGCCCGCTCCCCAAGCCCTCGCAGGCGACGGAGCGACCCTCTGGATCGGCTCACGCGAAACCAAGCGCATCTACGGAATCGACTCCCATTCGGGAGTCGTTTTTGAGGAAGCCGTCGCTCCGGGCGTTCCGTACGGTGCCGTCGTCACGGGTGACGCGCTACGCATCGTGAGCGCCGAAGGACCTGACGACGATCGCTTCATCCGGCGCTACGTGATCGGCCACGGCTTCAAAAACAGCGAACTCCTCACCTGTCCGGATAATACCGGCTCGTATATCGGGTTCGATGGAGAATCGCTCTATCTGAGCCAATTTTACGTGCGACGCATCTTGCAACTCGATGCCAAGGCGGCAATCGTGCGCGAGATTCCCGTTAGTGCGCAGATCGCGGGGTTCGTTTTCGTCAACAGTCTTATCTACGTCATTCGCGGCGACGAGAACACGTGCAACTGGCGACTCGCGCGAATCGATCCGCGTCGGCCGAACGAAGTGCCCGTGGATCTCGCGAAGATCCCGTTCCAGGCGCGTTCGCTCACTTTCGACGGCACGCGCTTCTGGACCAACCACCGCGAAGCAAACACCATCGTCGCCTTCGCAAAACCGGATTAAATTACGTTGGAATCTCCCGGAATTTTCCGGGAGATTCCAACGCTGGCCGGTAGGCGGCGATCGCCCGCCACCGGCGGCTCTAATGTACGGCGATTTCACCCGAGAAGGATTGCCCGCCTCCGCTGAGCGTGACGACGGTTTGATAGGTAGCGTACGAAGGTGGGTTGTACTCCGTCACGGTGTTATTGCCGGAATTCACGACGAAGAGATAGCCGTTACCGTCGACAACTAATCCGTTTGGTGAATTCACTCCAACTTTGATCGTTCGCCTGGAGGACCGACCCGTGTAGGGCGGCACGTACTCGGTGACCGTGTTCCCAACAGCATTGGCAACGAAGATATCGTCCGATGCGTCAACCGCGAACGCATGGAAGTTCGCTCCATGCGTGAAATTCACAAGATTTCGAATCCTTTTCATCGGAGCTCCGGTGTACGACGACGCATATTCCATGACGTTTCCGTTTCCGCCATTGGCAACGAAGAGATTTCCCGCACCGTCAAAGCGAAGCCATGCCGGCTCATTAATGCTTGTCGTGATGGTCTTCATCGGAGCCGAGCTATACGGCGACGCATACCCCTGCACTTTATTCCCTTGAAAATCCGGTACGAAAACGTCGCCCGACGGATTCACGGCCAGTTCGCCTTCCATAACGACCGGAGCGAATCCGAGGAGAGGCGTCGACGTTGCGGATCCGGTATAGGGAGGGGCGTATTCCTGTAGAGAATTGCTGCCGGTCAAGGTGAACAAGTCGCCCTTGGTGTCGAGAACGAGGGCATTGAGATCGCAGCAGATCGTGCTTGCCGCCGCTCCACCATTAAACGGCGCCTTATACAACGATACGGAACTCACGATCTCCCCCGTAACGCCCACGAAAATTGTGGAAGTCGCGGGCGAACGTCTCCAACGATTAGCCGACGAGTCCGTCGACGCATCCGGCGACGGACTCGTCGACGGGGTCAACTGATCCACGGCCACTCCTGAAACATCCACGCTGAGCGGGGCGGCCACAACATTGGTAGCCGGAACCGTGGGAAGGGATGGGTTTCCGCCGTTACCGGCTCCGCAACCCGCCAGAAACAAAGTCAAAAACACGGCAACTTGCCGTTTGAATACGGTCACGATATTTTAAACTCCAAAACGCTCTGATAGCGGGGACCGTCCGCGGAATTTGGTCCTGGAAGGAATCGTCATATCTTAAATTTGTATATGGCCGTCAACGTTCGGTTTTCTTAGCCGCCGCACCAAAAAAAATGGACACGAAATTTCATCGAAATAATCAGAATTCGTGCCGTCTTGAGCATGATCCCATAGGAGGACCGGATCCGCAAGAGAGGACCTAAGGCCAATTGTCCATTGTTGAACTAGTCTTTCGGCCCAAGGTCCCGTCTCCGACTTCGCCATCAAGGTCTCCTACCTGCTCGTTGCCCCGAACTATGTGACAGAGGTCTCGGCACTCTCGTCGTCTATCAGCTTAAGACCTTGTTCTTCAGGTACAAAACTCCTATGAGAGTCCCACCGGCTCGGAAACCTCGTCGCGACGAGGAGCATCAGCGTTGCGATTTTCGGCCTCGCGTTTGAGGGCGGCGAGCATCATCTCGGAATTCTCGCGCACTTTCCTTTCGAGCGTCGGTCCGATCAATTCCGCAAGCGTCGGCACTCCGAAATCATAATCGACGCCGAGTCGAACATGCGTCCGACCCTCCTGCTCTTGAAAAGTCCAGCCTCCTTCGAATTTGTCAAGGTCTCCTTCGAGTAAGCGATACGTGATGACACACGCAGCGTCATCGAAACGATCTTCCTCGATCCACTCGATCGGCGCTTCTTCAACCAAGGTTTTCCAACGGGTGAGAAGACGATCGGCGTGACGCTCGATCACCGTCACCGACTCGACGTCGGGCATGAATTCAGGAAAACGCTCCTGCTCTTTGGCAAGTTCGTAGACTTCGCGCGCAGGCGCGTCGACGACAATTGACGTTTCGACGTACGGCATATCTTTGCTATCGCACCAGCACGCCGAGTTGGTCGCGCGCCGCGCCGACACTCGCGCGCAACGCCTCGAGCGCCCGAGCGATCTCGTCTGAACACACAATCAGGGGAGGTTCTAAACGAATGACGCGTTGCTGATTGAGCGTCCAAGCGACGGTCACGCCGCGTTTGAGCATTTCCGGGATAATCGCTCCCCCATATCCTTCGTTGATCAATTCCACGCCGATCAACAGTCCGCGACCGCGTACTTCCCGTATCACCTCGGGATACGCCTGCGCGATCATTTGCGCTCCCTCAAGCAGTTCCTCGCCGCGAACACGCGCGTTTTCCGTCAGATCCTCATCGCGCAAGACCGCGAGCGCCTCAAGAGCGGCCGCGCACGCGAGCGGATTCCCACCGAAAGTGGACGTGTGTAACAAGGGCGCTTTCCCGTATGCCGCATTCCAACATGAGGGACGCGCGATGTAGGCACCGATCGGGACCACTCCTCCGGAGAGACCTTTTGCCAGCGTCATCACGTCGGGCACGACGTCGTCAAACTCGCAGGCGAACGTTCGTCCACAGCGGCCGAGCCCCGTCTGTACCTCATCGGCAATCAAGAGTGCCGCGTTCGCATCGCATAACGCACGCGCTCGCGCGAGATATCCCGGCGGAGCGACATGCACGCCGCCTTCACCCTGCACAGGCTCGAGAATACATGCCGCAGTCCGTTCGTCGATCGCATGCGCGAGCGCCTCGGCGTCACCGAAAGGAACGAGTTCGACCTCTGAAAGCAGCGGCTCGAAAGGAGTGCGGAAGGACTCGCGTCCGCTCACCGAGAGCGCTCCGAGAGTCTTTCCGTGAAATCCACCATGCGTCGCGACGAATTTCGGTCGCTTCGTTGCGGCACGCGCAAGTTTGAGGGCACCCTCGACCGCCTCGGTTCCGCTGTTCGCGAAAAACGAAATCGTCAGATCGCCCGGCGCAATCTCCGCGAGTGCGCGCGCAAGGCGTCCCATGAGCGGATTGAACATCGTCCTTCCCGAGAGCGCCATTCGATCGAGTTGCGCCTTGACCGCGGCAAGCACGCGCGGATGTGAATGTCCAAGCGTGAAGACACCGTATCCGCCCGCGAAATCAAGGTATTGCTTCCCTTTGTGATCGACGATCGTACAGCCGGAAGCACGCATTTCCACCGGAGAGCCCGAAAGCTTCATCACTCGCGCTAACGGCGGGTTGAGAAATCGCCGATAATTCTCATACGCTTCGTCATACAAGGCCTGTTCGGATTCAGAATCCGGCATCGTCGGCGTATGCGGATCCATGATCATGCGGCAACGAGCTCCTCGGCATCCAGACGCGCGATCGCGGCTTCAATCTCTCGCAGAGTCGCGGCGGCAGTCGTCGTCCGCATCACGCGCTCGCGCATATCACCGGCGCCGGCGAAACCCTTAAGATACCAACCGAGATGCTTGCGCATCTGCGGAACGGCACGCAACTCGCCCCATTCAGCAACCATCGTTTGATAGTGAACGATCGCGAAGCGCAGACGATCGGCGGCGGATGGCATCTCCGGCACTGGAGTTCCTTCCATCAATGCACGAAGGCGGGAAACCAACCAGGGGTTGCCAAGCGTCGCGCGTCCGAGCATAACCGCATCGACGCCGCTTGAGCGCATCTTCTCAAGCGCATCGAACGGATCGTCGAGATCACCGTTTCCGATTACGGGAATCGCGACACGTTCCTTGAGCGCCGCGATATGCGACCAGTCGGATTTCCCGCGATAGAACTGCTTGGCGGTCCGCGCGTGAAGGGTGATCGCCTGGATGCCCACGTCCTGCGCGCGCCGCGCGACCTCGATGTAAACCAGCGCGTCTTCACTCCAACCCAGACGCATCTTCATGGTTACCGGACAATCGACGGCCTTGACGACGGCCCGCATGATCGCCTCACAACGATCGATGTCGCGCAGGCATGCGCTCCCCCCTTCGGTCTTGGTTACCTTGGGAGCGGGACAGCCGAAGTTGATGTCGACGATGTCGGCCCCGCATTCTCGCACGATCCGAGCGGCCTGCGCCATGATCGCCGGGTCGTTTCCCCAAAGCTGCGTCGATACCGGCTTCTCGACGCCGTGCTGATCGATCATCTCCATCGTACGCTGCGCTCCATACTGAAGAGCATTGGACGAGACGAACTCAGTCACGGTGAGCCCGAAACCGAACGGACGGTAAAGAGCCCGCATCGTGCGGTTGGTGACTCCGGACATGGGAGCCAGCACGATCGGAGGCCAGATCTGATGGGTGCCGATCCGCAGCGGCGCAATCAATGAAGACACGGAGCGTTTAGTATACCATCCGGAACAAGCAGGATCGAAGGGGAGCGGCGAGGCCGACCGCAAGTTTGAAGAAGCAAGGCAAGCGCTAGTCGGCAGAAGTTCGTATTGCTTCGTATGAGAGCTGTTTCAAAGGCTGCTCGAGGATGCGTTTGCGCGGTTACGATGTGATATGGGTATCATCGCAAAGGATTCCCCTCTATCCTCTGAACAATTTATCGCAATATTTTCTTCGACCAAACGAGCGGAGAACGCGACGATGGAGCACGAGAAGCGACCTTGGTCGGTAGGCACGCCCGTGTCGGAGGGCACCTCGGAACACGAAATCAATAGGCTTTCCAACTTATCCCCGGATGAATGTGCCTCGGGTTTTCAGAAGATCGCCGAGGAAAGTTCCGACCATAAAGATCGGAACCTGATCTTAGGACGGTCAACTCAAGAGAAGTTCCCTAATCCCCTTCATCGATTCTTGATTTTCAAAGCAGTCCTTGCACATGGCAACCGTGAGCATTGCCGCTTCATAAAAGGCCAGCTGACGCCAAAAAACTTTCCGGACCAACGTCAATGCAACACCCTCAAAGGCGCCGTGTTGGATGCGGAGTTTCGAATCTCCATTGGAAACGGGGGGAACGGAAAACTGGACTACCTCGTCGAGGACGAGAAGCGAGCCCGGCACGCCGACACGCGGCGGGCTCGGTCAAAGAAGGGTCTCTGACGCCCCCGTTCCTTTGCGACGAAAATCGCTTCAGTGCGTTGGAGCTGGAGTCGGAGTCGCCGTTGGTTGGGAGATCAGCGTCGGACGAGCTGTCCGCCTTGGGCGAGGTGTCGGAGTGGGAGTCGGAGTTGGACGCGGCGTCGCCGTCGGACGCGGGGTCGGCGTTGCTGTCGGACGCAGTGTCGGCGTCGCAGTTGGACGCGGCGTTGAGGTCGCCGCGGGGTTCGATGTCGTCGTGGAAATCGGCGTCGGAGTGGGATTTGGTCCCGGCGTCGCCGTGAGAATCGGTGTCGGCGTGGACGCCGGTTGATTTCCCGATTGAAAAGCCGCGACACCGTACGGTACTCCGACACCCGTGGGGCCGTTGTACCCGACTTCTCCGGTGCAGAGATACGCTGGATTGCAATAACCGTTAAAACCGCTCGTGATATTGATTATTCCGTTTCCGGAAGCGGCGTTTGTATAAAGAACGGATGCGTTACTGATCGGGGATCCCGCCAATGCGGATATCGCGGCGATCGCCGGCGCCCCGACGCTCGTTCCGCCAACGGCTCCCCATGCGCCCGCATTGTAGGAAAGCACTCCCGTCGTCGGATCCGCATCGAATGCCGTATCCGCGATCGTACGTTCTCCGCATCCGGCATCATGCTGCCATGACGCTTTCGTGATGTACAAACTACACCCGCTGCCGGTTCCGCCCCAGACGGTTTCGCTAAAACCACGTGCATTCGTCGCCGTCATCAAGCTCGTTCCGCCGACGGCGATAACCGTCGTATATGCAGCCGGAGTAAGCGGGCCACCGCTGAAACCCGTGTCTCCGGCGCTCGCGGTGATGACGACGCCGGAATGGTCATAACCGCCTGCGAGGGAGTATTCTTGCTGTGGAGTTTCGGTGCTTTCCTGAACGCCATAGCTATTGCTGACGGCGAAAGCTCCGAGATTAACCGCAGTGTCCACCGATGCACCCAGATCCATGAGGTCCGAGGCATTCGCCTCGACGACGAGGATACCGCATCGCGGACAGATCGCCGAAACGACATCGACATCCAATGCAGTTTCCTGCGCCCAGTTGAGATCCGTCGGTGGAAGCTGCGTGGTTCCATTCTCACCGACCTTGCGGAAACACCCATTTCCTGTCGTGCATGAAGGCAACCCGAAGGCCGAACGATAGGTGCCCAAGTCGGCTTCCAACGTCGGCGCATCGCCCTCTGCCACGACGGCAACCGTACGACCGGCGCCTCCGGATGCAGCGACATTCGTCAGCCCGTATGCAGCCTGAAGACCCGGCGGACCGTAGGGAGCGGAAACGCCCGTGGGCTGCGCCGCAGGTTTCACTCGCGACGGCGACAAGGTCTCGGGAAATCCGAACGCACGATTCCCCTTCGCGGTGACCACATACGCGAGACAACGCGCTCTCCCGGATTTCACTGCTCCGCAGGCGGGTCGAACGTAGCCGGATTCGAGCGCTGTCGAGAGGTCGATCCTCGTCGACGTCCCCGCCGCCACTTGCGACGTCGTTACCGGCAATACCCCCGTGGTGATGGGAGAGTTCGTGCTCGCGTGCCCGGAGCACCCATCGAGCCCAAGAGCAATCACGGCTGCACATGCAAAAATAGCTACCCCTTGTAGGTAGGAACGGCTCCACATTCGGCGATCTCCAAGGACAGCGTAGGTCTGTACGATAGCGTACTGACATCAGAGTACAAATAACAAGAAGATTCCGCAATGTGCGGGACGCTATTTGAACGTTACGTCAGTGCCCGCTCGTAATACACACGCAAGCCGTGGTGGACGAGATCCGGTTCGACCGCATCGATCGCGTGGGTGTGGCTAGCGATGAGGGGTGCGAGCCCTCCGGTGGCGATGACGCGTGTATGCTCACCGAGAACGGCCTTCAAACGGGCGACCAAACCCTCGGTCTGCCCGACGAAGCCGTAGACGATTCCCGCTTGAAGCGCGCCGGTCGTGTCGCGACCGTAGGGAGAACTCGGACCATCGAGTGCAACTTGCGGTAGCTTCGCGGCCCGCGCGATCAAACCGTCGATTGAAACTTGGATGCCCGGTGCAATCGCCGCACCGAGAAAGACTCCGTCTGCGGAAACGGCGCTGAACGTCGTCGCCGTTCCAAATCCAATGACGATCAGCGGAGCGCCGAACGAATCCCGCGCGCCCAGGGTCGCCGCGATCAGGTCCGCGCCGACTTCTTTAGGCCGCTCGGTGTCGACCGCGACGAGGTCCTGGGTTGCGGCTGTGAAAAACTGCGGATCAATACCGAAGTATTGCCGACATGCCTCGGTGAGAACGCGATCATGCTGCGGTACAACGCTCGCGATAATAATCGCTCGAACATCACCATGAGATATATCAGCGCGCTCAAACAAGGCCGTAAAGCAGACGCCGAGTTCGTCGGCTGTCTGACGTTGGACGGTCGTCACGCGCCAATGGCGCACAAGCTCACGCGGTCGTGCTTGCGCATCACGCGCAAAAAAGGCCAGCTTCGTATCGGAATTTCCGACATCAATCGTCAAAAGCATCGCACTCGCTCTCGCACTTCGAGTAAGGCATCCCACATACGTGACGCAAGTTCGCGTTTATTTCCGACACCGAGCGGAATGCGACCGGCCTCACCGTAGAGAAGGACCAACTCACTTTCGCCGGCTCCAAACCCGCGATTTCCGCCAACGTCGTTGACGGCGATCGCATCGATATGCTTGACGCGCAGCTTTTCACGCGCATATTCCTCGTGCCGCTCGGTCTCCGCGGCGAAGCCGACCAAAAACGTGCCCTGCTTTTTTTCTCCAAGGCTAAGCAAGGTATCGGGTGTACGCTCCAGCTCGATCACCTCATCCCCCTCAACCTTCTTCACCTTGTGGGCGAACACGTGCTTGGGACGCCAATCGCCGACCGCTGCGGCGGCAATTGCGATATCGGCGCTCGGAACGATTGCGTTGGCCGCATGAAACATCTCCTGCGCCGTCGTTACACGCGTCAGGTGAACATTCGCCGGAATGTCAAGCGAGGTCGGACCCACGATCAAATCGACCTCCGCTCCGCGCGCCGATGCCTCGCGAGCAAGTTCGATGCCCATCAAACCCGTCGAAGCATTCGAAAGAAACCGTACCGGATCAATCGCTTCCCGGGTCGGTCCCGCCGTGATCATCACCCGCTGACCTTCCAGCGTTCGCCGACGCGCAAGCACGCGATCGAGCGCGGAAAAAATCGCCGCCGGTTCGGCCAAGCGCCCCATGCCATGCTCGCGTTCCGCGAGAAACCCCGCTTCCGGCTCGACAAGCTCGCAGCCGCGTGAGAGCAGCGTGCGCATATTCTCGCGCGTTGCCGGATGCTCGTACATCGCGCTGTTCATCGCCGGTGCGATCACCATCGGGATTCGTGCGGCGAGCGCGCAGTTCGTCAACAAATCATCGGCAAGTCCGTGCGCGAGTTTCGCTATCGTATGCGCCGTCGCGGGAACGATGAGGAAGACGTCATTCTCGCGCACGAGCGAGATATGCGCGATCATCTCCGGAGCATCCCACAGCGACGTGAAAACACGACGACGCGCGAGCGCCGCGAACGTCAAGGGACCGATGAACCGCTGCGCCTCTTCAGTAAGAATGACATCGATTTCGTCGCCGCGTTGGACGAGCGTGCTCGCGATTGCCGCAGCCTTATACGCCGCGATGCCGCCGCAAACGCCGAGAAGGATACGACTCATCGAAAACCTCCGGATTCCGCGAATTTCGCCCCCGTCGCGGAGAATTCTGCATCACCGCCCTCCGCACCGAAAATAGGAAGGTTGTCAAGCAATCGGGTCCGTCCGGCCCGAACGACGGCGATCAACAGTGAATTGGGGCGCACCAGTTCGAGCACGTCAAACGTGTCGGGATCGACGAGTGCAAAATATTCAACCTCCAAGGAGTTCGCGATATGTCCCCGACCTCGGGCAAGCGCCTGTGCGACCGGAATCCCCGCGCGTAGGAGATCACGACTTTCGCAGAGCGCGTTGTACAAGGACGGTGCCGCCGCACGGAGTTCAGGTGATAGATAAACATTTCGACTGGAAAGCGCCAAGCCGTCAGATTCTCGCACAATCGGATGGACCACGATCGAAATCGGAACGTCGAGATCGGCGATCATCCGACGCAACACCGCGACTTGTTGGGCATCCTTTTGCCCAAGATAGAGCACGCTCGGTTCGATCGCATTCAATAACTTGAGAACGACCGTCGCCGTTCCGACAAAATGCCCCGGACGAACGACGCCGTCGAAGATAAGCGCAAGCGGCCCGACATCAACGCGGGTAGCGAAGCCCTGTGGATACATGGTAGCGTGCTCCGGCGCGTATAACAGATCGACGCCCAAGGCTTCGAGCATCTCCATGTCGCGGTCGAAGGGCCGAGGATAGCGCTCGAAGTCCTCACCTGGTGCAAATTGCAACGCATTGACGAAGAGTGAGCAGACGACGGAGGGGTTTTCCGAGCGAGCTCGCCGTACGAGCGCGGCGTGCCCCTCGTGGAGCGCCCCCATCGTCGGCACAAAGCCAAGAGGATGAACAAGACGACGCGCGGCGACCCGAACGGAATCAGGCGTACGAAGAATCTGCATCTCGAACCGTCAGGTACGGGATCCTAGAGCGGGTTGGGAAGGCGTGCCCGGCGAGACGCGTAACTTCGTTCGTCCAACAAGGAAGATTTGGCCGGGAGAAAGCAAAATCCGAGGTTCAACGCTCTGACCGTCGATCTTGGTACCGTTCCGACTCGAGAGATCCACTAAGACGAGCGAGCCCTGTTCTTCCCGGACTTCCGCATGTTTGCGGGAAACATATCGATCGAGGGTCAAGCAAGCCAGCGCGACGTTCTCGTCACGGCCAATCGTGATCTCGTGTTCAAAGATCCAACGCTTGCCGTCATGGGGACCGCTTACGACTTCCAAAGTATACATCGATATACGAATGTTTAGACCGCAGATTGCCGAAATCCCCTTCAAGCGCACTTGCCGGACCCAGAGGAGTGAGGATCATCAGTAGCGGCTCCCATCAGATCGGTTTTGAGAAGCTTCTCGCCGACATCGACAGCCAGATCGAGGACTTCAACGAGATCGATCCCGACGCGATCAGGGAAGCGGAGTTCGTGCAAGTGCAAGCGATTCTCGAAACGCTCCGCGGCAAGACGATCAAACGCGCCTCGGTCGAGGAAACACGAATTGTCGTCGAAACGATCGAAGGTGATCGCTACTTCTTCTTTGGCTTTATGGGCAGCCGCTCATCCGAGACAGATCCAGGACCGTAGTCCTGGGCCGTTCGAGCGGGAACAATGCATACGGCACGAAGCAAATCACTCTAGCTGTGAACTTGAGACCTTTTGAGTTGCTCGCCAACATAGCGCACGATGGCTTCCTGATCGGCCGCAGCGATATTGGTGAACGCGATTCCGTGGCAGTAACGGCGCTCGATCGCATTATAATACGACAGGACAATGCGCCCGCGAGCCGTGACGTCCTTACCGCTTTCCGGAATATGGAAGCGCAGCAACAGCATCGTTCCCAGCGGAAGATCTTCTTCAGTAGCTAAGCGCATGCCGCCGCCGCCAAGGTCAATCACCAGGCCATAGCTTGCTTCCTGCTGGCCATCGCGACCGTAGGCGATCTCGATCGAGACGCTCGTTCGCACGTATTTCCGTTGCTCGGGATGATGCGAGGACTTGGGAGTCCTACTATCGGCAGTCATGCGATGTACCTCACTCCCAGGGACTTCGACATGTTCCTTCAATAGCTTTCTACTAAAGTAAAACGCTATTCAAGCAAGCAAGGAGCCCCCTGAACGGCATCCGCGGCGAGAACCGCTCCGAGGATCGCATGTTCACGCATCGCTCCTCCTTGGAGGTAGACTTCGTAGGGTGGACGCAGCGGCGCATCGCATGAGAGTTCGATCGTCGCTCCGGAGATGAAGGCACCGCCCGACATAATGACGGGCTCGGCATATCCGGGAACCGGACCCGGTTCAGGTGCGAAGCGCGCATCGAGGGGCATCGCCCGCTGGAGGCCGCGCGCGAACGCCGTCAAACGATCCGGCGTTTCCAAGCGTATCGCCTGAACGATGTCGGTGCGCACGTCGCCCGGATGGGGATCGACCTCGAAACCGAGTTCAGCAAAGAGCGCGGCGGCGAAATCGAGACCGGCCAAGACCTCGTCGACGATCATCGGCGCTTGGAAGAGTCCTTGAATAAACGAGCGCCCGAAGCCCAACGACGAGCCGACTTTCGCACCCAAGCCGGGCGCGTAATGCCAGGATGCGATCCGTTCGATGAGATCGGCTCTTCCCGCGACATAGCCCCCGCCGGGAGCAAGCGTCCCGCCGAGATTCTTGATCAACGAGCCGGCGAGCAGATCCGCGCCCACCTCTGTCGGTTCACACGCTTCGACAAGTTCTCCGTAGCAGTTGTCGACGACCACGATTGCCTTAGGAGCAACGCGTTTGACCGCATGCACGATCTCCCCGCAGCGTGCAACTGAAAGCGAACGGCGAGAAGCGTAGCCGCGCGAACGCTGTACGAAGACCGTGGTCACGCCCTCGATGCAAGCCCGCGTTAGGGCCTCAAGATCGACGTCTCCATCGGCATCGCGCGGAATTTCCTCATACACGATTCCCCGTGCAGATAAGGAATCCGGAGCATCGGCGATCGCCATTCGGAGCGTGTCGTACGGACTCCCCATAGCACTCAGCAATCGCTCACCCGGTCGTGTCAGGGCGGCCAGAGCTGTGATAATTGCGTGCGTTCCGCTGACGAGCGAGAGACGCGCGAGAACGCGCTCGGCACCGAGAACCCGAGCCAGCAGCGACTCGTAGCGATCGCGCGCGGTATCGTCGTAACCATAACCAAGCCGGCCAGCAAGTTCGTCGCTGCTGATCCCCTCAGCGAGAAACGCGGAGAGAACCCGTGCGGTGACGCGCGCGCGCCGCTCGGTTGGTGGAAGCGCGCTCATGTGAAACTCGGCCCGTCGCGCCGCAGCGAGCACGCGGGGATGAATTTCGAGGGAACCGAGCAGTGTGTCGATATTGATTCTTAGAGCTTTCGAATAACCGCCGTAACGCGACCGAGGATTTTCACGACGGAAGCATAGATCGGCTCCATCGTGCGGTTTTCGGGTTGCAAGCGAATGCGTCCGTGCTCGCGATAGAATCGCTTGACCGTCACTTCGTCTTCGAGCATCGCCACCACGATCTCTCCGTTTTCCGCATTTTCTTGGGGCGACACGATGATGAGGTCACCGTCGAGGATCGCCGCCTCGATCATGGAGTCCCCGGTGACGCGCAACATGAACGTATCGGGCCGCCGCGCGAAATCGGCCGGAACGATGTACTCACCTTCGAGATTCTCGGCAGCCGTGATGGGAACACCGGCAGCAACCTTGCCCACGATGGGGATCACGCCGAACTCCGGAACGTTTCCCTGGGGGCGATCGTCCCTGCGAGCGGAAACGAGGGCCCGCGGCTTGGTCGGATCGCGGCGAATCAGCCCGCAGCGTTCAAGCGCCTTGAGGTGCGACTGCACCGTCGACGAGGAAGACAAGCCGACGCGCTCTCCGATCTCGCGAACGGAGGGTGGATATCCGTGTTCGCGGGTAAAACCACGAACAACCTCTAAAATTTGAGACTGCCGTTCCGACGGCGCGCGTTCTCCCACTCCGATCTCCCCTTCGTAAAGCCTCGCGGATTCGAGCGAGGTGTTCGGCATAGACTAGCAGATTTGGTGGAATAAAGCAAACGTACGTTCGATCTTAGCTTGACTCATAATCGTCGGAATGGTACTATCTAGTGGACGAACAGATGTTTGGCCCAAGATAAGGGGTCAGAGGAGTTCGAATCGAGCCATGTTCTCAACAATATACCGCATTCCATCCCTCATGCCCGCCATCGCCCTCGCAGCGCTCTCCGCGCTCGTCGCCCTGCCTACACTCTCGTCGAGCATGCTCCACGCCGCGACCCCCACTCATTTCGCACGTGTCACCGTCCAAGCAGGCGACGCCCTCTGGTCGATAGCCGCCCGATACACGAAGGACGGCGACAGCATCGACGACACGCTCGACCAAATCCGAGCGGTGAACCATCTCAATTCGACGACAGTCCGACCTGGGGAAACCCTCCGCATCCCTCTCTAAGGGGATGCGTTTTGATTGGCGCGGAGGCGGGCGTCACCATGATTGTGGCGGGTTTTCGGCTACCTACTAGCGGATTTTCCGACTATCTACTAGCCTATTTTCAGACTATCTACTAGCTTATTTGCAGGAATAGAGACGGGTGCGCTGGGAAGCATAGGGATGCCGACGACGAATCTCCTTAAACGTCATCTTGCCCGTCACGTCATTGATGCACTCCGGGGTAGTCGGATCGTCAATATCGTCGGTCCACGGCAATCGGGGAAAAGCACGCTGATTAAGCACCAGGTGCCGATTGCCCAATACCTCACGATGGATTCCGACGATATCCGGATTGCCTTGCAGACGGATCCTTATGCTCAACTTCGCAGGCTAGCGGACCAGAACAAGGCATCAGGGCTTCCAATCGCGCTCGACGAGGTGCAGCGGGTCCCCGAAATCACCCTGGCTCTCAAGCGCATCGTTGACGAGGACAACCGGAAAGGACAATTCGTGCTGACCGGCTCGGCCGACGTCTTCGGCCTCGCCGACGCCGGCGATTCTCTGGCCGGTCGCGTCCATACGCTTCTTTTGCGTCCTTTGAGCGCTGCGGAAATCAACAATGCCGGTCCTTGTCTCCTGCTCGATGCGGTCGAGTCCGGACTGTCCGCAATTATGTCCAAGCTGCCTCAACCGACGCAATATTCGAGGGGGACCACCGTCGATCTCGAGCTTATGGCCAAGCTACCTCGACCGAAACGATATTCGAGGGGGACCGCCATCAATCTCATGCTGCGGGGAGGCTATCCGGAAATTCGCACGCTTGGCGATCGCCGACGGATGGCGCGCTACAACAGTTACGTCGACAGCATCATTGTGAGGGACGTGCCAATCGTGGCTCCGGTTCGCAAACCCGATTTGCTGCGCCGCCTAATCGATCAACTAGCAGCCCGGACAGCGCAAGAACTCAACATGGCTAAACTTTGCGAAGCTGTGGGCGCACGAAAGGAGACCGTTGGGGCTTGGCTGGACACGCTGGAACGAGTCTGCATGATTCAACGCTTGACCTCATGGGCATCCTCCGCCGCCAAGCGCGCCGTCCAATGGCCGAAGCTGCACTTCCTCGACACCGGCTGTGCCACAGCATTGCGAAACGAAACGGCGGCGAGTTTTGAAATCGGTGCTGATCCGACGGCCTTGGGTCCGATCCTCGAAAGTTTTGTCCATCAGGAACTCGAAAAGACGCTTCCGTTGGTCGGCAGCCATTGGCGCTTATCCCATTGGCGTTCGGAAAGTGCGGAGATCGATCTCATCGCGGAAGGCCCCGGTCGTCGCCTCGCCCTTTTTGAGACGAAGGCATCATCCAGCGTCTCACCGGCCGACTTTAAGTCGATGGATTGGTTCCTTCACGATGGTCCGGGAAAGGCATATGCGGCGAAGTCGATCAGTTTCGTGGTTTACCTCGGCGACCAATTACTGACGATGGGACCGGGTAGGATCTGCTTACCGCTGTCAATGTTTTGGTCGTATTCCTGAATTATCCGCCGTGCGAGGCTAGCCCCCAATGGCGCTAAACGCGGCAAGAAGGCCCGCAAATAACGACGACCCACACGGCGCGTCGATGTTTATGAAAAGATGCGACCGCTATTGCTCAAGTGCACGATGAACGTTCTAATACGAGTAAAATATTTGGATAATTTAAAATACAAGAACCACGACAGCGTCGATGAGTCACCTTTTTGGGTACCAATGCTTCATCCGTCGTTGATGTGATATCGTTCGTCAGGTAGCGGTTTCCAAGCGAACCTGAAAATATCGTGGGTATCATATTGCGGAACAGGCGAGAGAGATGAATATCCGTAACCTGTCAGGGTGGAAACATAGCGCATTGTGATGCCTTCGATTACATCAACGCAAGCCGAAATATCACTGAATTTTGGCCTTTCATCCTCGTTCAAGACCTCCACCGTATCGTGGGCGATAATCTTGTCGGCATATTTTTTGATGCGAGCAGATGACTCGGCAAGAGCTTTGAGATCGCTCTTAATGTGGTGTGTATATAGGCGATCAGTATTGCTTTCGGTATCACCGGCGTTTTTCCACATCGCGGAAACGAGAAACTCTCGCATTTCCTGCTCGTATTCTGGTGCTTCAGGCGCATCAAAGAGTTCCTCTATGTTTCCGCGTGTGAACGCTTCAGCAGCACGGCGCATGTCTTCGAGAAGAAGGCGCAGCGAACGAACATTTCCGCCGTCGCCACCCTGATCTACAAGGCGACGAATAGCCATAACCTGAGAATGGGTATACCACGACTTTACGCTGGCCGGGTAGTGACTTTCCCCATAAAGAATGCGTTTGTTGCCGCGAACAATTTTTGCGAGAGCCTCAAAATCATCACGGTGCTTGACGAGTGTAATCACCGCTTCGCGGATATGCTCAATATCGGCTCGCCATTTTGAGACGCGCTCAGGGTCCGGGCGTCTCCAGGGATGACCTTCTGCTGTTTCATTCATTTGCGAAGCCCTGTGTTCCACATCCGTGCCGTGATTGCGTATTCCTCCGACCCGATTTCCACATCGGCCACAAGAGGGCGCTGTGCTCTTGTGAGAGTGGACGCAGGCAATCGAGGCGCATTTTGAGCCAATCAACACGTCCGATGTGAATAATCCGTCCAGGCCAAGGAGCGATGACAACTACTTCTGATTGGTCGTCACTCATTCGTTTTAACAGCATTCACTGGTCAGACAATGACAAATCAAGAATCGCGCGAAGTCCATGCTCGATAGCGCGCATTGAGTCCGCCGAGAGGACTCCGAGCGGATCCCCGACCAGACGCGCTTTGTCAATTGCGCGAACTTGGTTGCAGAGAACACGACTTACTTTCTGCAAACCACCTTCGCTTACGTTGAGCAGCGGACTGAGAATCGTTGCCGAGCGCCCTTGTGCATCCGAACATGGGCAGACAATCGTCGTCGGAGAAGAAGCATTGGCGGAATCACGTTGGACGATGACGCAAGGTCGGGTCTTACGCTGTTCGCTGCCGATCGTTGGATCAAGCGCGACAAGCCAGACCTCACCCCGCTTGGGTGAGGCCATCGGTCATCGTGGAAGCAAACGCGGTGACGATTTCAAGGCTTTCTGTCGCAAGAAGGGTACAGGCTCGTGCGACTTCGGTATCCTCACGCTCGCGCATGATCCTCAAGGCTTCGTGCCGTCCAGCAGCGACCAAGAATGCTGAGCGATTTGACGCGACTGAGTCGATAAGCCGGAGATCATCCTCTGGGATGGCTACCGCTATTTTTGCCATACTGAAAGTATATACCTTATTGACTCCCTCCGCAAGGGGAAGGCATGAAGGGCGGCAATCTCATCGATTGGCGAATCCCGGATCTTAGTCGAATTGTGGTATAATCGCGCCATGTTAGTCGGTTTTTCAGATATCGGAGGGGCCATCCGGCAGGCCCGCCTCACTCGGGGCTTGAGCCAGACCGAGCTTGGCAAGCAGCTTGGCTTCACCCAAGGGACGGTTTCTCGGGCCGAGCGAGGGTCCGATTTGCGCTTGGGCACCCTTATGGAGCTGGCCCGCGCTCTCGATCTTGAGTTGCTCCTCGCCCCCCGTCGCCTCGTTCCGACGATCCGTGCAATCACCGGTGCGGGTTCGGGTCTGCTTCCCCATTCCGCCAATAGCTCGGAAATTTACCGGGAAGCTGATGACGACTACGTATATTCCGCACCCGCAGTTTCAGCGACGAACGAACTTTTCTCGTGACGCCACGGCACAAAATGATTCACGCTCGCAATTCTGCTGACGAAAATGAACAATCTCACGCATGGCGCGCCTTGACCGCTTGAACGTGATTGAGAATATCCTCGGCGGCTCCGATCCCTTCCACCGTGAGGAGCAGCCTTCGCAGTGCCGACGGCTCGAGTTCCGCCGCGGTTGTGTATCGGACAAACTGCCGACGGGTGATACCGGAATACGCATGCGCGAAGCCGCTCGTCGGCAAAACATGAGTTACGCCGATGCAGTAATTCGCCGCAGTGAACGGGATCGATTTTCCGATCAGAAGCTCTCCAATCGCCGTCAATTCATATAAGATATTTCTCGCGATGGGATGGATCGACATAGAGCATCAGATCCTCCGGCGCAAACGCGTTCGCGAAGAAAAGTACGTCACTAGAGCTAGGGAGCCGGAAGGTAGGCCGCCGCAGAGAGATAACTCCCGCATCGTTCGGCAATCGGAGAGAGTGCGACATGATTAACAAGCAAATATGGTTCATTACTGGCGCAGGCCGCGGGATGGGCGTCGACATCACTAAGGCCGCTCTGTCCGCCGGCCATGCTGTTGTTGCTACAGGACGCAATGCCAAGCGGGTTAGCTCCGTACTCGGAGCCCACGACGATCTCCTAACCGTCAAGCTCGACGTCACCAGCCTGGATGACGCCAAGGATGCCGTTCGCGCAGCCGTCAGCAGGTTCGGCCGCATCGACGTCCTGGTCAACAACGCGGGCAATTTCTACGCAGGGTTTTTCGAGGAAATCACACCGGAGGACTTCCGGGCGCAGGTCGAGGCCACGATGTTCGGCCCGATGAACGTCACCCGCGCAATACTTCCTGTCATGCGCGCTAATCGCTCCGGCCTCATCGTCGCGATTTCCTCGACTGCTGGTATCGCAGGCCAGGAGTTCTGCACCGCCTACGCCGCCGCCAAGTTCGGCTTGGAGGGCTGGATCGAGTCGCTGGCGCCCGAGGTCGCGCCCTTCGGCATCCGCACGATGCTCGTGGAGCCGGGCTTCTTTCGCACCGAGCTGCTCACGCCGGAGTCGACGCGCTATGCCAAAGCATCGATCGACGACTACGCCGCGCGCACCGAGCAAACCGTCACTGCATGGAACAGCATGAACGGCAAGCAGGGAGGCGATCCCGCAAAGCTCGCCAACGCGCTGGTCAGGCTCGCAAGCCAGGACCAACCGCCGCTGCGCTTCGCGGCCGGCGCAGACGCCGTGGCGACCGTTGAGAAGAAGGCAAACGATCTCCTCGCCCAGGCGGACGCTCATCGCGAGCTATCCAGTAACCTCGCCCTCGACGCCTGACTCACACTCACGCATGGCGTGCTTTAACCGCTTGAACGTGGTTGGGTAGGCCCTCGGCGCCTCCGATTGCTTCCACGGTGGGGAGCAGCCTTCGGAGTGCAGACGGTTCGAGTTCCGCCGTGGTTGTGTGTCGGACGAACTGCCGACTGGTGATACCGGAATACGCGCGCGCAAAGCCACTCGTCGGCAAGACATGAGTTACACCGATGCAGTAATTCGCGGCAGTGAACGGGGTTGATTTTCCGATCAGAAGTTCTCCAACCGCCGTCAATTCATCGAGGTATTTCTCGCGATGGGGTGGATCGACATAGAGCATCAGATGCTCCGGCGCAAACGCGTTCGCGAAGGAAAGAATGTCCTCGGAGCTTGGGAAAAGGATGATTGCGGCGTTGCCATTGGCGGCAATCTCCGCATAGGTCGCCTCATGACCAAATAAGTTCGCGGTCTGGAGGTTCAGCGCATTCTGAAGACGTTCCGCCGAGCGCCGATCCACGGTTAAAGCATAGGTTCTGGAATCGGACCCATGCTCGATTTCTGTAAGAAAATCGCGCGCGAGAATGTCCGCCTCTTTATCCGAGATATCCTCGAATACAATGAGCGCGTCCGAAGGACCGACTCCCGGTTGTGTCGCCACTCCATATCGTGACGCCTGCAACATGGCTAAGGCGATCGCATCGGGTCCGGGACCGA
>DASZHL010000040.1:0-16128 GCA_035937855.1 Vulcanimicrobiaceae bacterium
GATCCGAGCGGCTACGGGAAAAGCACACGGCTCGAACGGCGCTTGTTCTGGGAGGGGCTCGCGTCGTCGATCCTTCGGTGCATACCGAGGAGATCCGCAGGATGTTGCGCAGCAGCGAAATTGATGTGAGGGGTATCGAAAAAATTGCTGCGGATTCTCCTGATCGACAATTATGATTCCTACACGTACAATTTATTCCAATTGTTAACGCTTGTGAGTGGATTCGAGCCAACCGTTATAATGAATGATGAGCACGAGTTTGGGGATCTCGACGCAAGTCGTTTTGATGCAGTTGTTATCTCGCCGGGACCCGGTCGCCCCGAGCGATGGGGCGATTTCGGGATCTCAGGCGAAGTCCTACGTCACTGGAACCTTCCATGTTTGGGAGTTTGTCTGGGGCATCAGGGAATGGGTCACGTGGCCGGGGCAATCGTCGGGCCGGCTCCCACGCCGCTCCATGGTCATGTGACGCGAATCAACCATGACGGGAAGGGTCTTTTCACCGATATCCCTCAGGGTTTTATGGCAACACGATATCACTCACTTCATCTTTTGCGACCATTACCCGAAGAGCTAAGCGTTACCGCTTGGGCAGAAGACGGCGTTATTATGGGAATTCGCCACCGAAGCCGACCCTGGTGGGGCGTTCAGTTTCATCCGGAGTCGATAGCCAGCGAATTCGGCAAAAGAATCATTGAAAACTTCAATGGATTAGCCCGGCTCAATCGTGAGGTTCTCCGCAATACAGGAACCCGATCAGTCTCACATGACAGCGGAGCAGCGGCCTCGACACCCCGTATCGACCCGCGAAATGCTACGGAAGCAAGGGCCTCTGGGTCGTCCTTGTGCCTACACTGGCGTCGCCTTGACTTTGCTGTTGACACGGAGGCCATATTCAGCGACCTGTATGCGGGGAGTTCTTATGCTTTCTGGCTCGACGGTGGCAACACCGACGGTCGTTCGTCCAGATTTTCCTTTATGGGAGACGCGAGCGGGCCCTTAAGCGAAATATTAACCTACTCATTGGCCACGGGTGAAGTACAGATCGAGCGGGCAGCAAGTGCTCATGAGACGGTAGCCGGAGATATTTTCAAATTGCTCGACCAACGCTTGGTTGAGCGGCGGATAGAGAGTTCGGAATTTCCCTTCAACTTCAACTGCGGTTATGTTGGTTTTTTGGGTTACGAACTGAAAGCGCTCTGCGGCTCACCGAATCGACATGAATCCGAAACCCCTGATTCGATATGGATCTTCGCGGATCGTCTTATCTGCGTCGATCATCTTGAGCAAAGCACCTATCTCCTTGCCCTTGGCGAGCGCAGCGCGAGAAGCAATAAAGCGGCTAAGGCCTGGCTGGCGGGAACGGCGCAATTGCTTGTCGCACAAAACAGTTCTCCGAACATCAAAGCGGATGACGTTCTCGTTCTGAAGGCACAGAAGATCCCGGATCCCGAGACCCAGTTGGTACGCGATCGCACCCAATATCTCGCCGATATCAACGAGTGCAAACACCAACTCATCGCTGGTGAAACATACGAAATATGTCTCACGAATAAACTGCGACTACCAATGATTGGAAGCCCGCTCGACTTCTACAGACGCTTGCGTCTTTCTAACCCTGCACCGTATGCCGCCTTTCTGCGCTTTCGCGATGTCGTCATTGCTAGTTCGTCGCCCGAGCGTTTCATTACGATCGATCAGAATAAAATGGTTGAAAGCAAACCCATCAAAGGAACGATTCGAAGAGACGGTGACGCTGAGATCGACCGAGAGCTAGCTCAATCCTTGCAGGAGAACTCGAAGACAAGGGCGGAGAATCTCATGATCGTGGATCTCGTCCGCAACGACCTCGGGCGTGTCTGTATACCCGGATCAATTTCCGTTCCAAAACTTATGGACGTCGAATCTTATTCAACGGTACACCAACTTGTATCCACCGTACAAGGGACATTGGCCGAAGGCATAAGCGCCGTTCAATGCATCAGGGCAGTTTTCCCTGGTGGCTCGATGACGGGCGCTCCGAAGATGCGTACTTTGGCTATTATCGATCGGCTTGAAACGGAAGCTCGCGGTATTTACTCAGGAACCTTGGGGTATCTGGGTTTGAACGGTACCTGCGACATGAGTATTGTAATTCGCACGGCTGTCATACATGGCCGCGAGATGTCGATTGGGGTAGGCGGAGCAATCGTGCTCAATTCGGACCCGCTGGACGAATTTGAAGAAATGTTGCTCAAGGGTATGGCGTTGCTACGCTCACTCTAGTTGTTCGGGGGAGGATCCCCGTCCGGCGATTCGTCGTCGTCGGAAGGGGACCTCGAACTAATGAATATCAGTGTATCTTGGCTAAGTTTTCAGCCGCCAGGAGTTCGGTCCGTGCGTTTTTCAAGTCGCCGATCGCGGCGATGCGATGTCCGCCGTAGTCGTGCGCGTCTTGCTGGAGCTGGTCGATAAGTCGTTCAAGGCTTTTCTCAACACGCCAAATGTTTTGATTGCTGTTTCCTTGCGAGCGAACGCCGGGTTCGGCACCATTGGCGCCCATATAGGGAGACATCGCTTGTCCGTGTTCAAATTTCTCAGCGGCGAGCAACTCGTTGCGGGCCGCTTGGATATCGTTGATCGCATTGACGCGGTGTCCGCCGTAATCGCGATCGTCATGCTGGAGTTGGGTGAGATCAATCTCAAGACGGTGACGAACGTGCCGGATATCGTGGTTACTCATATTTTGTCCTGAGGGTGTCATTTGTGCTGAAGCGGGAGCGGTCGCCTGGATGCTTAATATCAAGGCCGCCGCAGCCGGCAGGAGCGAACGACGAAGTGGGATGCGCATGAAGACCTCCTGAGAGCGAGTCATGATGTCTTCGTAACGGATCAGCGAGCCGAGATGGTTCGCCTTTCACTTCTTTTCAGAGCCGCTCACCTGGAGGCTGAGCGGTGGCCATCCTCGAGCGAGGAAGGCGTGTCTCCCGAGAGATTGAGCGAGAGGAGGACGCGAGTGTGGGGACCATTGCGATGGATTGAAAAGCTGTCCATCATTCGCTGCATCATTTCGATGCCGCGTCCCCGCTCGTTATTTAGCTGAGAAGCTTTGCGTTTCTGGGGAACCTTCCAGACACCGTCATCCTCGACGATAACGGTGAAACGGTGTTCATCATACTCAGCCTGCATGCGCACCATTCCGGGTACATCTGGATAGGCGTGTTCGACGGCGTTTGCCAAGGCTTCGCCGACAGCATATTCAAGATCGAAGCGTTGAGATCCGGTCAATTTTGGTACGTTTGAGCAGTAGCGGAGGAAAGAGTATCGTGCGAGCGGAGCCGCGACCGGAACAGCCGTGGCACTGAATCGAAATGTGCTAGCCGTGTGTTCCGCGACCCGAAAAGCGAAGACTGTAGCGGTCGGCGAAGCTTTTTTTCCGTTAGCTGCAGCGATAGCGCAAACCGATTTGCGGCCGGCACGGTTACCCTGGGCGCCAAGCGTTTGGGCGAAACTCTTCTCCGGCAATGGGCTCGGATTCTCTACGGAAAAACTCGTCACGACGAGCGAACCGGGCGTCAGCGTGAAATGCCATTCGGAGCAACCGTTCGGCAATGAAAAGAGCCGGTTGTCTTGCGTCGCGACAAGCGGAGCAGCCGCGGACTCGGTCGCATAGTGCAGGGATGACGTGCGAGGGTCGAATCGGTATGCGATTGCGCGGAGGGGACTCCCCCGTTGAGCGAACTCTTCGCGCAGTGCTGCCAAGAGATTTACAGGAGAGGCATGCGTTTCCGCGATTTTTCGCCAATGCGATTGGGGCGGGCTTTTTATGGAATGCGTTATGCGATCATCTTGGCATGCGATGAGCACGAGCGTTCCATCTTTGCATAGGAAGGCATCATGCCGTACGCCGCCGGCCATTGGGTCGATGTAATACAGCGCCGGCGTTCGAGGAGGGTTGCCCGAAGGTGGAGGAAGGAGTAGGGAAAATGCGCATCCGGCGACGGACCCACGTCCTTGACCCCACTTGGTTACCCCTTCGGTTTCATGCATTTCTCCGTGAGAATTTCCCGTGATGGAGGTTCTCTAAACGCGAGAAATGTTTTTCTTCAGTAAAATATTCTACGCTTGTTCGAGAGCAAGGATGTTTCCGCACTCTTTCATACTTGCTCGACACGCTGAATTTCGGGACACGTCTCCCGGACGATGCGCTCAATGGCTCCCTTGAGTGTCGCATTCACCATCGCGCATCCGCCACAGGCGCCGACCATTTGAACGAGGGCAACTCCATCGTCTACAGATATGAGCCAAACGTCGCCACCGTCTGCGGCGATTGCCGGCCGAACCGCATCGAGTGCCGCTTGAACGCGAGCTCGAAGGTCAGCCGTTGATTCTTCCGCTCTTTGGTTCCCAACCGATTCTCTATCCAATTCCACGTTCGATCCCCAGAGTGACTTCGTACGACGGCGTTATGAACCCGATCAGCCTCACGGCGTTGGATGCGTTCGCGGGCATGCGGCTCCGTAGAGCGTGTACATTTTTCATTTTCGAGGATAACAGGTAGGAAGGAGAATCGCAATGCGACAAACCTGAGCGTATGCTGCCTGGAACGAATGTCCAGCCTGCCCGAGGCGGGCGTCGCGTTACCGAAACAGGACGACCGGCCGTTCAGTCAATCGACCGGGCGCTTGATATTCTTGAGGCCCTTGCCAGCCGTCGCAGCGCCACGGCGATCAGTGAGCTCGCGCATATCGTTGATCTCCACGTAAGTACTGTCCATCGTTTGCTATCGACGCTTTCCGATCGCGGATATGTTCGACAGGACCCGGAGACCTCGCGCTATCATCTCGGAGCAAGGATTTTCTCTTTAGCGAATGCAGCCGACCTGCATCTGGACCTACGCATCGTCGTCCACCCCTATCTCGAACGCATGATGCGGAGTGCAGGCGAGACGGCGAACCTCGTGACGGCAACTGACGATGAGGTGATCTATCTCGATCAGGTTGAAAGTCTGCATCTCGTCAAGATGTTCACCGCTCCAGGCATGCGCGCGCCCCTCTACTGCACTGGGACCGGAAAGGCTATTCTTGCCTTTCGTCCGTCCGAACGCTTGGAATCGTTCTTAAGCGCGGCGCCGTTCAAGCGGTTTACGCAACAGACGATCACAACGCGGGCCGGGCTCGAAACCGAGCTTGAGACCATCCGCAAAAACGGCTATGCGCTCGACAACGAGGAGCGTGAGGATGGTGTGCGATGCCTCGCGGTTCCGATTTTCGATCGTCATCGTCAAGTCGCCGGTGCGATCTCGGTCTCAGGTCCTACGTCGCGCATGACGCGTGAGCGGGTCATCGAGCTTGCGCCGATGGCCAAGCGAATGGCTCTTGAGGTCTCCCAGCAGCTTGGCTTCCAGAGCGCTGAAGGGGTCCAGGCCTAGAGGGCAACGACGTCCACATCGACATGCAGACCGCTCTAGGAACGTGTTTTTCGGGGAAAATCACGGATAGCGGAGGTTTGGTGGGGATTCGTCACGTAGGCTCGTAGTGATGGTTTTTGGGGCGATCGACGTGGGTACCAACTCGATTCACCTCATCGTGGTCGAGCTTGATTCGTTTTTCGGAACCGCACGTACGCTCGCTCGCCAGCGCGAGATGGTGCGACTAGGATCGGGAGAGACCCTCACTCGTGGTCAGCTCGGCCGCAAGGCGATTGCGCGAGGCGTCGCGGCAATCGTCCGCTTTGTCGAACAAGCGCGTGCTCTTGGGGCTGAAGACATTCGCGCGGTTGCGACCTCTGCGGTCCGAGAATCGGCGAATCGCGAGGAATTCGTCTCCGCGGTACGCGAGGCGTGCGGCATCGAACTCGAGGTGCTCGACGGGAATGCCGAAGCGCGGCTGATCCATCTCGGCGTGAGTCGAGGGTACCCCTTGGGTGAGGGTATGTCGTGTATCGTCGATATAGGCGGCGGTTCGACTGAATTCATCGTCGGGGATGCCGAGCGGCCGTATTTCCTGCGAAGCGTTCCGCTCGGCAGTCTGCGGCTCTTTGAAGAATTTTTACGCGACGCGCGCGACCAAAATGAAGCAGCCCGGCGCATGGACGCGCACATTCGTCGAGAACTTGGGGCAGTGGCCGAACAGCTTCGCGAATATCGTTTCGATATGATGATCGGAACGTCGGGAACGATCATGGGAGTCGGCGCGCTCGATGCCGCGCGGCGCGGAAAGCCTGACGGGCGGGTTCACGGCTACGAATTACGTCTTGATGCGATGCGCGACCTTCAACGGACGATGTTGCGTCTTTCACCCGCCGAACGCCGCAAACTTCCGGGAATGAATCCTCGCCGCAGCGACATCATCGTAGCCGGAAACGCCGTCGCCATTGCGTCGCTTGAGATGATCGGAAAAGAATCGCTTCGAGTTTGTGATCGCGCACTGCGAGATGGTATCGTCCTCGATTCGATCGAGCGTGACCAAGAGCTTCAACGGCGCCTTGGTGACGAACGGACGGGCCGCTTGGATGCAGTGCACGAGCTGGCACGCCGCTTTCATGGCGGAGGTTCCCATGAAATTGAGGTAGGCATGCTCGCCTTGCAATTGTTCGACGGACTCCGCGAGGTACACGGCTTCGAGGCATTTGATCGCGACGTACTCTTTGCGGCGGCGCTTTTGCACGATATTGGCCATTGCATCAATGCGAGTGCGCATCATAAGCACGGTGCGTATCTTCTCCGGGGCGCCGGATTACCCGGCTGGCGCCGAGATCAGGTTGAGTTGATCGCAGCACTCGTCCGGTACCATCGCAAGGCGATGCCCAAGTTGACGCATCCCGAATACGCAGCGGCGGAACCCCAGACGCGCAAGCGTATCGCCGGATTGTCGGCCTTGCTGCGCATCGCCGACGGGCTGGATCGGCGGCACCTGAGCTTGGTGACGGGTGTCGAAATCACGCTCGGGGTTCATTCGGTTGAAATCGTCGCTTTGGCTTGGCAACCGATCGTCCCGGAGATTGAGGCCGCGCGGTTCAAAGCGGATCTTTTCGAACGAACGTTCGGCATACGCCCGGAAATCGTTGCGTGCGTTGCCGATGGTGATCCCTCCCGTACTTTCGACCCTGGAGACGATCGGTCCGAGATTGAACAGCGCACTTTGGGCGGCCTGCGAGCATGAAGTGAGAGAAGAGTTGATATGCACGATCACTTGTTGAGTCCTGTTGAGGCGACGCCGACAAAGAAAATTCTCGTTGTGGACGACGAAATCGCGATCGTCCAAACACTGCGCTTTAATTTGGAGCGCAACGGCTACGTGGTCACCACCGCCGGAGACGGACGTTCCGCGGTTGTTTTAGCCGCCACCGAACACCCGGATTTGATCGTCATGGATATCATGCTTCCGGTTCTTGACGGCATCGAGGCTTGCAAGGAGATCCGCAAGTCAAGTTCGGTCCCAATCATTATGCTCACGGCGAAAGACGAGGAGATCGATAAGGTCCTTGCACTCGAACTCGGAGCCGATGACTATGTAACCAAACCGTTTTCTCTACATGAATTTCTGGCCCGCGTTAAAGCGCGTTTAAGAAGACGGGCGAGTGCGGACGCAACTCGTAACGAGCCCATTACAACCGACGAAATCGTGCTTGACCCGGCGCGACAACTCTTAATCGTGCGTGGACAAGAGATTGCGCTTGCACCCAAGGAATTCGGGTTGCTTCGCGTGTTGATGGAAAATCAAGGGTATATTGTGACGCGTCAAACCCTGCTCGATAAAGTGTGGGGGTACGATTTCGAGGGTGATCAGCAAACCATTAGCGTCCATGTTCGCTGGCTACGCGAGAAAATCGAACTCGATCCGAACAATCCAACGCACATCATCACGGTGCGTAGTCGCGGCTATTTGTTCAAAGCGTGAATATACCGCCGCGAAACCACCGGCCGCTTACGACATGACGAGTTTGGAGATAGTCCTTTTTCTGGCGAGCATTGTGGGCGGGTTTGAACTGGGAGTCCTCTACGAGAGGCGCCATGCCCCGAAGGAAGCCGTGACCGTTACCCAAAGCGAGACGTCCTCGTCGGGCGGAGTGGATCTTGACATATTGCTGCGTTTGCTCGACGTGGGCATTCTGATTCTCGATCAACGGGGCCATGTCGTGAAGATCAACTCAGCCGCCGAAGCACTCTTCGATATCGGTACGCGCCCAGTCTCGGGTCGTTCACTGATCGAAGTGCTTCCATCGATTAACCTTGATCGACGCGTGGACGAGGCGCTTGCGGGAAAAACTTCGCGCGGTCCCATCGTTTGGGCGACTGCTCGAAGTGCGCGGACGCTTTCGATAACAACGGCTCCTTTTGGGGTCGAGGGCGGCGCGGTCGTCTTGGTGATTGATGAGACCGAGAAAGCCGAACGCGAGCGCATGCGCCTAGAATTCGTCGCCAACGTGTCGCACGAATTGCGAACGCCGCTCTCCGCGATAAAGTTGATGGTGGAAACCCTGCTCGACATGCCCGAAGAGAGAGAGCCGCGCGAGAAATTTCTGCCGTTGATAGCCGGAGAGGTCGAGCGGGTGATCACCTTGGTTGCGGATCTTCTCGATCTTGCTCGTTCGGAGGGTGGGCGACTACGTTTGCGCTGGGAACGCATCGATTTGGCGCCGATCGTCGAGAACGCCCTGCGAAATTTGCAACCGCGCGCGGAGGAGTTGCGGATCACCCTCGCTTCCGAACTTCATCCCGCCGAAATGAACGGTGATTCGGATCGTTTGACTCAGGTGGTGTTTAATCTCGTCGAAAATGCGCTAAAGTATACGCTTCCCACCGGCCGGATCGACGTACGGGTCTCTCGCGATGCGGAGGCCGTTCATCTGGTCGTGCAGGATACCGGAGAGGGGATTCCGTTTCTGGATCTGCCGCATGTGTTCGAGCGTTTTTACGTCGTCGAGCGTTCGCGTGCTCGCGAGGCGGCCGGCACAGGTCTTGGGCTTGCAATCGTCAAGCATGTCGTGAAGGCGCACGGCGGCAGCGTGAGTGCGCAATCCGAACTTGGAGTAGGTTCAGTGTTCACGTGCACCTTTCCCAACGTGGATAGCGATGTGGACCCCCTTTCGAGTGCCGTACCCAAGGATATGCATACCGACGATGCCGCCCGCCCGGAGTTTGAAACGCAACGAAACGAATTTTGCATCAGTGATAAAAAAAGAAAAGAGCTTTCCAAAGCTCTGAGCGTGAGTTGCGGTTTGTTGCCGAGCGCCCGCGCCCTCGCGACGTGCCGGGTGCCGGTCTTGGGTTTGCGAACGTAAAGTTCATGCTGTGTTCACCTCATGATAATCTTTTAGAGCTATTCTTGAAGGATGGTCGAGGGGATGTCTTTGGAGCTCCGCTTGCGATGGCTTGCCTGGCTCGAAGCGCATTGGCAAGAACTCACCTTGCGAGATGCGTTCTCCGTCGGAGAACACGGGCCGGGAATCGCATGTGCCGGGAGCGCGTCGGACTTCTTGGAAAGAGACGTTCCGTATGATTGAGGTCGCGGCGGGGTCGGCTCCGAAGGTCGTCATTGAGAAACTTAACGTGCACTATGGCGGCTTTCATGCATTGAAGGACGCCAATTTAGAGATCCCCCAGCGGCGGGTGACGGCCTTCATCGGTCCATCAGGGTGCGGAAAATCCACGTTCTTGCGCGCACTGAACCGGATGCATGATCTGACCCCTGGTGCGCGAGTAAGCGGGCGTGTGCTTCTCGACGATCTGGACGTCTACGGTTCCGGAGTCGATCCCGTCTCGGTACGTGATCGCATCGGCATGGTCTTCCAGCGGCCCAATCCCTTTCCCAAGTCGATCTTCGAAAACGTGGTTTATGCTCCGCGCATCCATGGAATGCGGGATGCGCGCGTCTTGGCGGAGATCGCCGAGCGGAGTTTGCGTGCATCAGCTCTTTGGGATGAAGTCAAAGATCGGCTGCACCGCTCAGCATTCGATCTATCGGGTGGTCAGCAGCAGCGACTCTGCATCGCCCGTGCGTTGGCAGTCCAACCGGAGGTGCTTCTCATGGATGAACCGGCCGCGGCTTTGGACCCGATCGCAACCTCCAAGATCGAAGATTTAATTCACGACTTAAAGCAGAAGTATACGGTCGCAATTGTCACACACTCGATGCAACAAGCCGCACGTGTCTCCGACTTCGCGGCGTTCTTTCTTCTCGGAGACCTGATCGAGGTGGGAACGACATCGGCGATTTTCACCAAACCGACGGATCGGCGCACCGAAGATTACCTCACCGGCCGCTACGGTTAGCGTGGTCCTCGACGCACTATCCTGAGCCGGTACTTGCACAATTCTGTCGGGAGTCTATACTGGTGGATAGACCACTCCTTTCGGAGGTTGCGTATGGGTGAAGTTCGAGTTGCCAAGCTTTTCAAGAATGGGGCAAGCCAAGCGGTTCGGCTCCCGGCTGAATGCCGCTTCGAGGGAGACGAGGTTTATGTTACTCGTGATGACGTGACCGGCGATGTGCTCTTGTCCAGCTCCCCCGGCAGGAAGGCTTGGACGGAATTCTTTGACTTTATGCGCTCCGTCGAAGTACCGGACGATTTCATGGTCGAGCGCCCGATGAATCGTCCTCCGCAAGATCGCGATCTCTTCGCCGATGAGGAACGCCCTTAAATATGCTCCATATGTTGGATACGGACACCGCGAGCTACATCATCAAGGGACGTTCTCCCCACATCGAAGCAAGACTCACGGAGCTTCCCCCCGCAACGGTGTGCATATCGGTGATAACGCGCGCGGAATTGATGTATGGATTGAAGCGTTTACCTCCCGAACATCGCCTTCACCTCGGCGTCCGCCGATTTCTGAAAACCATCCGTATCCTATCTTGGGACCCTGAAGCGGCGGACTTCTATGCGGATATTCGGCACCAATTGGTGACGACGGGCCAACCGATCGGAGAACTCGATATGATGATCGCGGCGCACTCGTTAGCGGCCGGCGCGGTCCTCGTCACCAACAATATTCGTCATTACCAGCGGATTGCGGCATCTCTAGCGTTGACCAACTGGGTGTAAGGCGGATTTTCGAGACGTAATCCCCCAGCGGCGAAACCTTGGCGATTTGAAATCTTCACGGGGTGCCGACGCGATAGACTCGCAGGGAATCGCTGAAACCAGGATGAAGCGATGCGATTCCATAGGAATTGGGAGTCGAAGCGCACTGCAAAGCTCTCAGTCTCAGCGTCTTGCTGCGCTTCCGCGCGCTTGCTCGGAATGTGGCGCGGCGACGCAAATCATGTATGCTCCAAACGACCCCGGCTTTGGGGCGGCTTCCGAACGCAAAAAGGGAAAATATTATGCAGGACCATCCTACCGACGAGTGTACCGCACCAGCTAAAGAAGATGACTTCATACGTCTCGGACAAGAACAAATCGATTACCCCGCCGAGCCTTTTCGTAACCCTCCAAAACCAATGATGGCGTTAGCCGTGTTCGAGAGAACCCGACGGGAGGACCGATACGAGACCAGTCGTGAGCTTGAAGATGGTATGCAAGAGCGACGCGATGATGGCGGAGGCACCCCTATGATCGGCAAATATCCTGTTTTTGCCTTTAAACCGGAAGATCGGGATCGCTTCATCGAACTCCTCCGCAATCCACCGGATTCGACGCTAGCCCTGGCATCAACCCGACCGGGAGGCAAAAAAGGCTTCCTCAAGCTCAACAAATATCGCCGATGAGAGCGGAAATAATGTTGGAACGACGATGAAACGCTCACGCGGATCGTGCAGCTTTACGCTCAGGAGATCCTCGTCGGTCTGGACCTTCAGAACGGACCTCCGGGTGGAGTGGGATCGGCGGATGGAGACGGCGTGGGATTGAGACGCATCGGAGGGAGTGTGAGAAGTTCCGGCGGCGCGTTTAGGGGGAAGGTGTACGCCGTGAAATCCGCGTCGATGATGCCGTGGGCGCGCATCGTGCCCAGCGGGGCAAGCGCGGTTTCTTCGTAGTGCACATGGCGGATCAGCCAATAGCCGTTGAGCGTTTGATAGTCGATAACGAAGCTCTTATCGTGAGACCCGGCGAGCCGAACGCGTTCCGGAAGGCCGTCGGCATTGGAGATGAAGAGGTCGGTGAACAAGAATCCATCCCCGGCTTTTTGCACAATGAAGGGATACGGTTCGAGTCGGATGTGAGTGACGCCATCGGGGGCGTTGCTGGAATCATCCGCGTAGGTCGCAGAATACGCGTAGAGATGTGTGACAACGACGGTCACATCCGTAGCTGTGTTGGAAAGGTCATACGTCAGCGGATGAACATCGCTGATGGAGGCGTCGAGATTCGCGTGCGCGTCGACGTGCCACTGCAAGCTGAACCATGAGAGCGCATCGAAGGTTGGGACGATCGGAAACGGGTGACCAATAAAGCTCCGTCCTGCGGGAAGGTCTTGCACTAAGGCCTGATTTCGCTCGGTTTGGGTGACAACAGAACGCTCGACATGACGCTTGCGACCAATCGAAGGGATCGATAGCTCGGCTGAAACGTGATAGGAAACAAACGCCGGTTTCCGAGCATACGCATCGGCGGCCGCGTCGGCGCATTGGCGGAAGGCAAGGTCGGCGGTAATCGTTTGAAGTACTCCTCGTCTTCATGAAGTGGAATCGAGTCGATCTATTTTCGCGCGGACAAGCCGCGTTGGCGTTCGTCGGTTTTTTCGGGATTTCGATGTGTTTCCTTAACGCGCCCGTCTCCGCCGATTTTCCGGAGTCAAAGGCGACGCCTTCACCGACGACCGCAACTGCTCGGCCGACGCCGGCGGCGACGCCGAGCCCGGCTCCGACGACAACCCCGGTTACCACGCCGACTCCGACGGGGATCCCAACCGCTGCTCCGACGGCAATCCCGGCGTCAGTTGGAAGCCCGGGTCCAACGCAAATGCCGATCCCTGGGGCGCCGCTGGTTTTCGAGGCATATGCGCTGGATTTCTCACGCGCGGCACGTCTTGAGCCGCCGATCGATCCGCAGGTCTTTGTGCAAGATCCCACTTCCGGAGCGGGGACGGGTCCGCAACAAATCTCGCACGCTGCCGGTCTGCGCAATGCCGGTATTGCGGATCCGGCGGGGGCGCTTGCCTATGACGCCGGCGGCGGGTCGCTCGGATTCACCCTCGGAGAGTGGTTTGCCGCACAAGGCGGCGCGAGCATCGTGCATCTGTCGGGCGGAAGCGATCGCGTGACGGTCTCCCTCCGGCACTTGATCGCATTTGGAGTCTATAGTCTGTTCGAGGTGACCTACGCTTCCGACGGTCCCATCGCGCGACCGCTCGACGGAAACGGAAATTCCAGCGGCTTCACCGCCACGGTCGCCGGAACGGCGACCGTCATCGTCGATTCGCCTCGAGTCCTGACGGGAAGTGACGCGATCGTGCTCGTCTATCACAGCGATGCGACAGATCACGGTCTGGCGGCCGGGACGCCGGGAAGCGACGCGCACGTGCAACTTATCGCCCGCGTCGTACCTCTGCCCCCATCATAGTGGTATCGGAGAGTAGGCTCCCGCTTCGGCCGCGAAGGAGCGTTTTATGAATACGACGCTCCCCTTGCTTGAACCGATCTTTCTCAAACCGCGCCTGGTGCCGCTCATTTGGGGAGGAGACGCGCTCGTTCGTCGTTACGGCAAGCAAGGAGATCCGGCACAATCGATCGGCGAGTCTTGGGAATGCTGGGATGACAATGTCGTGCGCGAGGGACGCTTCGCCGGTTCGAGTCTCGCGCAGATCCGCGTGTTGCTCGGACAGGCGCTGATGGGTCGTCTGGACCCAACGGCGCCGTTCCCTCTCCTCAGCAAGTTCATAGACGCGCGGCAGGCCCTCTCAGTGCAGGTTCATCCCGATGACGAATATGCGCGGCGGGTCGAAGGAAAGGCAAACGGAAAGACCGAGTGTTGGTACGTCCTTGAGGCGAGTAGCAACGCGGAATTGGTCCTGGGATGGACGCGGGATGTTTCGCGCGAGGAATATCTCAAGCGCGTCGGTGACGGATCGCTCGAAGAGCTTCTTCGTCGCGTGCCGGTCGCACCCGGTGATGTCTTTTATTTGCCGGCTGGAACGCTCCATGCAATCGGAGCCGGCATCATTCTCTTCGAATTGCAGCAAAGCAGCGATTTGACCTATCGCATCTTTGATTGGAATCGCCTCGGCCTCGACGGGAAACCGCGCGAATTGCACGTCCAAAAAGCTGCGGATGTGCTCGATTATCGCGCGGGACACGATGAGGCGATTAATCCATTAACTTTTGTCGATGGATCCGCGGATCGTTCACTCTTGATCGTCGATTCCCACTTCCTCCTCGAACGGGTTAGGCTTGGACGCGAGACGTTTATCCCGGAAGGCGATCGAACGCCGTTGGTACTGCAGACGCTTCAACATGCATGCACGATAATCGTCGACGGAAAGACGTTCCCCGTCCCGCCCTATACGTCGGCGATTGTACCGGCGGCGGCGAGCTGCGGAATTTCCGCGTCCGATGAGCGTGACGTGAGCGTTTTGTTGGCGAAAGCCGCTCCCGATCGCGAGCGACTCCTTGAACGTACTGTTCAGGCGGGAATCGCACGTGAGGACGCCGAGGAATTTTTCGCTCGATTCGGATGGTCGGGAGTTCGCGCGTGAAGCTCAAGCTCTTCGCGGACGGCGGCTCGCGGGGAAATCCCGGTCCGGCTGCCGGAGCTGCGGTGCTCTTCGCTGAGGACGGAACGCTTATTCGTGAAGCCGGGGGCTATCTTGGCATAGCGACCAACAACGTCGCTGAATGGCAAGGTTTGATCGCCGGCCTTGAAGCGGCCCTTGAACTCGGCGCGGAGCAAGTGGTGATTCGTCTCGACAGCGAGTTGGTGGTACGCCAGTTGACCGGCGTCTACCGCGTCAAGCATCCGATGCTCATCCCTCTCCACGCCCGTGCGCGAATGCTCCTGCGACGTTTCGCAGGGGTGGATATTGGTCATGTGCCGCGGGAGCAGAATCGCGAGGCTGATGCGCTGTGTAATCGTTTCCTCGACGATGCCGCCCGAGCGTCGTGAGCGTGCGGCAACTTCTTCCGCTGTTGGTCACGCTCGCATTTTTTGCGGGCATGATCGGCGTGGGTGTTGGATTCGTGCGACGAAGTGCCGAGCACGCCGTGATCGGATACTCGGCGATTCATGTATCGCTACTGCTCCGTTACGCACGCGGTCCGATCCTCAAGGAGGAATACCGAATGAGCGATCTCGACGGAATCTCGCAAGCCGAATATCGCTTGAGCGATCGGCATGGCCGCACAACCGTCATTGAGCTTGTACCGCAAAAGATGGTCGACGTAGCCTTTTTCTATGGGAAAGTCGATCATGACGGGATTTGGGACCTTCCGAATCGTGCTCCGCGTGGGGACCTCTCGACGAGCTACCTTCTCGCCGTCGATCAAACGATCGGTTCAGCGCACGGGAACCGCGTCGTGCATTTCACCGATCCGCGCTATTGGGCAACGACCGCCGGACGTTCGTATGCAATCACGCTCAAGCGTGACAAACCCGTTCCTGATTTAATTCAGCTCAAAAGCACATCATCGGCGGATCCACGGTATGAACTGATCGTCGACGATTTTCGTACGTTCGGGAGTCCTGATTTCCGTGCGCGCATTCGCGCGGCACGTGCGCAGTTGCTCGGTTCCGCGTGATATGCGGCCGACGCTTGTCCACTATTAGGAACAACCGTGGGCTCGTACGATTGCCGAGCGCATCGTGCTTGATGCACAACCCGGAAGCATTCTGGTGTTGCATGATGGAAATCGTGGAATCATTTGTACAGGCGGCATTACGGCCAGTCAATGCGATCGCTCGCAGGAAGTCGGGGCGCTTGCCTTGATCGTCGAAAATCTGCGTCGTCGCGGATACCGCTTCGTCACCGTTCCGGAACTCATCCAGGAGGATTCATGATCGTCTTGATAGCCGCAGCCTTCCTCAGTTTGGGTTTGGTCAACCTGAATTTCGGCCGCGATTGGTGGCGTGGGCAGAGCCTACGTTTGGCGGTGGGTGTGCCCTGTGCGTTGGTATATGCGTATGTCGTGATGCCGGCACTGGTTTTTCCCCAGGCGATTACGTTGCTGTTGTTGACGCTCATTCCTAATACGATCTATTCGGCGGGGG
>DASZHL010000041.1:0-34853 GCA_035937855.1 Vulcanimicrobiaceae bacterium
TAAAAGACGGGGATATCCAAGATGCCTTTACTATTGCAGCGGCCGCGTACGTGGTTCTAGATGAGATGCCAAGGCAATTGGGTATAGGCGACAAAGCTCAGAGAATGGGCCGCTAGCGTTCTCGTGTGTTGCGGAGAGCCTAGTATTACAGCTACGGCTGTAATACTAGGCAACATCCTCGCTTGAGGGGGGCTGCGGCCGTGCTTCGATTCTCAGGAATTCGATCTTCGAATTTTGCGCGAGTTTTTTTGCCCAGGCGGAACCGATCTCTCGCTTCTCTTTACCTAAGACGCGCTCCATGCGAGTGATCTGCAAGCCTTGCTCTGCGTATCGAGAACGCATTCGGTCCTCCATGCTCTTGAGATCGGGCGTGGCGAGGTCCTCAAGTTCACGCGGAACACGTTGGTGAAGGGGGTCGAGATTGAGGACGATCGTCATACTTCCATCTCCTGCGAGAATGCGCCGCAGTGACTGAAGCGTGAAAGGATCGCCCACTACCAATCTTCGGAGGAGGCTCGCCCACGGCAAGGTGACAAGGAGATTGTTTACACGACCGTTGAGGGCGCGTGGAAGCGTATTGATGTCCGCCACTAGGAAGATGATGTTTCCAACTCCGCCCCGTTCTGGTTTCTTCGTGCTGCGAACCGACTGTTCGATCATGGCGTCGGACGTAGCGTCAACGGCAAGGACAAGCGTCTCCGGACTAAGACGGGCCAAGCGGAGCGCATTTTTCGCGTCGCCGGCACCCAGGTCCAACGTGAGCGAAACATAAGCGGCTATACGGTCGTTGAGCTCATCCTCGGAGATTTCGCTTGTGCTCTTGCCGACAAGGATGCGCGTATTAATTGTTAAGTTTTGAAAGCTGTTGCTGGAGATAACCGAGCGCGGCTTTTAACTGATGGTCGGTTTTCAAATCGCCGTAGCGCGCGTTTTTTGGTTGGCTTTCGATGATGTCGGGTGTAATACCGACTTTATTGATGTCGCGTCCTGAAGGCGTGAAGTAGCGTGCCGTCGTGATTTTGATTGCGGATCCGTCGGGGAGCGGGTGGATTGTTTGGACGACGCCCTTCCCGAAGGTGCGCACGCCGATCAGCGTTCCGACTCCATCGTCTTGTAAGGCACCCGAGGTAATCTCCGAGGCGGAGGCCGTATATTGATTGACGAGGACCGCGAGCGGGCGGGAAGGTAGGGCGCCGGCGTCCGCGTCATATTGCGTCGGGCCGTCCGAACGCGAGGATACGGTGACGATCGGACCGTTGTCGATGAATGCAGAGCTTACGCCGATCGCTGCATTGAGATATCCGCCGCCGTTGTCGCGCAGATCAAGGACATAGGCCTTGGCGCCTTGGGTTTCGAGTCGTTTAAGCGCAGCGGAGACTTCTTGCGTCGTCGTCTCGCCGAACACGCTCAAGCGTACGTAGCCGATGTTCGCGCCGATCATGTGCGAATAGACGCTCGGCTCGTGAATGGTTTCTCGCACGATGGAAATCGGAGTGGAGAGCGGAGTTCCATTGCGAACAACCGTCAGGCGAACGACTGAGCCCGGTTTACCGCGCAGATGGACGGAGTCTTGCTCGACAGTTAGTCCCTTCGTGGATTGCCCATCGACCTCCGTGATTACGTCGCCCGATTGAAGACCGGAGCGTTCCGCGGGAGTGCCGGAGATGACGTCGACTGCGGTGAGCAGCTTTGTCGCTTCGTCGACGTGGATGGAAACGCCGATTCCTCCGAAGTTTCCGCCGTCCAAGCCTTCGTTCAAGGCGGCGTAGTCCTTGGGGCTCAGGAAAATCGTATAGCGATCGTGAACCGAGCCGAGCATTCCGGCGATAGAAGCCCAGGTCAACTCGTTGGTGCCGATTTTGTTTCCATATTTGAACGCGGCGTCCGCGACCTGGTGTTGCAAGAGCGATTCGTTCGTGTGCTCGTCGGCACTCGCCTCAACCGACGGTAAGTTCGGGCGCTCAATGCCGCGTCGCTGCAGGTATTGCAGAAGATTGGTATGGGCCCCCGAGAGGAGAGTTTGCGGTGGGATTTTTTCGTAATATTCGTTGGCCATCAACGAATAGCTCATGGAAAGTTCGTTACGCTCTTGCGCCGAAAGCTCAAGCGCCGCGCTTGCGGCGGGGCCGATACCCACCATGACGCCGGAGGCGAGTAGCAGAAGGGCCAGGGAGGCGGAAAAAGCACGGGTCATGTTACCTCCGAGCCAATTGCTGCAAGTAGTTCTCGGCTGCGGTGAGCTGGGCGTCAGATGCGGTTCCGAGCACCGCGACGTCATCGGCAGGTTGATGAATGATGATATCGGGATCAATTCCATGATGGTCGATTGACCGGCCGTTGGGGGTGAGGTATCGCGCGGTCGTGATTTTTAGCGCTCCGCCGTCGTCGGTTTCGTAAATACTCTGCACGACGCCTTTTCCGAACGAACGCGTCCCAATGATCGTGCCGGCATGGTAGTCTTGGATCGCACCTGCGGTGATTTCCGAGGCGCTGGCCGAGTATTTATTGAGCAGAACGACCAGTGGCGTCGTTCCGATATCGCTTTGAGTCGTTTGCTCCGAGGCGCGGTTTCCGTTGCGATCGACTTGGGTGACGATCGTTCCGTGCGCGATGAAGAGGCTGGAGATCCGTACCGCCGCTTCCAGAAGCCCACCACCATTGTCTCGCAAGTCAAGGATGTAGCCTTGGGCGTGATGAGCTTTGCCGTCGAGTAGTGCTTTTCGTACTTCCTCATAGGAAGTTTGGCCGAAATCGGAGAGGCGGACATAGTCGACGGTATTATTAATCATCTTCGCATGCACGGACGGGACGAAGATACGATCACGAACGATCGATACGGAATGCTTGGTGCCTCGTGAGCGAACCCCGAGTACCACAATGGTGCCGATTCGTCCGCGAATCGCATGCTCGACGTCATCGAGCCTCATGCCATGAATACTTTGGCCATTGATGGTGAGAATCGCATCACCAGGCTTGAGACCGGCTTTTGCAGCAGGCGTTCCCTCGATCGGATCGACCAAGACGGCATTGGTTCCGGTCTGCTGGACAATGTACACGCCGATTCCGCCGAAGTCACCCCCGTTGAGTGTTTCTTCAAGGGTGCTGATCTCACGGGGAGTCAGGTAGACAGTGTAGGGGTCGTGGAGGGCCGCGAGCATGCCGCGCACGCCGGATTGAGTGACCTCAACCGGATCGACATGCACCTTCGGGCTAGCGTCGACGCGGTCGAGTGCGATTTCAACTTCACGCTGTAACGCGGCGATATCGTGATTGCGGTCGCCGTCGGCGGTGAGCTGGGGAAGTCGAGCGGGGGAAACGTGCAAGTGGGTCAGCTCAGCTTCGAGGCCGACCCTTTCCCCGTCGAGGAGTTTCTGTGTCTCAATTGGCTGGTAGTACACGCGTTCAACGCGAGTGAGGGCCGTGCTGAGAAGACGAAGATCGCGCTCATCTTTGAAAAATGACGAAGTCGAGGCCTCGGCGTGTTCAAAAATCGCCGCTCCGAGAAGAAGTAGGGCACCCAGGGCAGCCAAGGTGGGAAGACGATGTCTATTCATAAACACAGGCGTTGCTCTCTATTGAACGCTTCGGTAGGAGGATAGGGTTTCGATAGGTTGGTGAGAGAGTGATTTGGACGCACCGTTAGCGTAACCAACCGAGGGGGTTGATCGGAGTCCCCTTGAGGCGGACCTCGAAATGGAGGTGAGGCCCGGTTGAATACCCCGTACTTCCGGAAGCTCCGATTGCCTGTCCTTGTTGGACATCTTGCCCTTCGGCGACGAATATTTGCGACAGGTGGGCATACAACGTTGCGATGCCTCCGCCGTGATCGATGACGATATGGTTGCCGTAGCCGCCGCTATATCCGGTTTCGACGACGATGACGCGGCCGGCCGCTGCCGCCGCTACCGTTGTCCCGCTGGCAATTCCAATGTCGATCCCGGGATGCATGCGGAGGGCTCCCGTGAACGGATCGGGTCGAAAGCCGAAGGGCGACGTGATTGGGCCGAAGGCAGGCCACGCAAGTGTGCGCGGGGCCTCCCCGAAGCCTTGTGGGAGCTTTTGTCCCAAGAGAAGGGCCGCTCGCCGTTGTGCTTCGCGGCGCGCTTCTTCTTCGCGCTGCCGCTCCTGGATCAAGGCGGTCAGCTCGGCTTCCTCTTGGGCGGAGACTTCCTCGAGCTGGACGATCTGGGCGGCGACCCGGCGTTGCTGTTCCTTGACGGCGGCAAGCAGGTTCTTTTTTTCTTGGGCGAGACCAGCGAGGCGCTCTTGTTCCTGTTGAATTTGAGCGTCGGCTGCTTCGAGCGCGATTTCTTGAGCTTCGAGGGCCCGGCGAGCTTGGGCAACGCGTCGTTGTGCTTCTCGGCGCCCCCGAACCGTCCGTTCATTGGTCGCAATCAGGAGGCGGATGTCATCCCACCGTTCGACGAAATCACTGAATGAGGTCGATGAGAGGAGGACGTTAATATACCCGAGGTCACCGTACTTGTAAGCGCTGACGATGTGGCGCCGCAGTGCATCATCCTGCCGACGAAGGGAATCTTGCGCCGCGTCGAGTTGACGCTTGTTCCAAGCCAGCCTGTGCTGGTTCCAGCGAACCTCGCTTTGAAGACGGTCGAGTTCCGCATTCGCTTGAGTGATATCGCCGTAGGTTGCACGCAGCTCGCTTTTTAGTGCCTCGGAACGCTGTTCGTTCGCCGAGAGCTGGCCCTTTTTGACTTGCAAGCGAGCGTGCGTGTCATGGACCATTTTTTGATTCTGAATGATGCGATCGTGCAGATGATCGGCTTGAGCCGCAGAGTTCCCGACAGTTAGGAGCAGAGCGAAGCTGATCCCCGCAGCCGTGCGCAAACGCGTCACGTGCGGAGGTAGCGGCCGACTGAGTGCCACGATGCGACCATTCCGACCGCGATGCCGATGCCGAGGAGTTCAAGCGCGATATGAACGCTGTGAATTGAGCGAACGTCGACGGGAATGAAGGGGAGGGCGGCCGTCATGCGCGGTATGAGAAAATGTTCGGCCAAGGCGAGGAGTCCCAGGGCAAGTGCCGCGCCGACGATGCCGTCAAGCATTCCCTCGACGATGAACGGACCGCGAACATAGGCCGAAGATGCGCCGACTAAGCGCATGATCGCGATCTCCCGCCTTCGCGCGAAGACGGTCAGACGGATCGTGTTCGAGATCACGATTGCCGCCGTCGCGACCATCAGAGCCATGAGGCCAATTCCGATGCGTGCGATTACGTCGAGGAGTTGCAGGGTCCGGCGAACGACGTCTTGAGCGTATTCCACGCTTGCCACCCCGGGAAGAGCTTTGAGGTCGCTCGCGACTTCGTCAAGTCGGTCGGGATTCACGACTTGGACACGGAACGCGTCGGGAAGCGGGTTTTCGGTAAGGAGCGCTATATCGATTTGCCCGGCGAGACGGCGTTGGAGATCTTTGAGACCTTGGTCTTTCGAGATGAAGGTCACATGACGAATCCGGGCATCATGGCTGAGCTTCACTCGGATGGCCTCCTCGGTTTTGGCGTCGGAGTTGTCGGTTAAGAAGGCGGAGATCTCGAATTTTTGTACGATGCGGTCGCCGACTTGCATAAGCGCCTCACGGGCGAAGAGGAACGAGCCGAGCATGATGATCATCAGCGCGACCGTCCCGATCGCGGTTACCTGCATACCGAGGTTGCGAGTGAAGCTCCGCCAAACTTCGGCCCAGAAAAAGCAGATGTTTCCCCAGTCCATTTACGGATTCGCCTCCACATGTTCCGGGCGCGGATGGGTATAGAGGCCGCGGGGTTCATCGCTGATGATGCGGCCGTTCTCAAGACGAATCACGCGGCGTCGCATCCGGTCGACGACTGTTGCGTTGTGGGTGGCAACGATGACGGTTGTGCCCTTTCGGTTGATGCGGTCCAAGAGTTCCACGATTTCGTGGGTCGTCGCCGGATCGAGGTTTCCGGTCGGTTCATCGCAGAGGAGGAGCTTTGGATTGTTGACGATCGCGCGGGCGATCGCCGTGCGCTGCTGCTCTCCGCCGGAGAGCTCGTTCGGAAAGGCGCGGCTCTTATGGGAAAGGCTCACCAGTTCAAGGGCACGTGGAACTTGGCGCATGACGTCGCGAGATGGGGCGCCGGTTACTTGCAGAGCGAAGGCGACGTTTTCCCAGACCGTCATATCGGGGAGCAGCTTGAAATCTTGGAAGACTACGCCCAGACTGCGGCGCAGGGCCGGAACCCGTCGGCGCTTGAGGCGCTCGATGTGCGCTCCGTCGACGATGACTTCGCCTTTGGTGGGCTTTTGTTCGTGATAGAGCAAGCGCAAAAGGCTCGATTTTCCGGTGCCCGAATCGCCGACGAGAAAGACGAAGCTTCCCTTTTCGATAGCGAGGTCGACGGCGTCGAGGGCGCGCGTGCCGTTCGGATAGATCAACGTGACGGCATGCAGATGGATCATTGAGTCGTTCGCTCCGAAAGCACCGTGTTGGATTCCGCGATTTCCGATATATCCTCGGGCAGCGGTGCCCAACCCGAGACGAAATCTGATATGCCTTTCGCGAGGCGCCGGGACCCGAGACGTGCAAGCAGGTGTTGAGGGAAGCGGGTCCCGCTACGATTTTCGGAAAACTGCGCGGCATTGTCTGATTGGCCTTGTGGCGAAGGGATACCTTGCGTTATGGACTTCGATCTGAACGACGAGCAAAAAGCGATTCAGGCCCTGTGTCGCGAGTTTGCCCGCGAGGAAGTGGCTCCGCGCGCGCGAGCGATGGATGCAAGCGGCGACTTCCCCTATGATCTCCTTTCAAAGATGGCCGATCTTGGCTTGATGGGCTTGCCCTTTCCCGAGGAATACGGTGGGGCCGGCGGGGATACGGTCTCGTATGCCTTGGCCGTCATGGAGATCGCTCGGGCGGATGCGTCGACGGCAATCACGCTTGCCGGAAACGTTTCGCTCGGCGGCACGCCGTTCTTGCTTTTTGGGACCGAGGAACAGAAGCAGCGATATCTCGTCCCGATCGCCCAAGGCAAAATGTTATGGGGTTTTGGCTTGACGGAACCAAACGCCGGGAGCGATGCGGGCGGAACGCGGACGCGTGCCGAGTTACGCGACGGATCGTGGGTGATCAACGGGACCAAAGCCTTTATCACCAATTCCGGCACCGACGTCACGGGCGGCACGACGATCACCGCGATCACGGGCACCGACGGACAAGGGCGTTCAGAGATCACCAACCTTATCGTTCCGCAGGATGCGCCGGGATTCACGCGCAGCAAGCGCTACGAGAAGATGGGCTGGCGCGCATCGGATACGCGGGAACTCTCATTTCAGGATACGTTGATCCCCGAAGAGAACGTTCTCGGAGAACGGGGTAAGGGTTTGCGGCAATTTCTGACGATTCTCGACGGAGGGCGCATCTCGGTCGCGGCGCTTTCTGTTGGGCAATCGGTGGGAGCCTATGAGGAGGCGCTCAAGTATGCTAAAGAACGCCGTCAGTTCGGCCAGTCGATCTCGAAATTCCAGGCGATTCAATTTAAGTTGGCCGACATGCTTTGTGAGATCGAACATGCCAAGCTGATGGTGCTTAAAGCCGCATGGGAGAAGGACCAGGGTCGGAACTATGTTATGAGTGCGTGTCTTGCGAAATTGTACGCTGCCGAACTCTCGAATCGCGTCGTGAACCAAGCGGTCCAAATTCACGGAGGCTACGGCTTCATGGATGAGTTTCCGGTTTCGCGAATGTATCGCGACCAAAAGATCAACGAGATCGGCGAGGGAACGAGTGAGATGCAGCGGTTGGTAATAGCCCGGCTGATGGGCCTTTAGTATTGCTCGAAAAAAGACCATTCGCGAGCCCTTCTCACGTCTTCGTTTGTCAACTAGCCACGCTACGGTCGTCTCGAAATTGGAGAACGGGGAAAACGTCCGAAACCGTTCCTTAACACGACAGAACCCTCTGTCGTGCATGCGTGCTCTGTTTGCTCGGCTACGATCTCATCAACCACACGCCGGCTACGGTTACCAGCGCGCCCATCATCATTCGCATCGTCAATGGATCTTTAAAAAACATAACCCCTATGGGGGCCAGTACAATTGTAGCTATCGCGAGATTGGTGAGCCCTCCGATCGTGATCGGCAGGCCGCGTTTGTACGCATAAATATAGCCGATTTCAATAAGCACCGTTGCGACTCCAAGACCTATGCCGCGCAGAAAAATTCTGGGGCTTATCGCCGCCGCAATCGACAATGCATTCGTGCAATAACCTAACAGAGCGACCAATGTGAAACCCGTCAGGTATGCGATCATGATAAATTCTAGGGGAGAATGTGCATCGCGTGCCCCACGAATAACGACATGGTAAAGTACCAGCCCCGTAGTCGTTACGATGATCGCAAGAAGAAGGCGATTGGAGAACAGGGAAGTCACGTCGCAACTCGCTCGGACTTCATTGCTCGCTAAGCGCCGCGCGCACCGACCTGACGGCTTCATCTACGTCGTGCTCCGTCGTCGCCCAATTACAGACGGATATGCGCATGACGCGCATTCCGTGCCACTCCGCTCCGCCGAAGTAGGCAACGCCGCCGGCCTGAATGCGTTTGATGATATCGTCCGTTTGACGATCGTGGTTACCGTCGGGGGAGAGGAAACGCACGAGGCCCTGATTGATGGTCGGCGTCACGAGAATCTCCGCCCCGTCCAAATTGCCGATACCCGTGGTTAATCGAACGGCAAGCGTGCAGCAGCGATCGATGATTTCAGCGATGCCGGAACGACCCAGCGCGCGGATGGCGGCATATACCGTAATACCTCGACCTCGCCGCGACCACTCCGGGTTCCAATCTTTCTGATTCCGTAGGTGCTCGATAGGCACGGAATAGCTGCTGCTCTGCACAAAGGAAGCGTGATGAGCCGCTTGGTCGGCGACGAAGACAACTCCGCAATCGTATGGCACGTTCAGCCACTTGTGTCCATCCGTAGCCCATGAGTCGGCATGCTGCGCCCCATCCAGAAGTCGGCGGTATTCATTGCTCGTCGCCGCCCATAGGCCGAATGCCCCGTCGACGTGGACCCAGGCATTATATTCATGTGCGATCCGGCACGCATCTGCAAAGGGATCGAAGATGCCGGTATTGAGATCGCCGGCCTGTAAACTCACAATGGTCGGCGCATCAGCCGACTGCCGTAACGCATGTTCAAGTGCGAAGGTATCGATGCGACCTAGGTTATCTGCGGGGATGTAGGCAATCGCATTCGTTCCAATGCCAACGAGACGGGCGGCCCGAAGAATTGATTCGTGCCGGTTCTCCGTCGTCAGGATTCGTAGCTGGGGGGCTCCTGCCAGCCCCCGCTCCTCAACGTTCCAGCCTCGGTCTCTGAGCAACTTATGTCGAGCGGATGCAAAAGCCGTCGTATGCGCTGCCTGACTGCCCGTAACAAAGGCAAAGGATGCCGAGGACGGAATTCCAAGCAGTTGCTTAAGCCAATCGCCGCAAACTTCCTCAACGACCGCCTCTCCCGGGGCGCTCAAATTGGATGCCGCGGATTGATCCCAGGCGGATGTTAGCCAATCCGCCGCAAGCGCGACGGGAAGCGTGCCGCCGATCACCCAGCCGAAGAAACGGGGGTTCGTCGATCCGAGAATTCCGCCGTCGATATCGCGAACGAGTTCATTAATAACCTGCTCCGGCTCAGTCGGATCCTGGGGCAACGGCTTCGTGAGTCGCAAGCGTAATTCTGTCGGCGAAGCAGTCGTTGCTATCGGGCGTGAATCTACTGTTTCAAGGTAACGCGTTGCGTGTGCTACTGCAACGTCGAGCAACTTCTTCACACGTACTTGATTTTGGCCGTTTTGCAACAAAGGTTCGGACAAGTGCTTCATCCCATGTACGAGGGCCGCGCGCGGCAGAGAGCGCGGAAAGATGCTGATTTTGTGTTTAGGAGTGCTACTCCTCGTCTGTCAGTTGGTTGAGGGTTTCCCGCTGTAGGTAATTTGCCTCAACCGCCTGATGGGCCTTTAGCCGTGTGTCGGGGTGAGGAACGGGATGAAGCTCCTCCCTTCACGGGGACGCCCGACTTTTCGCATCGTGCGAAAAGTCTACTCGACGACTTTTCGCTCCCGCCCCTCCAGGGCTCCACGAAAAGCTCGATCGCCCGAGAGCACTTTGCTTCGCGCCGTATGCGTCGTCGCTACGCGGCTCACGTACTGAGGTACGCTTCGCCGCTATGCTCCTAGCCTACGACACGAATCAAAGCACTCTCAAAGCGAAGAAAGACGCATACAATTGTTGTGTCACGAGCTTCGTGGCGAGGCGCGGCGGCCCGATGTGTACTATGCGTACATGAGGGCCGCCGCGACGACGCCACGGAGTTCCTGACGCGACAATTATGTGCCGGGGGTTAGTTCGCCGCAGGCTACGTAGTGCTTGAGGTTTGCTGCGGATTGGTGGACGTTGATGACGTAATTTCCCGAGAACAAGCGGTCGGATGTAACTGAGACGAGCGTTTCGGAACGCCCATTGATGACCGGATTGAGAGCGAACGCGGGCTTGGGATCGATCGCCGAACAATCGTGTCCGCGATGGAAGTGTGCGGGTTCGATGTGCTCGGGGGGAAAGCCCTCAATCCTTACGACGACAAAGCTTTTGTCGCCGCGCGGAAAGACGGTGACGTCGCCGACTTGGCCGGAGTTGTTCTGCTGGGTGATCCCGCGACGTATGCCGCCGCCGGTATTGCCGCCCGGAACTTCGGTGGTCATCTGAGGGGCGTCGGTGGGAGCTGGAGGGGTGTCGGTGGACATTTGAGCGGAAACCATTGAGGTTCCTAACAATGTCGCGATGCCCAGGAGTGCGCCGGTGAGGACGAAATGTTTGTACATGAAGCCGTTCCTTCCGAAATCTGAAAGTGTCCTCCTTCGGAAACGCACGCATTTTCGCCGACGTTTCGATCCTGCCATGAGAGAGTCGCCGGCGCGGATCGGCCTTCGGTTCTTCGCAATGCGAAATAGGATATCGCTACATGACCTTTCAAGGAATGTTCTGACACCGATCGCTCTTTTGCGGGGTAGGAGGATGCATGACTTCTTCCCATACAAGCTCTCCCCGATTCGAGACCGCGAGCTTTGGCGCTGGATGTTTCTGGGGCGTTGAAGCGGAGTTCCGTGCGCTTCCCGGCGTCCTCGACGTTACCGCCGGCTATCTCGGCGGACGCATGCCGAACCCGACCTACCATGATGTCTGCTCCGGTCAAACAGGGCACGCCGAGGGAGTGCAGATTCAATACGACCCGACACGAATCTCTTATGAGGCGCTTCTCGAGACGTTTTGGGCCATTCATGATCCGACGACGATGAATCGGCAAGGTCCGGATGTCGGTTCACAGTATCGCTCAGCCGTGTTTTATCATTCGGAAGCTCAGCGCGTTGCCGCCGAGGCCTCAAAGAGCAGACAAGAAGCGGGTCGCCGATTCGCGCGCCCGATCGTCACGGAGATCGTGGAAGCGGGAACGTTTTATCCCGCTGAAGATTATCACCAGCGCTACTTTGAGAAGCAAGGACGCGTTTGCAAGAGCAAGAACACCTGATCCTTTGCGAAATGCGGTATGCGGGAACAGGGACGTCTCTTGTTAGGATAAAAAGTATGGGAGTTTATGAGCGAGAATTCTCCCAGGAGCTTTTCGGGTTTGAAATCTTCCGTTGACCCCATCTCTATTTTCAAAGTCGCGACTGCAACCGTCGGCCTTCTGACGAGCGTTCCGGGGTGCGACGAGTCGCCGGCGGCAATTGGGAAGAACCTTCACGAGCATCAGCAGTTACCTCCTGCCGTGTTGAGTGCCCATCCGTGTTTGAGTCCAGAAGGGAAGAAAATTTCCAGCGGTGTTGAAATGAGTCTTCCAGATACCTCCATTCGAAGTAAGGAGAATGTCCTTCTTGCGGGAGTTGATTTTATGTTATCTCATCCTGATAGGATATTCTTATATCCGCTCCTTGGTAGTCGTAATCCACGAGAAGTGTTCTCCGAGATTTGTGCGATTCGCAAAAGAGATCCGAAAACGCACATCTTCTTCAATGACAACTCGGTGACGGATTTGTATTCGAGTGACGGACAAGTGCTGCAAGCTGCCGCACCAATATTACATGCGACGATCATAAAGTCGACTCCTTCGAAGCGCACGCACAGCCCTCTCAAACCGGGTTAGGGGACGAGGAGGAGTTTCCCAGTGGTTTTTCGCGCTTCAAGGTCCGTATGGGCGCGGCGCGCGTTGGCAAGGGGATATTCGAATTCGATGCGGGTGCGGAGTTTGCCGGTTTCATACGCGCCGAAGAGATCAGTTGCGCGTGAAACGAGCTCTGCGCGCTCGGCTACGTGATGCCCCAAGGTCGGTCGCGTGATGAATAAGGAGCCTTTGGCGGAGAGCCGTTGTAAGTCAAAGGGGGGCACCTGCCCGCTCGATCCGCCGAAGAGCACCATCATGCCGCGCGGTCGAATGCATTCTAGACTTGCGTCGAATGTCGTTTTTCCCACTGAGTCGTAAACAACGTCAACGCCGCCGGGGATGATCCGGCGCGTCTCTGCCGCGAAATCTTTGGAGGTGTACAGAATGACGTGATCGGCGCCCGCGCTCCGCGAGAGCGCTGCTTTTTCTTCCGTCGAAACCGTGGTGATGACCTTTGCCCCGCGCGCTTTTGCGAGTTGGGTCAAGAGGAGCCCGACGCCGCCCGCTCCCGCGTGCACGAGCGCGACATGGCCGGGCTTTACGGGAAAAGTCGAGTGGCAAAGATAGTGTGCGGTCATTCCTTGCAGCATGAGTGCACAAGCCTCGCGCAAGGGGACATTCGGCGGAACGGAGACGGCGCGTTCGGCCGGAAGAAGCGTATATTCGGCGTATGCGCCGGGATTTTGCGGGTATGCGACTTTATCGCCGGGTGCGAAGAGACTCACGCCCGGTCCGACGGCTTCGACGATTCCCGCGCCTTCCAAGCCGGGAATGAACGGCATTGCGGACGGGTAGACGCCGCTCCGAAGATAGACGTCGATGTAATTGATGCCGATCGCGCTTTGCCGTACGAGAAGTTCTCCGGCCTTGGGAGCGGGAGTCGGCAAATCGACGAGACGGAGCACCTCGGGTCCGCCGGGCGCGGAAATGGAAATAGCCTTCATGATCGCGGCGATTGGCGGTCCACGAAATCGATTCCTTTAACGACTGAGGAACGTTGAAGGGTGGGCAGATTGGATATAGCTCCATGTGTCGTTTTTGATTCGGTAGAAATAGAGATTGGGGTCGAGGGGATCGCCGTCGGGTTGGAATTGGAATGAACCGATGATTGTGGTCGCGGGGATCGGCGCGAGCAAGGCGTGGAGAAGCGTTGCTCGATCCGCAGCGGCGGTGCGGCGCGAGGCGGCGATAACGATCTGTGCGGCCGCATAACAGAAAGCCGAGATCGGCGTCATCCTTCCGTAGTGCCCGCTGTAATCTTGCAGCAGTTGGGAATCCGCCGGAGCGAAATTCAACGGCGGCATTGAACTCGAAGCAACAAAATCGTGTCCGTTCTTCCCCAGCGCCGCGATTGTCGACGGATCGAAAAAGCCTTGTGATGCGAGGAAAGGTCCCGTGTATCCGGCCTTTCGCAATTCCGCGACGGCGGGACCCATGTCGGCGATCATTCCCGCTAAGTACACGGCATCGGGTGACGCCGCAAGCGTCTTGCGAGCGACGTCCGCGAAATCCGCGTCTTTGCGAGCGAAGCGTTGCGGCGCGAGTGGGAGTTTGCGGGACCGTAGTTCCGCGAGCGCAGCGGCGGCGACATCAGTGCCGTAATCGCCATCCTGCGAAAGCACCGCGATCGTTTTTGCTTTGAAGGTGTTGATGAGATATTGGATGCCGAGGCGTCCTTCCACCGAGTCTTTGGTGGGGAGGCGAAAGACGTTGGGGTGTTGGTGCGCGGTGACGCCCTCGTAACTCGAAGTCGGCACAATGAGCGGTAGGTTCGATTGATCGTAACGCTGTTCCGTCGCCTCGGTGATGCGTCCGCTGAGATGTCCGATCGCCGCGCCGATGCTTGTATCGGAGATCGCGAACTGCGAAGCGAGAACTCCGCCCGAGGTGGTGTTCTGATCATCGAACGTCCGCACCGTAAAGAAGCGGTCGAAGGAACTGCGCAAGCGATTTGCTTCGTCGACGGCTCCATGCACGCCGTTTTCCATCTGCGTGCCGAGGCCCGCGTAATCGCCGGTAAACGGGCCGACGACCGCGATCGCCATCGTCGGCGTAAGGGGCGCTTGCGTCGAGAGAGGGAACGGCGCGCCGAATTGCGCGTCGGCCGTGCCGGTCAATGCCGCCGCGCTTGCGAGCACTCCGCTTGCAAAGCGCAGGCGCGAGATGTGTCGCTTCGTTGCCCGAGGAGAATTGTCCATCGGTTATACTCTCGCTATGAGGCCGGCTTTCTCCCGTTGCTTCTAGGGTCTCGGCGTGCCGCGTCGATTTTCGCGAAGGCTTCCGCTCGTTCGACGCCTGCCACGTCGAAGGCCTTTTCGCGCGACCGGGCACCGCGTGCGAGCGTAACGCGACTCTGCGGTATCCCGAGAGCGTTAGCCAGGGCTTTGCGAGCGGCTTCGGTCGCTCGGCCTTCCAAGGCCGGTGCGACTACGCGGATCTCGACTGTATTTCCGAGACGGCTGAGGGAAGGGCTCCGGGCGCCGGGCGTCACCCGAACGACGATCGTCGCCACAGGAAACCCGCTTTGAATGGAGGATGAAAGCACATGCAATTTCTCATGATCACGCGTCGGAAGACCGAATCCTTCACGCACGACCAATTCTCGGCCGAACTCGATGCTGAGGGACGACAGGCCTGCCAATTATACACGGACGGACTTTTCCGAACGATTTGGACACGCGGAGATATTCCGGGTGCGATCGCCGTCGTCGAAGCGGATGATCTCGCGGGCGCCGAAGCGATCGTCGCGACGCTCCCGTTCAAGCAAAAGGGCATGATGGACACGGAGCTCATCCCGCTCAAGCCGTATCGCGGCTTCGCTCCCCGGTAAAAGTGTGTTGTGCTTTGGGAAGGTTTCTTAATTTACTTTTTGCACGAGGTCCGATAAGGAACTTCCGATGGGGTATCCGCTAACCCCATTCCTCGGCGGAACAAACCTGGTCTATGGGTTCCGCGTTTTGGCGGTCCTCGTCCTTAGCAATCTCGTCAAGTTCCGGCTCAACTTCAGGAGCGAGGGCAAGCTGGATGCCCACTCGATCGTTCGCATTCACCGCTCGAACAAGTTCGGCGATGCGGTCGATCTGGCTATCGGAAACCTCGTCAACGAGCTGGTGAAGAGCGGCACGGGTCATGATCCCTTGAGTATACAATGCGGGGACCACGGTGGCGAAGGGTCGTCCCGGATAAAGCGGCTAGGGAGGCGGAGTTAGGAGTACGGGTGGAGCCCTGCCGTGCACCCAATTGTGGGCTCTCGCATAGGGTATCGGTTCCTCCCGCCCTAACATAATTCGCCTATGTCGACCGTGCCGACCCAATCTGCGTCCAACTTACCTAAAGCGTACGATCCCTCTGCGGTCGAGGCGCGTCGTTATGCGTTCTGGGAAGATATTGGCGTCTTCCACGCCGATCCCGATCCGACGCGTCCACCGTTCGTGATCTCAATGCCGCCTCCGAACATCACGGGACGGCTCCATATTGGCCACGGATCGACCTTCACTCCGATGGACCTCCTCACGCGCTTTTATCGGATGCGCGGGCATAATGCCGTGTGGATCCCAGGGCAGGATCACGCGGCTATCGCTACCGAGATGGTGGTGCTCCGCGAACTCGCTCGCGAAGGGCTTTCCCGTGAGTCACTGGGCCGTGAGCGTTACCTTGAGCGGGTTTGGAGCTGGCGCGAGGAGTACGGCGGCATCATCGATCAGCAGTTCCGCAAACTCGGCTTTGGACCGGATTGGCAACGTGAGCGGTTCACAATGGATGAAGGCCTCTCCGCCGCGGTTATCAAGGTTTTTGTTGAACTCTACCGCGCTGGTTTGATGTATCGCGGAACGCGCTTGGTGAATTGGGATGTCGTCTCTCAGTCGACTCTCTCCGACGCTGAGGTTGAGGATGAGATACGCGCCGGTTTTCTCTGGCATCTGCGCTACATTTCTGAAGATGGGAGCTTTGCCATCGAGGTCGCGACAACGCGCCCCGAGACGATGCTCGGCGATACTGCGGTCGCCGTGCATCCCGACGATGAGCGCTATCGTCATCTCGTCGGCCGCTTCGTCATACTCCCGCTGGTTGGCCGACGGATTCCCATCGTCGCCGATGAAGCCGTCGAACGCGAATTTGGTACGGGTGCCGTCAAAGTTACGCCGGCGCATGATCAGACCGATAACGAGATCGGCCTGCGCCACAACCTCCCTATGCTCAGTGTGATCGGTTTCGACGGTCGTATGACCGACGAGGTACCCGAACCATATCGCGGCCTCGAGCGTTTCGCCGCGCGCGACGCCGTCGTGCGGGATCTCGAAGTTGCGGGTGCACTCGTTCGTACTGAACCGCACACTCTCCGGGTTCCGCTGAGTTCGCGCAGCGGAACGATCGTCGAGCCGCTCCTCTCATTGCAATGGTTTTGCAAGATGAAATTGCTGGCCGCTTCCGCGCTGCAAGCATTTCGTGATGGGCGCGTGAGATTTGTTCCTGAAAGATTTGGTCGCACGTTCGAACAATGGTTGGAGAATATCCGCGACTGGAACGTCTCACGGCAGATTTGGTGGGGACACCAGCTTCCTGTTTGGTACACGCCAGACGACCAACCGATTGTAGCCGAGACGGAGGAAGAAGCGCTCCGTCTCGCGCGCGAACAACACGGCACGACCGAACTGCGCCGCGATCCCGATACGTTGGATACGTGGTTCTCCTCCGGCTTGTGGCCCTTCTCGATCCTCGGCTGGCCGGCGCAGACACCGGAGCTTGAGCACTGGTATCCCAACCAAGTCATGATCACAGGGCGCGATATTATACCCTTATGGGTTGTGCGCATGGTCATTCTCGGAATGAAGTTTACCGGAGAAGTTCCTTTCCACGATGTACTGATCACGCCGCTCGTCTTCGATGCACAGGGCCGAAAGATGAGTAAGAGCCTCGGTAATTCGATCGACCCGCTCGATCTCATTGCGAAGTATGGTGCCGACGCGACGCGCTTCGGAATAATGCGCCAGATGCGACTCGAATCGCAGGAACTGCGTTTTGACGAACGCTTTTGCGACGAAGCCAGACGTTTTAACACGAAGATATGGAACGCGCTCCGCTACGCTCATAGCTTATCGGAAGGTTTACCACGAGATGGAAAACTTCCCGCTCGGAAAACGTTTTCGCTGGCTGATCGCTGGATTTTCGCACGCCTCCATCAAACCACCGCGCGCGTCACCGAAGCGTACGAACATTACGAATTCGGCGTCGCCGCCGATGTTTTGCTTGATTTTATTTGGTACACATTCTGCGACTGGTACATCGAAACGACGAAGATCGCGACGCCGACTCGCGCCGCGGTCCTGAGCTTCGTCCTGAACACCGCGATGCGCTTGCTTCATCCGATCAGTCCATTCGTGACGGAAGAAGTTTGGCAGGCGCTCCCCAAGATCGGCGAGACGATCGTGACGGCTCCATGGCCTTCACTCGATGAAATTCCTCTTGATCCACAGGCGGTACTTGACTTCGACGCGCTCATCAGCGTTATCGAACGCATCCGCCGCTACCGTGCTGATCGTGGACTCACTCCACACTACAAGGTCGAGATCCTTGCGCCCGCGGCGCTCCAAACCGATATCGAGATGACGACCTTGCTTACCAGTCTCGGCCATGTGACGATCAAGTTCCTGACGAATCCGATCGCGAACGAGAGCGGTGAGGTTGCCGGCAGGACGGCTTTGCTGCAGACACTCAGTATCTATGAAGACCCCGAACTTTTGCGCAAACGCCTTGCCGAACTCGACGACGAGATCGCGCGCCTCGAACGGAAATTCGCCAACCCGAACTTCGCCGCCAAAGCTGCGCCCGAGGTCGTCTCCAAGGAACGCGAGAAACTCGTCTCGTTCGAGGACGAACGCACGCGGGTAAGAGCGACCATGAAAGTCCAAGAGGACGCGACGGAAAAATAAACAGAAGCGGAGGCGACATTCCATCGCCTCCGCTCCTGTTCGTCTTATGATGTCATAAGTCGGGCTAGTTTTCGCGGCGTCGTCGGCCGTCGCCGCTGTGAGGCGCGCCGCCTCCACCGGCGGGATTGAACGGACGTCCGCCGCGTGGTGCGACGGGTTCCGTATCGGTTCCGCCGTTGAGGACGGCTTTGCGTGAGAGATTGATGCGGCCTTGCGAGTCGATCTCGACGACCTTTACCATAATCTCGTCACCGATCTTCACGACGTCTTCAACGCGTTCGACGCGCTGAGGGGCGAGTTGGCTGATGTGCACCAAGCCTTCTTTGCCCGGCAAGATTGCGACGAATGCACCGAAGTTCATCAAACGCGTTACGGTGCCCAGGTAGGTTTCGCCGACTTGCACCGAGCGCGTAAGGGCCTCGACCATTTTCTTCGCTTTCTCGGCGCCCGCGCTATCGGGCGAGGAAATGAAGACGCGGCCGTCGTTCTCGATATCGATCTTGACGCCCGTATCGGCCACGATCTTATTGATGACCTTTCCGCCGGGTCCGATTACGTCCTTGATCTTTTCGGGATCGATCGTTACGACGATCATGCGTGGTGCATGTACGGACAGTTCCGCACGCGGCGCCGCGATTGTTTCCTTGAGTTTTTCGATGATGAACAGGCGTCCGCGTTTTGCTTGTTCCAGCGCGTCGCGCATCACGGCGAGCGTGATTCCCGCGACCTTGATGTCCATCTGAATCGCGGTAATGCCGTCGGCCGTTCCCGTCACCTTGAAATCCATCTCGCCGAGTGCATCTTCGATGCCTTGGATATCGCTGAGGATCGCGTGCTTCTTGCCGTGCAAGACCAGACCCATAGCAACCCCTGCGACATGCTTGCGAATCGGAACGCCCGCATCCATTAACGCAAGAGTCGAGCCGCAGACTGAAGCCATCGACGAGCTGCCGTTGGACTCAAGCACTTCGCTGATGAGCCGCAGGGTGTACGGGAATTCCTCTTGGGGTGGGAGCACCGGCACCAGAGCGCGTTCGGCGAGATGGCCGTGGCCGATCTCGCGTCGTCCCGGTGCGCGCATCGGCTTTGTTTCACCCGTTGAGTACGGCGGGAAGTTGTAGTAGTGCATGTAGCGCTTGTTGGGAATCGCCATGATCCCGTCTAGGCGCTGCTCGTCGCTCATCGAACCGAGCGTCGCCGCGGTGAAGACCTGCGTCTGCCCACGGGTGAAGACGCCCGAACCGTGCACGCGCGGCACGTAGCCGACCTTGCTCCAGATCGGTCGAATCTCGTCGGCCTTGCGTCCGTCGGGTCGCAGATTCTCATCGACGACCATGACGCGCAGCTCTTCTTCTTCCATGAGCTTTATGATTTTCTCGAAGTCCTTATTGTTCGGATTTTCGAGGATTGCGCGGATCTCGTCGTCTTTTTTCCCGCAGCGGGTGATTGCTTCTTGACGCTTCAGTTTGGCAAAGGCGGCGTTGCGTTCTTGCTTCTCGGTGACGCGCATCGCAAGTGCGACGTCTTTCTTGAAGTTTTTCTCGATCCACGCTTGCAGTTCCGGACTTGCTTTTTGAGCCGGATACTCGCCCTTGGGTTTCCCCGCCTTCTTCGCGAGTTTATCGATCGCCGCGACGATCTTCTTGATTTCCTTATGCGCGAATGCGACTGCACCAAGGAAATCTTCCTCGGAAATCTCGTTGCCGCCGCCCTCGACCATCATCACCGCATCGGCGGTTCCGGCGACGACGATATCCATGCCGCCGGTTTCGTACTGCGGCATGGATGGATTCGTGATGAATTCTCCGTGCTCGTCGCGACCGACGCGGACGGCTGCCACGTTCTTGTCGAAGGGGACGTCGGAGACGGCGAGGGCCGCGCCCGCCGCGCAAACGGCGAGGACGTCGGCGTCGAGCTGCGGATCAATCGAGAGTACGGTCGTGATGATCTGCACGTCGTTTCGGAAGCCGTCCGGGAAGAGCGGGCGGATCGGGCGGTCGATCTGCCGAGCCGAGAGGATCCCGTGCTCGGAGGGGCGCCCTTCGCGCTTGATATAGCCGCCGGGGATCTTTCCGGCGGCGTACATTTTCTCTTCGAAATCGCAGGTAAGCGGGAAGAAATCGATGCCTTCCCGAGGGGTTGGAGAGACGGTGACTGCAGCGAGGACGACGTTCGCGTCACCGTAGCGGATGAGGGCCGAGCCGTTCGCCTGTTTGGCGAGCTCGCCCGTCTCGATGATCAGCGTACGACCGCCGATTTCGAGGGAGACGGATTCAAACAAAGGACTCTCCTGTTTTTCTTGTTTCATATGTGCTTTTTTCAAGCGAGAGTCTTTCGTGGGAGGTGTGCGTATGACCTCGATCGCCCTCGAATTGAACGACAAAAGCCTTGACAGAAACATGCTCGTCAAGCATGATGCTTATGAGGCATCATGCACACGAAACATCCTTTCCTAGGGAGATCCCACGAACTCTCTCTCCTCCAGAAGCGATATGAGCGCGAAGAGGGGCAGTTGGCTCTCGTCTATGGGCGCAGGCGCATCGGGAAGTCATTTCTCCTTGAACGCTTTGCTCACGGGAAGCCGGTCATCTTTCATCAAGCGAGCCTGCAAACCGAGGAGACTGAACTCGCCGGCTTCACCGATCTGATTCGCTCCGCGACCGGAAGCGAGCATCTTCCCGAAGGGTATCGCTTTCCCACTTGGGAGACGGCCCTGGTCTTTCTCGCTGCGCGTCACGCGCATTCGCGCCTCTTGGTGATCCTCGATGAGTTTCCGTACCTCGTAGAGACGACTCCGGCGCTTCCTTCGCTCATTCAACGTTGGTGGGATCAAGTCGGCAAGACGTCCGGAATCATGCTCGTACTGTGCGGTTCGGCCCAGGCGTTCATGGAATCGCTCGATGCGCAAGCTGCGCCGCTTCATCAACGGTTCACCGCGAAACTTCACATCGGCCCCCTTGGGTATCGCGACGCCGCCTTGTTCATGCCGAATCTTTCCGCCGAGGAGAAGGCGCGAGTCTACGGGATTCTCGGCGGAACGCCGTTCTATCTTAGGCAATGGGACCAGAGGCGGAGTCTGCGCGAGAATATTCTCGAATTGTTCGCCGATCCCGCGAGTTCTCTGGTCGACTCTGCCGAACTTGTCCTTTCTACGGATCTTCAAGACGCTCGCGCACCGTATCGTGCTCTTCAAGCAGTCGCCTTGGGTGCGAGCAAACATAGCGAAATCCGTGACAAAGCGAAGCTTTCCAATGAACGTATCCTCGCGCGTCTTCTCACGCTTGGTTTTCTTGAAAAGCGGACGCCGGCAACCGAACATCCTGAGCGAACCAAGCGCGGCGTTTATGTTATTTCCGACAATTATTTTCGCTTCTATTTTCGTTTTATCGCGATGAATCGCGGGCAAATCGCGCGTGGACTAGGGAAAAAGGTCATCGATGGGACGATTCTCCCGCTTCTTGACGACTTCATGGGAGCGGCCTTCGAGTCCATGGCGTGCGAATTCGTCCGCTTCTTGATGGGGCGAGGAGCACTTCCCGGTGACGACGTCGGATCGTGGTGGTCAACCGATGGTCAGCATGAAATCGATCTCGTCGGAACACGCAACCAAAAGGAGCCCACTTTCATCGGATCCGTGAAATGGCGGAGCGCGCCATTAGGCGACAGTGTGCTTGCCGATCTTGAGCGTGATGCTCCGGTATTGGGAGTTGCCCCAAACCTCCCGCGCATTCTCATTGGTCGCGGAGGTCTCGCCGCCAAGCTTATGGGAAGGTCCGGAATCCTTGGCTATTCGATCGAGGATCTTTACGCTGAGTAAAGCGAGTCTAGGAATTTCCTATCCATCCGCCGGCGTTCTCGGTTTTGCATTTTTCCTCAAGCAGCGTAGATTATGGTGCTGCATCCGGCTTAGCGAGTAGCGCTGAAGTCCTTCGGTGCGAGGTCGCTCGGTCGGGTCGAGTTGAAAGCCGAGGGCGTCGAGGACGCGCTCGGACGGGACGTTTCCGCTCGCCGCGTGGGCTTGGACGAGCAGGATTTGGGGATCCTCGAAGGCCCAGTCTAGGAGCGCCTCGACCGCCTCGCGAGCGATGCCGCGCCTTCGATACTCCGCAATGACCCCATAACCGATCTCAAGCCGCGAATCGACCGGCGGCCCTTTGAAGCCGGCGCCGGTGACCAGACTGCGGTCGCCGTCATCGTCGCGGAGGATGCCGTACCATGACCACCAGCCGACCGAGTCGGGGTCACGGGACAAGCGGTCGAGGAAGTAGGCGAGAACGCCCTCGTCATAGATGTTCCGAGGCCAGCCGACCGGGATATGCGCATCGAGAAGCTGACCGAGCCGTGCCCGGTCGTTGAGATCTGCCAAAAGCAATTCTCGGCGAGCGGGGATCAACTCCAGCCGTGCCGTGCGTAGCGTGCGTGGGTGGGTTATCGACGCAGTCCGAGAGCGGCGATCAAGTTGCGGTAGCGCTCAAGCGCGGTCTTCTGAAGGTAATTCAAGAGACGGCGGCGCTGCCCGACTTGCAAGAGCAAACCGCGACGGCTGTGGTTATCTTTCTTGTGAATCTTGAGGTGCTCGGTGAGGTGGTTGATCGACGTGGTGAGGATGGCGACCTGGACGTCGGCCGACCCTGTGTCGTTTTCCGAGCGTCCGAACTTCTTGGAAAGCTCGGCTTTTTGTTCTTTCGTCAGCGGCATGTGGGAAGGGTACTCCTTTAATCAGGATGGTCTCGTAACGGCTCCAGCGTTGATGCCGCCGGGCCGACGACTGCCGTATCGTACCAGGACCCCCTCCCCCTGTCAAAGTCTTTCCATGCCGATCTTCCTATAGGTGAACCTCGCGACCTCGTTCCGGCAACTGAGTTGGAACAATGCTTCTCCATAAAGAAACCTCGCATTTTGCGGGACCGCGGGCGCTTGGAGGAGGCAAAACGACGCGCGGGAAAGATGCCCGAGCGGATTTGTTGCGCACACGATTTTTGTCAATTTACGAAACGAAAGGATTGAGAATGGGCGGCGGCAGCAGTAATTTTGATCCCCTTGAGGGTGTAGCGATTCTTATCGCGGCAAATGCGTTCTCGCGAACGATCGCCAAGCAAGGGAACCTTTCTCATCAGCCGTTTTGGCCTCCGAAATCTCCGGATTCGACTGATCTTTCAACGTTTGTCGATAATGTGCTCAGTGACACGCTCGGGGTGTTCACGTCGATCGCTCACAAGCTTCCGCAAGTGCACGATCGCATTGAAAAGGGAATTCGCGATTCACCGAGTACTGTCGCGGTGGAATTTGGTTTGACCGCTCGGCAAGTAGCAGGCGATGCGAAAGCGTTCCTTAATCCCGATGTTGAAAGCTTTCCTTATTTTGAAAAGTATCTTGAAGAGAAGATATTCAAAGGAGTACGAACGTTTCAGCCCTCCTTGGATTCTGCCGGCATGTCGCGCGATATCGGCAAAAATGAGAAGGTTCGGCTTTTCAAGCTGCCGTCTCTGCACAGTTCGTTTCGTTTGACGAATGCACTTCAAGGAATGATAGCAGATGTCGAATATGCGATCAACGGCGTTCATTGCGTAGAACAGCACCTTATTTCTGAAAAGTATCTTAGAGGCAGAGCGTCGGAACCCGAAATAATGCTATTTGCGATGTTTTCCAGGGAGCATGCGGTAATTAACAATACCAAACTTTTGTTAGCTCACGCCGTGAGTCAGGTGCCTCCTTTTGGGCGCAAGAAAGCATTCGCCTAGGAGAATCTCAAAAGTCGCCAGGGTGAAGATGAGCGGTTCCGGCTAGATCGAAACAGCGACGCGATGAACGATTACGAAACGATCGCTTATGAACCCTCCGACGGCGCCGGGCTTTCGGGTTTGACCGGGAACGCAATTATCATGTTCCTACGGACCTCCGTATCCTGGAAAGGTCTTTTCGAAGGATGCGCGGAGGAGGCAGAGGGAAGACGACAAAATGTGGGTTGCGCGGATTTACAGTACACACCCGTCTCATCGTTTGCTGAAACGGAAGGATTGATAATGGGCGACGTTCGTAGTGATTTTGAACCCCTTAAGGGCATTGCTATCCTCGTTGTAGCGAATGCCTTCTCGCGAATCATTGCCAATCGGGGAGATATTTCTTGTCAAGCCCTTTGGTCTCCGAGATCTTCAGACCCGGCCGACGAATCAACTTTCTTCGATAACTTGCTTAGTGAAACCCTCGGAGTTCTCAAGTCGATCGCTGGCAATTTGCCGAACGTGTACAGCCGAATCGAAAAGGAAATTCGTATTGCGCCGGAAATCGCTGTGAAGGAATTTTGCTTTACGGCTTGGAAAAATGCGGATGGCGTGAAAACGTTCCTGAATCCTCATTCCGAAAGCTATTTACGTTTCGAAGAGCATCTTCGAGGCGCACTTGAGGAAGGAATAGGCATCCTTACATCCTCAGATGCTCCCAGAAAGTCGCACGAAATCGGCAGACATGGGAGAGTTTCTGCTTTTAAGTCGCTATCTTCACGAAGTTCATTTCATTTATTAAATGAACTGCAGTCGACGATGAAGCGCGTTGGAGATGTAATCGATGGTGTTCATTGCGTAGATCGAAAGATCATCACTGATAGATTTTTTGGAGGCCAAGCATCGGACGCTGAAATTATGCTCTATGCGAAGTATTCAAGGGTGCATCAATCATTTCACAATACCACAGGCTATTTGAATAGTGCCGTGATTCAGGCGCGTACTTCTCCGTGCAGGAAAGCGTTCGCATAGGAGATTTGTAAGCGCGGCCAATGTGAAGGTGAGGATCCCTTCCGGTCGAAACTTCAACACGATGAGCGAACAAGAGAGAATTACCTATGAACCTGTCGATGGAACCGCGCTTATCGTTGCGGCGCAGCTTCGGCACGAAATGTCGTTGGAGGTAGGCCACGATTACGATGTGCTCCGTCCCGGATGGCGTGAGCGTTTCGTCGCGTATTTCAGCGAAAAGCAACTCGCCAACAAGGCCCAGGTCTTCATGGCGAGATCGGGTGACGTGCCGATCGGGATCTTAGCTGCCTCCATGCTCGAGAACTACCGTACGCAGATCTTCGATCAGAGGACCGGCAACGTGAACGCAGTCTTCGTTCGCCCGCCGTGGCGTCGGCGCGGCGTCGCCGGCGAACTCATGCGTTTTGGCCTTGACTGGCTGCGTGAGCGCGGCTGCGAAATCGTGCGCCTGCATACGTCGCAGGCCGCGCGTCCGATGTACGAGCATCTCGGCTTCGCGCCGTCGGAGGAGATGATACTGCACCTTACGCCGGTCGAGGAAATCCTCAAGCCTCGATAGGTAGGTCGGATGCGGGGAATACGAGAACGAGGCTCGTGAATTTTGTCGAAAAGCGAAAAGATGTATCCCGCGAAGGGTTGCTGTCCTCGACATCTTCGGGAAGTGCGGATATTTCATATGTATACAAAAAACAGCGTATCGTCACCGAGCTCAAAAACGCGCGCCGGCGATTGAGTCTGGACTAGAGATCACGCATTCTTTTGAGATCTCGAAGCACGAAGAGGTTTATGGCCAGGAAGCCACATGCGATAAGCAAGTGCCAACGGTATACTGGTGTCCAAGCGAAGCGAGGATCGTGGAAAAATAATGAGGTAATGAGCGGGGCACCCGCTATGAGGATTAAACCAAAGAATATCCCCGTATTCACGAGGAAATACATTTTTAAGAAGCGCGTCTTTTCAGACTTCACCACGGCGCTTCCTGCAGTCATTCTATAGACTGCGAGATTGCTACAGAGCATCCCTAGGTAGAGGAATAAACCGTCAGAGAAATTTGCAAAGGGCTCGCGCTGGTGTACATGCATGAATACCCTCACGAAGTAGATTGAAACGCAGATGAAGTTACAAGCGAGCAGAGCCCAGTCGATGATCTTCATTTTGTAGGTCCCTTTGTTCATGGGCGCGACCTTTCTATTCTTGTTTTTGCTCAGCTGCGCATGAGATTGGGACATTTTCGATCAGGCCGGCTTCGCAATAGTACCTCTCCGCTCGGCGTACCGCTGATGATCGCCCTATCGTACCACGTCGCCACATGCCCGTCAAAGATAATGGCCCTGACTGCGACCAGAGAGCACCAAGTTTTCGCCGAAACGCCGAACGTATTGAAGCAGGCGCTAGGCTTGGCTTGGAGCCGTTCGCATCCTATCGAAGCTCGTTTATGATGCTGCGGTCATTTCCGTAAAGCAGAGGAATGCGCGGCACGAGAGTATATTCAGGTTTGTATCGCGAATTCCGGTTATCGTGGATGAGCGAAAGCCGCGAAAGAGCGGAGGAATACGGACCTGTTATAACAAAAACGGTTCTCCCAAAGCCGCGTTCGCTACGAAGAAACTCGCGGAGCGGGCGATTCCTCGCACCAGCGTGGGACTCGCTCCGTATCCATGCCCAACGCACGGATGGCATCTCGGGCATGGGAGGAGATGAAGGTGCGGATAAGCCCTATTCACTGGAGCTTGCTTCGCTTGCGAATAATCGAAGTTGTTCGCGGTTGAGTTTCCCTTGATCTTTGCGCGGGAGTTCGTGTAGCGCTAACCAGCGTTTGGGAATCTTGAACGCCGCGAGTCGTTCGCGTAAGGAGGCCTTGAGTTCAGACCTGGTTGTCGACGGTTCGATGGGAACGTAGATTGCTGTGACGGCGCTTCCCCAGCGGGAGTCGGAAATTCCCAGCACGACGACATCGTGGACGAGACCGCTTGCGCGGAGGGCCGTCTCGACCTCGAGAGGTGCAATCTTTTCGCCGCCGCTGATGATTATGTCATCGCTGCGACCGAGGATGTTGAGTCTCCCGTTCTCGTCGATGCGCCCGAGATCGCCGGTACGAAACGGCACGTCGATTGGAATGTTGGGATGATAACCTAAGGCCAGCGAGGCCGCATTTACGACGATGCTCCCTGATTCGTTGACTCCCGCCTCATGACCGTCATCGGTACGAACGGAAACCACAGCGTGCGGAAGGGCTCGACCGACCGAGTCGTTTCCGGAAAGGAAATCCTTGGGCGGCAATGCGACGAATTGAGCGGCGGTCTCCGTCATGCCGTAGCAGATCGAGAGAGGGAGCTCGTGTCGGCGCGCGTCGGCAAGGAGAGAAGGCCAGGCAGGTGCGCCGCCGAGGGGAATTGCGCGGAGTTCCCGCAGCCACGCGAGATGTTCCTTCCGGTCGAAAAAACGCGCGAGTTGAGTTGGGACCAGTGAAAGGGACCATCCTCGCGGATCGAAATTCGGCGTCTGCTCAATCAATTCCGAAGACGGTATGCAGACTAAACGTCCGCCGGTGACTAACGCGCGCACGGCTTGCATCAATCCGCTGACGTGATGGAGCGATAAGGTGCAGACTGAGTCGATGCGCTCGATACCGAGGAACGCGCGGAAGCCTTCGGCCGCCGCGGCAAGTGTTTCCCAGCGGTGAATCGCGAAGCGAACGTTACCCGTCGAACCGCCGGTTGCAATCATGATTCGCGGCTCGGTATGTGAGTCGCCCTCCTTGGCAACGGCATCCGCGGCGGAGGCTTGTTCTGCCGCGCCCCAGCGCGGATCTCCCAAGAACGCGTCGCAGCCCACCGTATGGGCTCCGATCAAAGCTGCAAGCAATTCAACGGGCTCATGTTCTGCGATGAGGACGCGTTTTTGTGCGGCGAACTCGCTTGCGCGTTCTTCCGTTCGGCGACGAAGGTGTGCCATGTCGGCGCCGACCAGCCAATGGTTTCCCGCTGAATGGAGTATCTTCCGAAGATCGATGCTCGAAGGCTGTGCGCTCCGTGACGGTGCATCTTGCACGGCGGTGCTCGTGAGAATCTCGGTCATACATACTCAGTCTTTTTTAAGAGAGATGCGGCACGACGACGCTCGCGCCGTCGCTTGCTTTGATCAGGATCGTTCCGGAGAAGTGTTTCGCGCGCTGTGAGATAAGCTGGAACTCGTAGGTCTTGACGCCGCTCGCAGGTAGCGTGAGCATGACGCGATTGGGGGCGCAGAAACCTTCGGCGCAGAACGACGAGATCCATGTCCCGCTTGGACCGATCGTGCGCAAGTGAATTCGCGAGAAAGGTTTGCCGGCGATGATCAGGCGATACGCTGGAGCCGAGGAAAGACTTCCCCGGAAAGCCGGCCCGCTCCAGCGGGTGATCGCGAGTAGAGTTTTCCCGTCGGGGCGGACGAGTTTCGCCGCTATCACGCCTTCTTGCGCGCGCTCGCGCGTCATCTGTCGGAGCGACGCGTTCTTTCCACGCGGATCGAGTCTTTCGGCGAAGGCGTTAGCCCGCGAGAATGTCATCGTTGTGTCTTTGACCGAGCCGAGTGCGACCTCGATGTCGCTGAGGTCGAGCAAAGCGCCGATCACGGCAGCACGCGCGTCGTCACGCTCCGAAAGACCGTGCACGTTCGCGAGAGTTTGTTCTTTGAGAGCGACGGTTTTCTTATAGGCGGATCGAGCCTGCGTGAAATGCCGCGCACGTTGATATCCTAAGCCGAGAAGCTCCCAAGCGTCGGCGTCGTCGGGCTTCGTGCTTGTCGCTGCTTGCGCCGCAGATACCATCGTGTTGTAGTCGTGCAGACGGTACGCCGTGCGGGCGATTTCGAGGTCGATCGACGTACTTTTTGGGCGAAGATTTTGCTCGACGCGTAGCGCAACCATTGCGTCGGCGAAGCGCCCGAGTTTTCCATCGCCTTGCGCGATGAGTTGCTCGGCGGAAACGCGGGCATCGCTATCGCTAGCGACGCGCAGAGCGGCGTTCCCCGCATCAAGAAGAACGCGTCCTGCGAGCTCTTGGACGCGTGCGTAGTCGATGGTGGCCCGGCTTCCGTCGGAATGGGTATCCGCGAAGGTTTCCGCCGCGTCGACGGCAGCCTTTGCGCGTACGACAGTTGCTGCGACGTCGAACGGCGAGCCGTCCCAGCGAAAGTTTCCGGGATCGAGGAGTTTTTCGAGGATTCTCTCGTCGGGAGTATCGATGGTCGAAGTCGTTCCGGCGCGTGCATCGGCGACGAAGCGCGCAAGTCGATCCGGAGTGATTTCGCCGACCCAACGGGCGCGCACGATCCCCGCTTTATCGATGACGAACGTGCTCGGAAGGTAGGTGACGCCAAACGCGTCGGCAGTTTCGGAGCGAGCCGTCGCAATCTCATACGGAATGCCGCTGGCCGAGGCGAAGGTGTTCGCGAGCGGTGCAATTTCGGTCGTATCGATACCAAGGAAGGCCACATCGGGTGCGTGCAGCTTTCGATACGAAGTGAGGAGATCTGATGTCTCGATGCGGCACGGCGAGCACCAGCTCGCCCAGAAATTCACGACGAGGATCTTCCCCGCAAACGTGCGTCCCTCAATGTGACGGTCGTTGTTGAGTAAATGCACTGCGAACGAGGGCATCGGTGCTCCGAGTTGGGTGGGGGACGGAGCTTCCGCCGATGCTGCGGCCGCGAATGTCGCAAACGCGCTGAGCGCGACGAAGAGGGCCGCCGCACGACCCGGATTCACGCCGAAGACTCGGCGCTTGCTAGGCCGAACCGGGAAATCGAAGGGAAACGACATGCGGCTTTGCATTCGACGCGAGGCCTGCTTTAAGCCTATGTTCCCAAGCGCCGCGCGGCGCTCTTTTGATATGGCGGAGGCAGGGCGTATCCGCGCGAACTTCGCTTGCGATGAGTGGCCGTTTGCCGGAAGGCTTCGTTCGTGTCGCATCGCGGGCGGAGATTCCGCGCGGTGGTACGCTTTCGCTCCAAGTTAATGGACGCGAGGTTGCGCTGTTCGACATTGCCGGAGAGCTTTTCGCAATCGAGGGCACCTGTCCGCACCAGGGAGCCCCCTTAGCCGATGGTTGGGTGGAGGGTCATCGCGTAACGTGCCCGTGGCACGGCTGGTGTTTCGACGTCCGTACCGGACGGATGGCGATCGGCGCGGAATTCGACTCCGTGGAAACCTACGAGGTACGCGTAGAAAACGGTGAGATTTTCATCGCAATCGACCCTCGAAGAGAATCTTCAGCGTCCTAGGCACCCAGCCCCTAGAGTGGGTTGATTCGAGTCGTAGCCGAGGCCGCTCCCGCACACCATATGCTCCGCGGCACCTCTCCATCCATGGAGAATGGAGCTTCGTGGCACCCAGCCCCTAGAGGGGTTGATTCTTGTCGTAGGCTAGGAGCCTAGCGGCGAAGTGTACCGCAGTACATGAGCCGCGTAGCGACGACGCATACGGCAAGAAGCAACCCCTCTAGTGTTGGTCTGAGGGTTCGGCGACGTAGGAAAGCAGGAGGCCGGAGACTGCTCCGAAGACGACGACTCCGGAGATGACGTGGACTTCCCACCACCAGCCGTTTTGGGTCAGGCCAATCAGGGCAATGTAGACGGTCCACCACGCAGCGGGAACGGCGGCGGCGATCGCTCGGAGCAAGCGCGTGGGTTTGCCGCTTTGCTGATAACGCACGATGAGGATGTCGGCGATAAGCCCGGCTGCGAGCGCTGAGGTGAGCTGAACGAAGAGCGACGTGGCATCCGGGGTCCGCATGAGTGTGAGGAGGGCCGCGCTCATGCCGTAAATGAGCGTCATTGCTCCGAAGCGTAGGGAGAGCCGTCGCACGGCATAGAGGAAAACGCCGGTCGTGATGACCGAGCGGATGAGAATGCTCAGGATCCCATGACTGAGTTGGAAAGTGTGCATTCGCTCGAGCGCTTGGGACGACAGTTCTGGGAAACGCCGAAGGGGTGCTTCTCCGCTTCCCGCATGCGCGTTGAGCGTCCACATGAGAAAAAATTCGATGAGGATCGTGACGAGGGTCAGGGCCAGGAGCGCGACAAGCGGCGTTGGTTCATCGCCTCGCCGAAGCGATGCGCGAATCGGTCCGCAGAGGATCAACCCGATACTGATCGCCAGCAGTTGATGGGTTGGACTGAGGAGGGCCGCGAGATCCTGTTCAATGCCGAAGGCGAGATGCCATGACATGTCGAGCACGCCGCCAACCACGAAGAGCGCGATGCCTGCGACCGTGCCTTCGTATCCCGGAGGAATCGCTTCACGCCACGACATTCCCGCGCTCCGACGTCGCAGGATCGTTCCGAAAACGACGGCGCCGACGGCGGCGAAACCCGAGTAGAACATCGCATGAAACGGCGTGAAAAAACCTTCACGCGAGAGGTCGAGATGACTGTGCGCCCATCCGTCGACCAGTAGGCCGGCGATGAACCACAGACAGGTTGCCAGCACGAACCAATCGAAACGGATGGAGGGCGGAGAACCGACGGAATTTCGCACAAACCGCCGATTCGTATCTTAAGCTGCAGAGGCCTGCGGCAAGTCGGTACTCAGACCGAAGAGGTCCGCGAGATAGGCGTTATAACGGCGAAACGCGAGCATGCGAAGGGCGCCGCCGACGGCGAGTTCATGCCCGGCACGGGGATCTTTGCGGACGATCGGCTCGATGATGTTGCGAACCCAGTTTTGCCCATGAAGTATATCGATTTTTTCGTGCGCGAAATAAAACGTGAAATCTCGTTCGGGCGAAAACCCGAGCCGACGAATCCCCGCGTTGAATGCTCGGTTTCGGAGGGGATCGAAAAGTTCGGGCATCGCGAGGCTACCGAGCGCCTTGAAATAATGGCAGCGACTCAACCCCAGAAGAAAATGGAGATTGAATCCGGCGTAGGGACGCCAATCGGTCCAGATGGGTTCGCGTCCGAGCTTGAGATCCAGAGTACGTAAGCTGCGAGCGAAGACCGTCGTATGGGTATTCGCGATCGTTCCCTCACCGCATTCTTCCCAAAGATGTTGGGCAATCTCTTGTTTCACGAAGTCCGCATAGAACATCGCGGAGAGCACGAGCGTGTCATAAAAACGAGAATTCAGAAACGCATCGTTCAAAATGAAGTTTTTGAGGTCTTCGACGCCCATGTGATGTTCGAGAAAATCTTCCACGCGAAGATCGATGGCGGTTCGGGTCGCTGCTTTTCGGTGAAACCACTTTCCGATGATCTCCGGCGACTCAAGATCTGCTTCCGGCGGAAGCTCTCGGGAGATACGTTTGACGTCGGCGTTCAAAAACGCTTGTTCAATTCCGTTGCGTAGCTCCAGGAGCCAGGGAGCGTGTTGATGTTTAGCTGCCGGATGGAACGGGTCGATCAGCGTGATTTCATAGATCAAGAACAACGCCCGGTGAACTTCGTCAAGCGCATGATCAAAACCGTCCTGAAAAGCAGCGCTGATGACGTCATCGAGGTATGCGCGAACTCGTCGCAGGATCTCTTCGTTCGGCGAGCCGTTTGAATCGCTCATAAGCATGCGGAAAATCATCGCATCGAGGGTCTGTGCGCTATCCACTTCATCGGCATGAGAAGTCAAAGTGAAATGCGGTATACGAATGATCGATTTCATTAGCATGCTTTCAAGAAGGACCTTGCTTCTTCTTATTTATTGATAAATGAAGCAAGCATGTCAAGAGAGGTGTAGCACTTTCCGCGTTTCATGAACTCGAGAGTAACTCTAGGAACGGTAGCCTACCCAAGCGTGCGCGGAAGAATGCTCCGGCACCGGGCGATCGCATGCACAGCGGCGAAGAGATGAATCTTATGGACGTACATCTCATTCCCGTTTGGGACGGAACGCTGGGAACGGCGGGCGGCCCCTCATTCGGGCGCGCTTTCCAAGAACTCGTATCAGATCGGGAACTCAAGCTCGAGGAGCTTGCTTCGGCGGCGAATTTCGCGCCTGATATGCTGCGGGAGACCTTCGAGGGGCGGATGCGGCTGACGCTTCCCCAGCTTGCTCGGCTGATTGCGGCACTCCGCATGAAGGTCATCGACTTCATGCAAAAGACGGGCATGCTTTCCTTGGAGGTCTATGCGGCCGGCCTCGATCCCCTGTACTTCTTGCCGGACGGACAGATCCGGTATGACGCGCGGATCTACATGCGCGAGATCAACCCGCGGCACCAGGTCCCCGAGCGCGACATGCTGGTTCGCAATCCAACCCTGGCAGCGTTGATGGCCGACCAGGTTCTCGATCCTCTGGGCAAAATCGAGATTGAACTCGCTTATCTGCTTCGGGCGGCGGTACAGAAGACGGGCGGCAGGCTTTGAGGCGTCCTTCCGGGCGGTCTGTCGGATTGATTGGTCGATCGGACGGGATCATGCGGGGAGTCCGTTGAAAACAGCCGCATGCAAGGAATTGATGGGAAGCGTATCGCCGCGTTGGTTGCGGAAGGCTTTGAAGAAGCGGAACTCGCCGAACCGCGTCGACTCTTGGAAGAAGCCGGAGCGGTCATCACGATCGTCGGTATCGACGAGAAGGCTCGCCAGCGAATTCGCGGCAAGCGGGGTCTGGACGAGGGGGCGGCGGTCAAGGCCGAAGAGATCGTCGTCGATTGCACCGCCGAGGATTTTGACGCACTCTTTATTCCCGGAGGGAGTTCACCCGAGCGGCTCCGCACTAATCGCGAAGTCCAGCGCTTCGTGCGGGAGTTCGATGGGACGAAAAAGCCGATTTTCTCGATGGGGAACGGAGCGCAGGTTCTGATTTCCTCTCAACTCGTTCGGGGGAGGACCTTGACGGGATCTCCGGCCATCGGCGACGACATCCGGAACTCGGGAGCGCTCTATCGCGATCAACCCGTGGTGCAGGACGGAAATTGGATCAGCGCGCGGACGGCCGCTGACGCGACGTTCTTCCATCGGACCATCGTCGAGAAACTTAGTTCAGCGGTAAGCGCAAACTCGTAGAGCGAAAACTCCGTGCGAAACGGAGGGGGCGTCGAGAGGAAGGCTCACTACCCCTCGGGTATGTCGTACCTTGGAGGAGGTCCTTGTGCCTATCCATCATCGGATCGCGTTCGGCGTTTCTGTCCTCCTTGTCGTACTATCGCTATCGAGCGGTCGTCCGGTATTTGCTGAAGAGACGACGATTATTATTTCTCAGGGAGTCGATGCCGATACGCTCAACCCCCTCGCGACGAATGTGACCCCGACGGAAAACGTTCAGCTTCAGATGTTCGATACGTTGGTGCGTTTTGATCGAAGCGGAAAATTAATCCCTTGGCTAGCAAGTTCGTTTACGCAGGCCAAACCCAATGTGTGGGAATTTCATCTCCGGCACGGAGTCACATTTTGGAATGGAGATCCACTGACGAGTTCTGATGTGGCTTTCACGATCGCGAAAATCAAGGATCCAAAGTTTAATTCACAGCTTACTCCCCGTGTCGCTACGATCTCGGAAGTGCGTACTCCTGATCCGTATACTGTTGATGTCATTACGTCAAAACCCGTTCCGCTCATGCCCGGATATCTCTGGCTAACGATGATCGTCGATGCGAAATATTGGACGGAGCATGGTGATGATTATATGGCCGAACATCCGATGGGGAGCGGACCGTATGTGTTTCGGCGTTGGGTAAAGAACCAAGAAATTGATTTAGATGCGAATCCTCACTTTTGGGGAGGGACGCCGACTATCGATCATGTCGTCATGAAACCGATTGCGGATAGCAATGTCCGCGTTGCAGCCTTACGTTCGGGCGAAAGCAACCTCATTACGAACGTCCCCGCAGAAAGAATTTCGACGATTGCGAGTTTAAAAACGCTGAAGGTTCAATCTGTCAAAAGTACCCGGATTTTGTTTTTTGCATTCAACACGTTGAAAACGGGCCCGCAAAGGAACGTGCTTGTACGGCGAGCAATCAATTATTTAGTGAATGTCCCATCATTGCTGCAGAGCGTT